>JAQWSU010000006.1:0-300000 GCA_029243025.1 Pirellulaceae bacterium | reverse complement strand
GTTACGATAAGAGACAATCGCTGGCATGGGTACGAGTTTCGCACCTTTGTATTGACCCGCGATACACTCGCCCGTAATTCGATCCCACAGGCTTCGCGTTTGCACATCGAGAAATCCTTTGGCATCCCGCTCAAATTCAAGGATTTTCCCTCGTAGCTCGCTTGAGTAGAGTCGGGCAGTGACCGTATCTGGGTCAAAGACGGCGACCACCCGCTTGCTGTCGATTTGATCGTTCACGACGGGATGTCGAGATAACTGGGTGAATTCCCATGCTCGAGGTGGGTTGACTCCAGCCAATCCCAGTACGAACTGCTCGGGCGCTTGGTAGAACCCGCGTCGGTATTGCCGACTGCTTCGTGGTAACCACAACACACGGGTGTTCGGGTATCGACGTTTCCAGGCGCCCCAGTCTGTCATCGTCGAGGGGATTTGCTCCAAGTCGGTATTCCGTCTCGGTCCGGACATGGCACGACCTAAAAGATGACTCCAATAGCTGCGTGTTTCAACGTCGTACATGACGAGACTGCGATTCCACAGCATTCCCGAAACACCGAGCGTAACGATGCGTTGATCGGGATTTCGGGCATACACGATGCCGTTGTGGCACAAATGTCACCAAGTGGCAGCGATGGGGCGCTGATTGATAACGTCGTTAATGATTTCCCGGCGGGGTCCGGTAAGCATGTTGATCGGATAGGCCCGTGCTTCATCACCGATGACGACGCCTAAGACGAGCTCGTTAGGATCGAGTACACCCGCCGCTTCCGCTGCCGACTTGGTGTCGAATTGAGTGATCGCGGGCTGTTCTTTAAGCAAACGTCGAGGACGAAAGTTCGTCTCGGTCGACTGCCGATCCACTGGTTTCTGAGCTTCGACCGCCGTTGGAATCAGCAGCACGAGCATCAAGACCCATTGTGGATTCCACTTAAACGGATTTGCAGTTTCCATGTTTGCCTCTGTCAAAAACCTGCGACCTTCGGAGTTGCTTGAATCGACGAGATTTTTGAGCCAAGCAAGGTTGGGCAGCCTACACGAAGCGATACGTCAGAAGCAAGTAGATTTGCATTTCATCCCACACTTTTGCGTACTCGTCTACGCTTTTTGTGGGTCTGGCGGCAAGGAGACCGTGTTCAGGAGACCGTGTTCAGGAGACCGTGTCTGCCTGATCACGTCTTTGATCGCTTTCGATCAAACCGTCGCGAAGTCGGAGCACGCGCTTCGTCCGAGCTGCGACTTCATCTTCGTGAGTGATTATGATGATTGTTTTACCTTCACGGTTTAGCTTTCCGAACAACTGCAGGATCTCGTTCGTGGTTTTCGAATCTAGGTTACCGGTCGCTTCGTCGGCCAAAATAAAATAGGGGTCGTTAACCAAGCTGCGTGCGATGGCAACGCGTTGTTGCTGACCGCCGGATAGTTCGGTGGGACGGTGGTTCAAGCGATCGCCAAGCCCCACCATTTCGGCCAATTCACAGCACAAGTCGCGGGTCTCAGCTCCCAGCTTTCCTTGATATTGAAGTGGCACTTCGATGTTTTCGATCACTGTCAATTGCGGGATCAGATTATAGGATTGAAAGACGAATCCGATGCTTGAGGCGCGAACCTCTGAGAGTTGATCGTCATCCAGATCCGCCACATTTTGTGTTCCCAGGTAATATTGACCACCCGTCGGTCGATCCAGGCAGCCGAGCAAATTCAAGAGGGTACTTTTTCCGGATCCGGACGGACCCATCACGGCCATGTAATCACCGACGGCGACCTGAAAGCTAACGCCTCGCAAAGCACGGACGGTTTCACCCTTGAGCACGTAATCCTTTTGCAATTCGCTGACTTGCAGTGCGAACGGATGTTGATCATTTTCCGAAAGACCCGTAATCATTAATGCGACGAAACCTTATGAATGGTGGACCAATTATTGATGAACGAGGCAGGGTGGTGGCGACAATTCGTCTGACTCAACTAACGTGAATCGAGTCCCTGCATCTACAGCTGCACAACGACTACGAGGCGGTTGATCGAATGTTCGTCTACTGTAGTGGGCCACCGTCCCAATTACTAGCTCAAGCTGTTCCGCTGGGCTAAACTTGATCGATCCAGTCACGAAACAGCTTGTCACGAGCGTCGACGGAAGTGTCCAAAGCCGTAAACAATTCGGCATCTGAGGGTTGGAGTGCCGATTTTGGCGGTGACACGCTCGTTGGCGACAGTTGTGGACTGACGCCGGTGGAAGCTGCCGCAGAATCCATGAAATTTCCGAAGCGGAACGCAACCACCAGATCGCTGGTGGTGAAATCTCCATCTCGGTCCCAATCGCCTTCTTCCCAGGTTGAATTGTTGGCGATGTCGTCCTCGAATTCGTTCGCGCTAAATATGAGGATCAAGTCTGAAGTGTCGAATAGGCCGTCTCGATTTGCGTCGCCAGGCTGGCTGGCGCGAGCAAAACCAGGTGATCCATCCAATCCGCTCACTCGCCAACTGGAGGCCGAATTCCAACGGCTGGCGAGAGTTTCTGCCGGCGAAATCACTTCTAGCGAAGCTCCTGGCCCATCACTCTCAGGATACCAAGTGTCGGAATAGGCAAAGGACTGGACGAGTGCTTCTCCGATGCGAAGAGTAATTTGCTCTGAAGAATTGCTCAATTGGCCTGACCATTGTCCGGCGACCGGAAGCTTGTTTCCATATCGGAAAGCGAAAGCGCGGAGATCTTCGACGACCACCGCCCGTTGTCCAGGACCGAGTTCTGTGATTGCGGAGCCAGCGAACGAAAAATCAACACCTTCCTGAGAGTCTGCAATCGTTGTTGTCACGAAACGCGTTTCGCTGAGGTCGATCGTATTGGGACCAATATTCACAATTTCGATAAATTCAAAATCGTCGGCGTCTTCGAATCCAGCCTCGGCTTCGAACTTGTTCGCCGCGCGGGGATGATAATGTATTTCGCTTACGCGTAGATCATCGATCGTAGCGGGTACGCCGACGCTGAAATCCGCTTCCGTCATGCCTGACCAGATTCCGTCACGGAATACACGAGCCTTCACCGTTGATGAGTTTTCAAGGTCAATAGGCTTGCCATTATCGAAAGCCATCAGACGTGGCGACAAGAACATGTCAGTATCGTCCTTGTCCACATTAAGGGCTTGGATGGTGAGCATGTTGTCGCCATCTTGCAGCAAGCCCATAAACTCTGAAAGATCAATCAGTTCGGGCGAAATCGCCGCGACGTCAAATCGATTGATCGTTGCAGCAGAATCAAAAGCGATCGAATCCGGGCTCGACCGACGCGCAATTTCGGTTCCGTTCAAATGGGCTACGAAACCATCGTCGTATTGCATTTTGAGTACCAGGTTGTCGATCTCATCTCGATTTGCGACTTGAAACGGTATACGCATGTAGGCAGAAGAGGTTTGGTTCAAGAGTGCGGCTTGCAGATCCGTACGGATTAATTCGGTGTAGGGGCGATGTTTGATGTCGCCCACAATGGTGAACGTGTCGTCAAACAATGTTTTTTCGCCGGGTGCGTAGGCGAACTCAAGCACAGCCGTCCCCGTACGATCAAACCAGAACAGGTTAACCGCATGGTCTCCTGCGCTGAGCTCTGTGGTGACGAATTTATCGCGAGTTCCGTGACGCTCCTCGTCGACGTAAAGTACTTTACCATCGATGATTAAACGCACCGCGTCGTTGCTCGTTAACAGAAACGTATACACGCCACTCTCTTTGACGCGGATTGTTCCGTTGATGTCCATCGCGAAATTGTCTTTGTTGACAGCAAAGTTCAAATTGTCGTCAAAATTTCCTCCCCGGCTGCCGTGGAGGAAATTCAGGTAGGGGACCGGTTCGTGCTCGAGTTCACTTTCGACGTTGATGCCTTCTAGCAATTGAGTCGCAAGTTCCACCGTATTGAGTTTTGTGGCCGATTGAATCTCCCGAACATCGAATTCCTTGGAAACCGAAATCAGGTCTTCAATTTCCCCCGTATCGAAGCCGATGCTGGTTCGCCCACGGATCCAACTGGAATCGTCAAAGTTGGTTGATGTCCAATCGGTTTCCTGAGCGTTGCCTGAGGGCGCGAGTAATCTCGCGGGTGAATCCTGCGAGACGAGATCTTGGAAATTGAGCGAGATCGCGGATTCACTGGGTTGGTTGTCTGAGCCTTTCGGATCAGATCCATCGAGTGTGTAATGGATTTCACCATCGACTAGATCGGTTGTGAGTGAAATCTCTTTGTCTGGATCGACTTGTCCCCCCGGTTGGCTGAAGATAGGTGCGTCAACAGTCGGAAGGAAATTGGCATCACGGAATTGACGCAACACGCGTTCAGATCGTTTGGCAAAATAGTTCGAATTGATCGATTGAATTCGTTTTCTCCAAACTTCTTGGGTGATGGCTCGCCCTGTATCATTCCGGCCGTCACCCCATCTGGCGGATTCGCCGACCATGGCTCGATCAATTTCGCTCGCCAACGAATTTAATCTGGCAATGTTGGCTTCGGTCGAAAGTGTGCCTCCCGGCGAAAAGTGTTTGGTGATTCGATTCGCATACAGTTCTTGAAATTCCGGAATGTTGCGTAGACCCGAATAAACCTTCGCGGGGCCAGTTTCGGTGCCGCTCGTCGCCACTCGATTTTCGACGACCCCTCGTTGAAAAGCGGCCTCCGCATCCCAACTGTGGAACCTCCACTTTTCACCTTCGACATTTCGCCGTGACGCGTACCAATTGTTGTGCGGCCAATCCCAGTTACCGACAAACTGATTGACAATCAGGTAGTCGATGAAATCTTCGACATCCAGCATGCTTTTGACGTTTTCGTAGTCGATATCCCCACGTCGCGGATCGACGGCACGCATCAAGTTGGTAAAGGAACGCGTATTGCCGTCAATGACGCTACCGCCCGTGTTGATGACGTCCCATTCTTCCGGATCACCACCCATTGTGGACGCAGCCCATTCGGCATTCATGCGTTCGGTTGGACTGTAGACTCCCCAATAGAGGCCGTTGAGATACAGATGGGCGTATTCGTCGCGGGACGTATAACCGCCCATGTCTCGTTGAGCTTGTCGTGTCCATTGGTCCTGTGTGTAGGTGTTATTGCCGGATCCACTGTCGCGATAGGAATCGTTGAATCCGGCTCGTAGCACAATGGCCTGGAATTCGGTTTGGTCGTCTTCACCAAACCAAGGGTAGTCCAAAGTTGGTTCACCATACTGGCTGCGGAAAATTAACTTGAACGAGAGCTTTTTGGTTTGCGAGAGTCGTCGTGCCCATCCGCCGTGGATTCGTACGCCCGCGTTTTCTTCCAACAGCGTTTCACCATTGCCGTCCATCATTTCCACTGAGATGGGTCGCTCCCAATCGTCACCTTTGCGTTCGGGATTGCTATAGAGTCCGTTTTCGAATTCCCAAAGGTCATCTGGATCAACAACGAGCGAAATCGTGGGTAAAGATCGTAGGTCGTCCTTGATGGTTTCTTGGTAGTCTTCGTGATTAACGATGTCGGGATCCATGCCGTAATTAGCGCTGGCGCGGGCGGGTCGACGTGGTCCTTGATCATCGAAGTATCCCCATTCCGCGGGTAAACCCGTACCATCTTGTGTCAGCACGTGGTCCAAAAAGATGTAGCTTTGCGTACCCACTTGGCTGGTCAAAAAGCCATCACCGGACGAAGCCGCGCGAAGTGTCGTGGTGGTGTCAATTGTGATCGCATCGCTGTAGAGTTGACCATGTTCGGCTGTTGGCGCCGTTCCGTCGGTCGTGTAGCGGATTGCCGCGTTAGGATTATCAACCGACAAAGTGACTTCGAAAGGTTCTGTGAAGAATCCTCGTTCAACGTTAAAGTGAACTTCGGCTGCAGATTGGGTGATGGCTTCAACCTGATTGATTTCGCCAGGGGTCGAATTTGGAAAGAAACTGAGTACGTCTGGCTGTGCACCTGCGTCACCAAACACAAGGCCGTATGACACATCGTTTGATTGATTCGGAAAGTCAGGTTTGTACTCGTGAGATACCGTTCCGTCGGGCTGGATCAGCCCTAGGTATTCGCCATCCGAAGAAAGCTTGAAGTTTGAATGCAATTCCGATTCGGGATCGCTCTGGTTTGCACCCGATGCAAACACCACCAGGAATCCAGCTGCTGGTACGGTCACATCCGGCAGTTGCCACTTTTCCAAATCTTCTGCATCGTCCGTCAATCGCCAACCATTCACTGAGATGGTTTCTTCTGTCGGATTGTGGATTTCGATCCAATCGCTGTACTCCCGAAATTCATCTTTGAGAGTCGTGCTGTTGGAGGCCATGAATTCGCTGATCACCAAAGAGGTGCCATCGAGCACTTGTCGAGCCTCAAGTGGCTCAAACGAACAGCGACGTTTTCTTGGCCGGGAAATAGGGTCAGTCGATCCGTGACTCGGTCGGAACGAGCGGGGAAAGTTGATCATGATGTGGGCTGACTGCTAACACGGTGGCGATGGACGAGAGGCATCAATCCTGGCAGCCGAGACTCAGCCACAGCCGATTTTCCCCGAATGGGATCTCGGTGCTGCTCTACTTTCTTCGCGAAATCCTAACAGAAGATGCGACTGGATTGTCGGAAAAAGTTGCGATTTTTCAGCTCAGCCAGCGGGTTCCGACTCGCCGTCGTGTTTGCAACAGCAAGCCGAGTCCGAGAACGAAGAGCACCAAACTGGCCGGTTCTGGGACTGCGGCCACGATGGGATTTGGGCCGTCAGGACGTAATCCGGCTTCATAGCCGGCGCTGTTGAAGGCCGCTACGAAGTCACCCGAATCGAATTGTGTGTCTCCGTTCCAATCGCCCTGCGTCCAGTTGGCCTGCTCGCCGTTTTCGTATTTTGCTTCGGCGAAAACGATTACGAAGTCGGAGCTGTCAAATTCGCCATTTAAGTCGGCGTCACCCATCCAAGTGTTCTTATAATTGTCGAGCCAGACCAAGCGATCGGCGACATCAACCACACCGTCTTGGTTTTCATCAAAGTTTAAATCCTGATCTTGGATTGCTTTCGCTTGCAAATCCAAGTCGGCGGAATCCAGTTGGCCATTTTCGTTGTAATCGCCGAGCAGTGTTTCGCCAGTATAGGGGCCAACAAAGGTGAGGTCGGCAAACGCACTTGAATCTCTCCAGTCTGCGTCTTCCGTTGCTCGATAGTAGCAGGCAGTGTGTGAGCGTCCTGCCGTGCCATCACCGAAATTGTCATCGTCGGAGACACAGGCGGTCCATTTAACAACCGTGTTTTCGGCGACAATTTGCTCGACGTCACCTGCCGCGGTACCATCGAAGACTCCTGCGTCAAACATCGGCTCTAATGAAACGGCGTATTCTACGACATAGTTGGCTTCCTCGTCCGTTTCTGATGCGGTCGCGACGCCAAACGCGCCGAATTCATCTTCGTAGAAATCGTCGATAAACTCCGACATGATGGCCGTATTGCCCTCGAAGGTGCCTGCAAAACGGCTTGCTCCGAGTTTGCCATATGTCTCGGCACTGTCCCACCATTGATAGCTGGCAATGTCCGAGCTGCCTTCCAAGTCATCGCCATCCATAAATAACTCGACTTGATCCTGCTCCCAAGCATTGCTGGGTACTTGGTCCATCGCGATGTCGTCGGTGACTTCGAACAGAAAGTAAGCGGTCCATGGCTGTTCCCACATCACGCGAAATTGAAAACTCAAATCGTCCGGACCTCCGAAGGGGTCGTCTGGAAAAGCGGTCCCCGGATCTTCTGGGATCACCTGGATCGGTGGACCTGCTGCATCCCATTCACCCGGACTGATTTCGCCGTCAAGCTCAGGGGCCGTATCGGTCAAAAAGGCTTTCACGACGGAGCGGTCCTCCTGTGCTTGGATGCTGCCCGAAATCGCAATCAATAATATGAAAACTAGCGACGTGTGTTTCACGACTAGGTTCCCCCCAAGTGTGATGTATGCGAGACTCTTGAACATGTAAATCTATCGTAGTGAATTTGAGAAGAAGGACGGATTGAGAAACCCGTGTTTGAATCCGAAAACGCCGTGGAGGCATGAACGTGTCAACGGTGTTGCCGACTTCAACCTTCAATATACCTAGGGCGAAGAGTTCGATAAAGCAAATTGCGATGTTTCTCTTCGATCAGAGCTGTGATTGCCAATTTGATTTCGCGGTTCAACCTGTTAAAGCTAAAAATGATACGAGTTATTGTCATCTCTCATGGCCCGCTCGTGCTGGCATTAATGCAATTTTAATTTTCCATTGATTCGTGAGGCGATGTGAGACGGTGATGATTCCGATGCACGTCATTTTGCAAGCTGCACCCAAAGATGACCTGGTTTATCAGGTGGTTTCTCTCCAGGGCGTTGTCCGTCAGGTGATCGACCTGCCGTCGACGAAGATCGTACCTCCATTGCCACGATCTTTTGAGGAAGTCCTGTCGTGTTTGGAGAGTTTTCCAAGAATGTTTATTGAGCCGGATGGCTCGTTTGTTTGGGTCGGCGTGGAGTCGAAGACAAACTGGCAACTCGATGGGCAATTGAATGACGGATCGACGGGTCTGAACAGCGTTGAGATAAAAGGAACCGTTTCAACTCAGGCCTGGAACCAATTGCTGCAAGCGGTCGGGTGGCCGGATGCGCAGCTGTTGATACAGCTTCCTCGCGAAGGCATCTTCATGACCGAAATGGAATTTCGACGCTTTGCTGAGTTGTCCTAGGCCGTGGATAGGTGAGTGCAAGTCAACTAAAGCATTTTCGACTTGTGAGTGATGCTTAGGTCAGAATGTCATGGACGACATTTCCGTGCACATCGGTGAGACGGAAATCGCGACCTGAATACCGATAGGTTAATCGTTCATGGTCCATGCCAAGCAGGTGGAGGATCGTGGCGTGTAGATCATGGACGTGAACTTTGTTTTCGACGGCCGCCATTCCCACCGGATCGGTGGCTCCGTATCTCATTCCACCTTGGACGCCTCCGCCTGCGAGCCAAGTGGTGAAACCGCGATTGTTGTGTCGCCGTCCATTGCCATTATTCTGGTCTGTCGGTGTTCTTCCAAATTCACCCGTCCAAATCAGCAAGGTATCTTCGAGTAGGTTTCGCTGTTTGAGATCTGAAATGAGCGCGGCAATAGGTTGATCGACGGCCTGGCAATTGTTTGGGAGTTTGGTGCGCAACGAATTGTGTTGATCCCAGCCTCGGTGAGTGATTTCGATAAATCGGACACCTGCTTCGGCAAGTCGCCGAGCCATCAAACATTGGGTACCAAAGGCAGCCGTCTTTCGGTCGTTCATGCCGTAGTTGTCTTTGGACGCCTCGGATTCGTTCGATAAGTCCAGCAGGTTGGGAACCTCGGATTGCATGCGAAAGGCCAACTCATAGCTTTCGATGACACCTTCAAGTTCTGGATCAACCCGGGCAATATCCAAATTGTCTTGGTTCATGGATTGCAACAAATCCAAATATTTTCGCTGTTCGCGGCGACTTCGTTGGCTGTGGATATTCGCGATCGGATTGTTTCCCACATCGATACGGGTACCTTGATAAGCCGCGGGTAAAAAAGCGGAGCCGTAGTTTTGAGTTCCGCCAAGATTTCCCACCGGATTGATCGTGACAAAGCCTGGTAAGTTTTGGTTGCTGGTGCCCAATCCGTAGACGGACCAGCTACCGACGGAGGGGCGAACAAAGTTAATCGATCCGGTGTGCATCATGATCGTGGCTTGTGGGTGAGCCGGGTTATCGGTGTGCATGCTATTCAACAAACACAATTCGTCCGCATGCTTTGCCAGGTGCGGAAATAGTTCTGATATTTCCAAGCCGCTTTCGCCGTGTTGGGAGAATTTCCAGGGGGAAGGCAAAAGCTTGCCGCGGCGGCGACCGTTCGGATCCTGATAGGTTTTGTCCTGGCCGGCTTGAAGCTCGGGCTTGTAGTCGAACGTATCGACGTGTGATGGCCCACCTTGCATAAACATCATGATCACGCGTTTTGCACGCGGAGCGAAATGCGGTTGCTTAACGGCAAGAGGACCTTGAAATGCGTCTTCGGCCCGGCTTGAATTCGCTAATCCGGCCAAGGCGAGATAGCCAAACCCCAAGCTGCCGCGTCTGAGTAATTGTCGTCGCGAGCAGGTTTCGAGTTGATTTAACATAGGGTCACCTCTGGGGGGAATGTGAGCGGCTTGCCGCAAGCTCTTTCAGCGAGTCGGCTTCTGATACCGGCTTCCATCTCAGTTAACTGCGATAACGAAATTCCGAACTCGCGATCAGTGCTTGCATCACGTCTGTCCAGATTCCAAGCTGAGCTTCTTTTGTGGAGTTTTCGGTTTCCACTGTACCGTTAATGTAATTCAATGAGCGCTCGATCTGTTCGGATGTCGCCCGGCGTCCCAGAAGCTTTTGATAAGCGAGTTGCAGGCGGTCCTCATCGTTGTCAATGCTTTGGTCGGCGAGCGCGTCTTGCGCCATCAGTCGAGCTTGTTTGAGGACGAACGGGTTGTTCATCATAAATAAGGCCTGAGTCGGGACCGTGGTCACATCGCGTCGACCATTCACTTCGCTTGGCTCGGGAAAATCAAAGGTCGTGAGAAAGGCGGGTACTTTCGATCGCACAATCGGTAAGTAAATGGTGCGATGGACGTCATCGAGGAAGGTAGTTGGAGTGTTTTGGCGTCGTCCCAGTTCGGAAATCGCGAAATCTTGGACAACCGATCCCGTGGGTGGTTGCAGCTGGAGCGAACCGCTTGCCGCCAGCATGGCGTCTCGAATTGATTCGGCTTCGAGGCGTCGTCGGTTCATTCTCCAGACCCATTGATTGTCCGGATCAACTTCGTAGTTGTGCTGGTCAAACTCGCTGCTGAGACGGTAAGTGCGGCTGAGCACAATTAATTTTACCAGCTGTTTGATTGACCAGTTTTCCTGCATCAGATGACGAGCAAGAAAGTCTAGCAGTTCTGGATGGGAAGGAGCTGATCCGGTCGTCCCAAAGTTGTCGACTGTCCTTACCAGTCCTCGACCAAACAAATGATGCCAGACGCGATTGGCCATTACACGAGACGTTAATGGATGTTCTGGGTGCGTGAGCCATTGGGCCAGTTCAAGGCGGCCGCTGACATCTTCCGGGATGGTGGTTGGTAATGAGACAACTTGCAAGAAGCCACGCGGCACACTCGGGCCGAGTCGTTTGACATCGCCGCGAATGTTGATTTGACAGTCTTGGGGCCGTTTGGCCTCCGTCACACCCATTGCCAGTGATCCGCTCACCGCTGGTTCCTTGTCTTTGACCTTTTTCCGCTTGGGAGCTTTTGCGGCTTCGGCTCGTTTACTCAAATTGCGGACGCGTTTTTGGATCTGTTGAAGCTGCCGTCGTAGTGGAGCCGTTTGTGCCCGAATTTGTTTTGGTTCGAGGCTTTGGTTTGAGCCAATTTGCTTGATTTGTTGCCGCAACTCTTTGACGGTTCGTTTCGCTTTGGCCAATTGTCGCGCGTTGGCGGCGGATAGCTTCGGGGATCGCCGCTTTGCGTTGCGGTTGGTTTGCGGGCGTGAATTTTTGACGGTTTTCGTCGTGTTCAGCTCATGGAAGAGACCGTCTTGGTTGTAGGTTTGTTTGTTCGGACGCTTGTTTCCGTAGCCATTCAGCATCGACGTGCTGCGAAATACGCCCGCCAGCGCGTAGTAGTCTTGTGTGGGGATGGGATCAAATTTGTGATCATGACATCGAGCACAGGCAACAGTCATTCCCATCAAAGAACGACTTGTTGTATCGATTTGTTCGCCGACGACATCCATCGTGAACACTGCTCGATTATTTTGATTCAGATCGTGTGAGCCGAGTGCGAGGAAGCCGGTTGCAATCAGTTGTTCGTCTTGTTGTTTGTCACTTTCGGCGGGGAGCAGATCTCCCGCCAATTGTTCAGTGATGAATTGGTCATACGGCTTATCGGCATTCAGTGAATTGATGACGTAGTCCCGGTATCTCCAGGCGAATGGGAATGGATAGTTTCGTGTCTTTCCCATGGATTCGGCAAAGCGAACAACATCCAGCCAGTGACGGCCCCAGCGTTCACCAAAATGGCTTGACTGTAACATGCGATCAACCAAATTCTCATACGCATCGTCAGAGCTATCAGCCACAAACTTGTCAATCTGTTGTGGCGTGGGGGGGAGTCCAAGCAGGTCGAATGACAGCCTGCGGATCAGCGTTTCGCGATTGGCGTCAGGATTCGGTCGCAGCTGAACCCGATCTAATTGGGCTCGGACGAAATCATCGATGGGGTTGACGGACCAAGTCGGATCACTTGACGTGGGCGGATTCGGATTGGTGATGGGTTGAAAGGACCAAAACTTCCGACCGGCCTCGACATCCAAAGAGGTTTCGGAATCGCTGGTAGGGCCATCTCGCGGATCGGGTGCTCCGCGGCGTATCCACTTTTCAAAGTCGGCGATGATCGAATCATCCAGCTGGCCCGATGGGGGCATTTCGTAGGATTCGTGCCGCAGTGAGCTAATCAGGAGACTTTCGTCCACATCGCGAGGTACGACAGCATGGCCCGAGTCGCCCCCTTGGCGGATGCCAGCCCGCGTGTCAAGTCGCAGTCCTCCTTTGACGGACTTGGATTCTGCCGAGTGACATTTGTAACAATGTTCGACCAATACCGGACGAATTCGCTTTTCGAAGAACGAAAACTCGTCGGCATTGACCGGTTGGTTTGTCGAGGTCCATACCAGACTTGTTACGCTGAACAGCAAGACGGCGTATCGATACATGGCGATCCTCGTTGATCAAATCCTAAAGTACTGGTGAAACGGATTGCTGGTGAAACGGACAAAACGCGATCCTGCTTTATTCAATATCGCTTGAATTGAGATCGTTGTCGACTTGAATGGCAAGTTGTGTTGCGATTGCTTGTTGAAGCTGCTGAATATCACGCCGCAGTCTACGTGCTTGACGGCGTCTGTTGTTTAGTTGCTCTCGTAGTCGCTTGATTGACTTATCATCTTGCAGCACTTGTCGTTGTTTGGCCAAAAAGGCTTTTCTTTTCCGTTCGGCCTTTTTTTGTAGGTCGTTGTAGGTCGGCTGTGCCAAATAGTTATCAAGTTGCTTCCGAGCCTGGTTGAATTCTTGAGTCACCTCGCGAATTTCTGGATGCTTACTTCGTAACTTTGAGTGATACGATCGGAATTCTGACTGGGCTTGCTTTCGTTCGTGTTGATGGTGTCGCAATTCTCGATGCAATTTTTTTCGAATCGGTTCCCGGTTCTTGTTGGCTTCGGCTAGGCGTTGCTTTGACTCAGCCAGGGATGCCGTTGATTGGTTCAGTTTTTCTAGCAACTGTTTTCCAGTCGGATCGTCCAACATCAACTTGCGTCGCAATTGTTCCACTCTTGCTTTGGCTTCGTCTCTTGCAGCAAGCCGTGACTTTAGCTCGGGTGTGTCTTGCCTCAGGTTCCAACGCTGTTTGGCCTTTTGAGATGACTTTTTGAGACGTTGTAATTGGGGAGACCGTTTTGCAGTTGTTTCCGCCTCCCGCAACTGCTTGGCAACGTGACTCTGTTGGCTCAAGGCTTCACTCAATTTATCCTTCATCTCTTCGAGGTGTGCTTCGGCGCGACTTGCTAATGTGAGTTGATCGACAAAGGCATCTACATCAGCGTCGATTTCACTCTGTAAGCCGTTAGTATCTCGGCGAATCGCTTCGCCTGCCACGAGCAACGTCCGATAGTTTGTCGAAATATCTTGGCGATCGAACACTTCGACTTCGCCATCGAACACGTGCACCTCGGCCGTTCCGTTGTCATCGACCTCCATGCCGAATTCAGTGCCCAAATCGATCACTTGGACGTTGGCCGAGTCGATCGTGAATCCGTAAGCCTGAGGAGGTACCATCGTGCGAACACGACCATGATGGAGGAACGTCTGCTCGGCAGAGTGGATATCAAAACGGGCCGGCCCTTCTAAAATCACGATCGCCCCGTTGTGGAATTCAAACTCGACGAGTCCGCTTTGGATCTCAAAGCTTCCTATTGACACTTCATCGCCAACGTCGGGAGCGGAACTGATCCATTCGGCGGCCACAATCCGAGAAATGTGACCCACACTCGCTAACTGTTCGTGCGACTGTTGACCCGGCACCAAGTAGATGGCGATCCAAGCCACCAGGGACAGGGCGATGAGACCACCCAATCCAAGGCCCATCATTCGGCGACCGTTTTGGCTCGGTGCGATCTTGTGGGTGGGTTCGATCGGTTTGGTTGGAGGGAGCGCCGGGACGGGAGAGTTGGCTGCCGAAGGAAAGGGAGTTGAGTTGTCCGTCAAACAACCGGCCTGTCCAAGTCCAAATGCGATTCCCTCAATTTGCATGTAGGACTGGAAGATGGCCCGTGCCTCCGATGATCCATCGAGTAACTCGGCGAGCCGCATTTGCCCCTGCGGATCGAGGTCTTTCTCGAAATAGGCCAGGATTAACGATTCGAGTTCTTGGTGTGTCATCCGCCATGCTCCGCCAATCGAAGTTTGCTTTGGACGCAGTCATACAAACGTTTCCGCAGGCGTGATAAAGATCGCTGAACCGCCATTTCAGATCGGTCAATGGCTTGGCCAATGTCCGCAAAAGATGCTCGTTGCTCATAGCGAAGTGCGAGCATCTTTCGATGGACCTCCGAGCTTTCACTGACACATTGTCTCAGAGCCAGCGATTGTTGTTTGGCGTGCATTTCACTCGAGTCGTCTTCGAGGAAAACTCGCGTAATTTGATCAAGTAACAGGGGCTCCAACGATCGCATCCACTGATTCTTGCTCTCATCGCGCAGATGCCGCAGCGCTTGGCGTCGCACGATTTCCTTCGACCAAGCTCGGAAATCGCGAATTGGTTCGTCATCGACTGACCGTTCCATCACCACGATGGCTGCGTTCTGGAAAATCTCTTCGGCTGCGCTGAGATCACGAGTGATCGCCATCAAATACGACATGAAGTCGTTTTGATGCTGCAAAAAGCGTTTGATCAACGGGGTCTCTGGCATCGTCGACAGCTTCCGATCGTGGTGAAATGGGCCGGGGAAATTTTCGCAGTCGACCGCTAATTGGCGGCTGCAGCCTTTTCCTTCTCATCGGCTTGTTGCTTCTTTTTAGCTTTCTTTTTCGCCTGATCATTCTTGTTGGCTCGCTCTTTCTTGTTGGCTCGCTCTTTCTTTTTCGCCTGCTCTTTCTTGTTGGCTTGCTTGCGGTTTTTCGCTTTTTTGTTGTTGGATTTCTTCGGCAAGTCAGCTTTCATTTCACCGAGGGTCAGTTTACCGTCCTGGTCCTTATCGCGGCGGGTGAATTGCCGATTCATCGCTGTCTTGCGCTTCTCGATCTTTGCCTCGTCGGTCAGCTTTTTCGGAAGCACGACAAACTCTTCGATCGTGAGAAATCCGCTCTGATCCAGATCGAGACGCGCGAATCGTTTTTTGGTTTGGACAGCCCGTCGCTCGGCTTGTTTTTTCGCGTCGACTTTATTTTTCGGAGCTCGCTTCTTTTTCTCGGCAGGCTTTTCTTGAGCCGCTTTTCCGGAATCAACCGCGGACGGTTGGCTGTCGTCGGCTTGGACGGAAGCGATCATGATCGAAGTGGCGATCAAGCTGGAGGTGATTAGGCGAAACAGGGTGGGCATTGGAATTCTCCGTGACGTTGGTGAAGCAGGGGCAGTCAGTTTGCTGCCGGAACGCTTCCAAGTACCTTGGGGGAGCGAATTCAGACGCGCCATGTTTGAAATTCCGGCTAAAAAAAACGTCTGTTGTCGTAAGTCGTTTGAAATGAGTTGTTTGCGAAATGTGTCTTTGAGCGGATCCGGGACCACGGAACCGACTGCAGCCTAGCCTGATTGCTTGTTTTTTGCGACTGAAATCTGTTCGGCAAGGTCTCCGCCCGAACGGCTGTTGCAGCTTGACGCCGACGATCGGGCCACGTGGTTCCAACTTATCGATCCATCGGTTCTTAACTGCGGGAACGGACCGTTCTGGAAGCTATCGGCTGATTTTCCGCTCCGCCTAAGCTGTCCCAGCTGTTGCGTCTGAGGGGCGGGTTAGCAATGCTTTTTGTGGAATCGCGGCGAAACGCTTTTTAGCTGTCATTGCTCCAACCGCTAAGATCTGTTGCCTTCAGCTTTACGCAAGTTGTTTGAGTTGCTTAACCGATAGAAATGAAGGCGGTTGCTAATTACAGACGGATCGAAGCGGAATTCTATGGGCACAAATCGAGCATCCTACGACTGCGTGATTATTGGCGGCGGACACAACGGTCTCGTGACGGCAGCCTATTTGGCCAAAGCTGGAAAATCCGTTTGCGTGTTGGAGCGTCGGCACGTGTTGGGTGGTTGTGCCGTGACGGAAGAATTGTGGCCCGGATTTCGTGTATCGACGGCTGCCTATGTGATCAGTCTGTTTCTACCAGAGATCATGCGAGATCTTCGCCTGAAGCAATATGGGCTGAAAATCTTGCCCCGTGATCCTTCTTCGTTCACTCCCATGTTGGATGGCCGATCGTTGACGTTGGGGCCTGACATGGCTGATAGCCAACGCGAAATTGCCAAGTTCAGTGCGCGTGACGCCGAACGGTATCCGGATTACATCAGCTTTCTGGAACGCGTTGCGAAACAACTGGATCCTGTCTTGTGCCAATCGGCGCCCGACCCACTACCTTTGCCGACTGAGTATCGCAAGATTGGAGTCGCCAAACGCCTGGGTGATGCGCGTAAGATGTTGGAACTCTACAACGCGATGGTTGAGCTTGGCGAAGATATTCCCTTGGCCATCGAATTGATGACGGGTGCCGCACGGCCCTTCTTGGAGAAATGGTTTGAGGCCGAAGTGTTGCGATCGACCTTAGCGACTGACGGAGTGATTGGAGCGTTTGCCTCGATTTCCTCGCCCGGTACGGCTTACGTGTTGCTGCACCATGTGATGGGTGAAGCGGGTGGGGCGCGGGGCGTTTGGGGCTACATCCAGGGTGGTATGGGGGGCTTGGCCGACTCGCTCGAAAAAGCCTGTCTCGATTTACGCGTGGATATTTTACGCGAGTCGCCGGTTGAATCGATCTTGACCAGCAAGGGGCAGGTGCAAGGGGTTGCCCTGCAGGGAGGAGGCATCATTGAAGCTCCTGTGGTGGCATCGAGCGTCGATGCTCATCTGACATTCGAGTGTTTTTTGAAGCCGGATGATTTGCCGCAAGGATTTCGGGAGGCCATCTCGCGAATCGACTATTCGTCAGCCTCTGCGAAAGTGAATTTGGCGCTCTCCGAACCTCCGCAATTCACTTGTGCACCGAGTCAGTCAATCGAACGCCATCACCGAGGTACGATTCATATATCGCCTACCTTGGAGTTTATCGAGCGGGCTTATGATGACGCCAAGTATGGCAAGCCGAGTGAAGAGCCCATCTTGGAGATTACGTTGCCATCAAGTGTTGATTCCACGCTCGCACCCAATGGGCAACACGTGATGTCTATGTTTGTGCAGTATGCTCCCTACGAGCTTGCTGACGGCAGTTGGGATGACATCAAAGAGTCGTTCGGCGATCGTTGTGTTGATCTGCTGGCTCGCTACGCGCCGAATGTTCCGGATTCGATCTTGCACCGACAAGTGCTCAGTCCGTTAGACCTGGAACGTACGTTTGGACTGACGGGTGGGAATATCATGCAAGGTGCGATGAATCTGAATCAGCTTTTCTGTTTCCGTCCGATCCCCGGGTGGGCCGACCACTGTACACCGATACGCGGACTTTACTTGTGCGGTGCCGCCAGTCATCCGGGGGGAGGCGTCATGGGTGCCTGCGGAAAGAATGCGGCCGAACAAGTCCTACGCGATGTCTAGCTTCTGATCGGACGAAGTCCGCCTGTCAACGTGGAATCACCGTCGAGGCATGTTCCATCTGCTTGCATTTACGCGGTCGGAAGCTTTGCGATCCGCTCTCTATTTCATTAGCAAATCCTTCGCTTCTTTTCGCATCGACTATTCAATCTTGTTACAATGCGAGCCGGTGGATCGATTCCTGACTACGGTGAGGATCGCCCCTGCTCAGCTCGTGACCGGTCCAATTGCTCCCTGCTATGTACCCCTTCCGCCATGAATCATTTTCTCGCGTGTGCCACGCTTCTGTGTGTCGGGTTGGCGACGGCGAACGCTGTCGGACAGGCCGATGTTGATTTCAACCGGGACATTCGTCCGATTCTTTCGGACAATTGTTTTCAGTGCCATGGTCCCGATGAGAATCATCGTGAAGCCGATCTGCGGTTGGACGTCAAGGACGGTGTATTGGCCGGCGATCCGCCGATTGTACACCCCCATGATGTCGATGGGAGTGCATTGTTCGTGCGGATCACGACGGGTGATCCCGATCAGCAGATGCCACCGCGTGATAGTGGCAAGCAGCTTACTGAACAACAGGTCGAACTGATTCAACGCTGGATTCAACAGGGCGCCGTCTGGCAAGAGCACTGGTCGTTCCTATCGCCAATTCGACCGAAACCGCCCGCGACGACAACTCCTGTTTGGTCGAAAAATAAGATCGATCAGTTCGTCTTGTCTCGCCTCGAATCGCTCGGGCGTCAACCTTCCCCCGAGGCCGGTCGGCGAACACTCATTCGACGACTTTATTTTGATTTGACCGGTCTACCGCCCCAGCCAGTCGACGTAGAAGTTTTTCTTCGGGATGACCGCGCTGATGCCTACGAACGACTGGTCGATCGATTATTGGATTCAGCTCATTTTGGCGAACGGATGGCGGTGGCGTGGTTGGACCAAGCTCGTTTCGCGGACACGAACGGCTATTCCATTGACGGTGGACGCCAGATGTGGCTGTGGCGTGATTGGGTGATTAATGCCTACAACCAGAATCTGCCCTTTGATCAATTTGTCATTCAGCAACTGGCGGGTGACTTATTGGCGGAAGCAACGTTGGATCAACGTGTCGCGACTGCTTTCAATCGAAATCACATGATTACCCATGAAGGCGGCACGATTCCCGCGGAAAATCTCGTCAACTATGTGGCTGACCGGGTGAAGACGACGTCGGAAGCATTTCTCGGTTTGACGATGGCCTGTGCCCAATGTCACGATCACAAATACGATCCGATTACGCAACGTGATTACTATCGGTTTTTCGCCTATTTTAATACGCTCAGCGATCGAGGCTTGGATGGCGATCGTGGGATCAACGCCACGCCAAAGTTGAAAGCCAAATCAGTCTTGGGGGCCAATCAAACGGAAATCGCAGAACTGCAACGGGAATTGAGTCACTTACGATCACGACTTTTGCAGCCGTCCACGTCTCAGCCTGAGTGGGAATCATCGGTAAGAAGCCGATTGGCCACCCTGGGACAAGATTTTCAGCTGCATCCGGTCGAGGTCCGGAAGGTGAGTTCACCGAATCGCGCGGCGGCTTACGATGTTGCGGAAGACGGGACTGTTTTCCTTCCGAATGGGGCAGGTCGATCGCCGTCGATTTCTGCCAAGATCAACGTGGATAACATCACCGGCTTACGCCTTGTTTTTTACCCGGATGAGAAGTTTCCGCAGCAGGGGATCGGGCATGGCAAAGGCCGCGGAATGGATGGCAGCCTGGTGCTGACGGCATTTTCCGCATCCGCGACCAAAGTGGCTGCGGACCAGGTTGACCTCTATGGCTTGCTCGCAATCAAACGGGCAACCGCCAGCAATTCACATCCCGACTATCCGGCCGAGGATTCGTTAGATGAACGTGATGCGAATGGTTGGTCGCCCCACCCGAACAATCAAGAATCGCAACACATCACCTATCAGCTGGAAAAACCGCTGCACGCGTCCGAGTCTCCCTACGTGACGGTGATGCTGGTTTGGGGTGCCGGATCCGGATTGACGGGTGGCAAATATCGGCTGTTTGCCGTGACCGGAAACGATCAAGATTCGGAAGTTCCGCAGGATGTGCGGGAAGCGCTGCAAGTTTCCCCGAGCAAACGATCTCCGCAAATGGCTGAATTGGTTCGTGCTTATCATGCTGAAGTCAGTGAAGATTTCCGCAACGTGCGATACCGAATTCAAAATCTTGAAGAACGTTGGCAGCATCTGACAGAAGAGCACGAAGTGATGGTGATGGATATCGCCAATCAGCCGCGCGAAACGTTTATGTTGAATCGGGGGCAGTATGATCAACCGACTGAAAAAGTTGATCCCGGAACGCCGGCGAGTTTACCGCCTTTGCCAGCCGACGCGCCCGCAAATCGACTCGGCTTAGCACGGTGGCTGACACAGCCAGACCATCCCTTAACGTCGCGAGTCGCCGTGAATCGACTTTGGCAAATGTTGTTTGGAACGGGACTCGTAAAGACCTCGGCCGATCTCGGGTCTCAGGGAGAACCGCCTACCCATCCGCAATTGCTCGACTGGTTGGCGGTCGAGTTCGTGGAGAGTGGTTGGGACGTCAAATCGCTGTTGAAACAGCTGGTCATGTCCGCGACTTATCGGCAATCGTCGAATGTCACCAAACGGTTGCTTGCCGCAGATCCTGAAAATCGCTGGTTGGCTCGGGGGCCCCGCTTTCGGCTCCAGGCTGAGTTTGTTCGCGATAATGCGCTT
Organism: Pirellulaceae bacterium; assembly: GCA_029243025.1. Lineage (NCBI taxonomy): Bacteria > Pseudomonadati > Planctomycetota > Planctomycetia > Pirellulales > Pirellulaceae > Pirellulaceae bacterium. The sequence goes on along the minus strand of JAQWSU010000006.1, from coordinate 279,440 downwards.
GCGGTGAGTGGTCTACTCGTGCCTCGCATCGGTGGGCCCAGTGTGAAGCCATATCAGCCGTATGGTCTCTGGAAAGAGGTCAGCCATTACGGTAGCACGCCCGCAACCGCTCAGGTGTTTGTTCAGGATCACGGCGATGATCTCTATCGTCGTAGCATGTATACTTTTTGGAAGCGGACGGTCCCGCCACCCGCGATGATCAGTTTTGATGCACCCAATCGTGAAATCTGTACCGTGCGGCGACTCACGACCAACACACCGCTGCAAGCTTTGGTGCTGCTGAATGATCCTCAATTTGTTGAATCCAGTCGTGCCTTGGGACAAAAGATTATCTTGCAGGGAGGCTCCGACCTCGAGGCCAAGATTCGCTTCGCGTTTGCGGCCGTGGTAGCGCGTGAGCCATTACCCGCCGAAGCCAAGCTTGTGCAGCAGGCGTTTCAACGTGAATTTCATCGGTTTCAAGAGAATCCGTCCGCTGCCCATGCTTACTTACAAATCGGCGAATCGGATTTCGGTGATTTGCCGGTGGCCGAACACGCTGCCTGGTCTTCGGTGGCGATGCTGTTGTTGAACCTAAGCGAGACGATTACCAAGGGATAATTGGCGGAATGAAAAATGGCTATGCTTGATCAACAGCTTGCCGCGGTGACGCGCCGTGCTTTTTTGGGAAACCAAGCCAACGGGCTGGGCCGTATCGCACTAGGTTCGATGTTGTTGCCAAAGCTCTTGTCGTCGCCAACGATGGCGGCCAATGTGCCTCAGGACGAGATACCTCACTTCGCTGCCAAGGCGAAACGCGTGATTTATCTGTTTCAGTCGGGGGGGCCATCGCATGTTGATCTGTTCGATTATTCGCCAAAGATCAGCGAGTTGCACGGTACTGAGTTACCAGCAAGTGTGAAAGGCTCGCAACGAGTTACTGGTATGACGGCCGGCCAGTCCAGTTATCCCATTGTGGCTCCGATGCGATCCATGAAACGTTGCGGGCAGCATGGGACTTGGATCAGCGATCTGTTGCCTTACACACAGCGCATTGCCGATCAGATCGCAATGGTGAAATCCGTCAACACCGAAGCGATCAATCACGATCCGGCGATTACCTTTATCAACACGGGATCTCAGCAGATTGGTCATGCGAGTTTAGGTTCATGGTTGAGCTATGGGTTGGGAAACGAGAATGAGAATTTTCCAGCCTACATGGTCTTGTTGTCACAAGGGACCGGCAAGAATCCGGGCCAACCTTTGTTCTCGCGTTTGTGGGGAAATGGCTTTCTCCCTAGCAGCCATCAGGGAGTCAAATTGAGGCCCGGGGCAAGTCCAGTGCTTTATTTGGCGAATCCCGATGGCGTGACGCCGGCGAGTCGTCGTCGTTTGCTCGATGATTTAGCTGCCATGAATCGGATGCGGGCTGAAGAAGTTGGTGATCCGGAAATCCACGCGCGGATTGATGCCTATGAAATGGCCTATCGCATGCAGACCTCGGTGCCGGGCTTGATGGATCTGAGCGATGAATCTGAGCGAACGTTTCAGCAATACGGGGAGGAAGCGCGGAAACCGGGAAGTTTTGCCGCGAATTGCTTGTTGGCGCGACGAATGGCTGAACGGGGAGTACGTTTTGTTCAACTATTCCACCGTGGTTGGGATCAGCATGTATCGCTGAAAAGACAGCTACCACAACAATGTCAGGATGTCGATCAAGCTTCGGCTGCGCTGGTTTCAGACCTGAAAGAGCGCGGCTTGTTGGACGAAACTTTGGTCATTTGGGGCGGTGAGTTCGGTCGCACAGTTTTCAGCCAAGGTGCCATCGGTAGCCCGGGAGCTGGCAGAGACCATCACGGTCGTTGTTTCACGATTTGGATGGCCGGTGGCGGAATCAAAGCAGGTTTCGAGTATGGGAAAACGGATGAATTTTCCTACAATGTTGTCGAGAATCCCGTTCATATTCGTGACCTTAATGCGACGATACTCCACTGTTTGGGTATTGATCACCGCCGCTTCACGTACAAGTTTCGTGGACTTGATCATCGCTTGACAGGCGTTGAAGAAGCACACGTCGCCATGGACCTGTTGAGCTAAGTCCGCCGATTGTGAACCAACCATCGAATCAGTGTGAGTCACCAAAACTAAATGATTTGGTGTGGCGGAGTCGCTGGTTGGTGGCATCTGCTGCGATCTTGTGGAGCACCAGCGGGCTGTTCGCCAAGGCCCCCATTTTTTCTGCATGGCCTTTGGAAACTCGCGGTGCTTTGTTGGCTTTTTGGCGCACGTTGTTTGCCGGATTGTGCTTACTGCCTTTTGTTCGGCGACCCTCCTGGACTTGGTGGTTGGTGCCAGCGACGCTGCTGTTCGCGGTGATGAGTATCACCTACATGTATGCGATTACCAAAACGACTGCGGCCAATGCGATTTGGTTACAGCACACGGCGCCGTTCTGGGTATTTCTGATCGGCGCAACATTGTTTCGTGAGCCGATTCAACGAGCCGATTGGCGGATGTTGGCCGCAGTGCTTTTCGGTGTGGGATTGATCGTTTTCTTTGAAGTGCGTCATCAATCAACCATGAGCGATTCTGGTCTCCAAGGCGTACTGTTAGGTCTGGTGTCCGGTTTCTTTTATGCAATGGTCGTGTTGTCTGTTCGCGCTTTGCGAGATCTTGATTCAGCCTGGTTAATCTCCCTGAATCTGCTCGTTACCGCCGTCATATTACTGCCTTACGTGCTTTACGTCGGGGTGCTTCCGTCCGTTAGACAGACTTCCTGGTTAGTCGCCTTCGGCGCCTTTCAAATGGGGCTTCCCTACGTATTATTTGCACGCGGAGTGCGGCATATGCCGAGTCATCAAGCTTCTTTTATTGTTCTGCTGGAGCCGTTACTGGTTCCGTTTTGGGTCTGGCTTGCCTGGCGGCATGATGCTTCCTACGAGCGTCCATCGTGGTGGACGTTTCTGGGCGGCAGCATGATTTTGGTGGGATTGATTTCACGTTTCGGTTTTGATCGTTCACGCTCCCAACCAGACGCCTCACCTGAATCCGGGTAGCTGATCTCGTCCGCTGTTGCTCGCAACATTCGACTCGAGTTGCTCGACGAGGGGCAGGGAGCTGTTGGTCCACTGGGCGAAGTCGCCGATGTTCCCAGAGCTTACTCTGACGTTGCGCTCGGCAGAAGGGTATTCCAAATCTTGATCGTCCCGTCAAAGCCGGCCGAAGCTGCTCGGCGGCCGTCCGGTGCGAAACAGACCGTTAACACTCGTCGGTCATGTCCCTTGAAAACAAATTGTTCCGTGGCGGACTCTGGATTCCAAACAACCACGGAGTTGTTGTGCAAGCCAATCGCCAACCGTTTCGTCGGTAGATGAAAAGAGACGTCCCGGACTCCCGCATTAGTCGGGATCGCCTGAGCCAACCATTGGTCGGCACTTCGAGTCCAAAGTTGGACCATACGGTCATCCGTACCGCTGATGAAATGTTCGTCGTCGATCGTATATACAATTGATCGGACGGAGCCTTGATCGGAATTGAGAGTTGGGCCAGCAGTTGCTGTTTGGCGATCCCAAATAACAATCTTTCCTTCAAGGTCACCGGAAGCGATGTTGCGCCCCGTGGGCGAATAGGCGATTGTCGTAATCGAAGTGAGATCTCCAGTGAGTTCGCTGGTCTGCCGAAAAGTCTTGAGATCCCAAAGGCGTATCTGGCTGTCATCACCGGCACTGGCCAACTGTTCTCCATCTGGAGCGAACGCAAGTGCACGGATGGTGGACGTGTGACCGGTCATGGTTGCCAACCGTTGTAACGTCTTCGCATTCCAAATTCGGATTTGTTGGTCATAACCGGCGGAAGCGAGTAGATTGCCTGATGGCGAGAAGGCCACAGCGAGGACAATATCATCATGATCCGTTAGGGTGTGCTGGAGTTCTCCAGTAACCGTATCCCAGATTCGGACGGTGTGATCGATGCTGGCCGAGGCGAGTCGTCGATTGTCCGTATGATAGGCGATTGAAGAGATGGCGCCGGTGTGGCCCTCCAGGTTGCGATGCAGTGCTTGCTTACTCCAGTTTGCTGCGATCGCTGTGCGCAGAAGTTGCCAGCTCTTGTCATGTTCCGGAATCGAATTCAGAGTTGCTAACGCCACTGGCAAATCGTTACGCTCGAGGTGTGCTCGAACGAGCAAAAACCGCCAAACGTTTTCGTCGGTTCGATTCTGGGCCAGTTCGGTGAGTTGGGCGACGGCCTCCTCCTCCTGTTGAGCGTACCAAGTCGCGCATATCTGAGCGAAATCAAAGCTTTGGCGATCTTGGATATCACTGGAAAGAGTAGATTGCTTGAGGTGGTTAATGAGGCGGGGGAGTTGTTCGGCAGCATGCATTTGTAAGGCGATGTTCTTAATCAAACCAAGGTGAACGAGGCCGAGTTGCGGTGTGGGTGTTGGAAACCATTTTGGTTGGTTTTGGGTGGCAATCACCGGTGGTGACAACGAAAAATTCTCACTGTTAATGCGGAACGCGCCAGAGGTTTCCAATTCGAGGATCTGCTGTTGTTTCTGCTGGGCGATGCGGTAGTGCTGATGCGGTTCGGTCCTATCCTTTGAGCGATTTAGACCGCGGGATTGTTTGAGTTGACGGTCGATTCCTTGCGAAAGCTGGCGTTTGAGTGTTAAGTAAGAACCGACTGTAGAGGGAGAAGGTTTCAGGGAACGGGGAGTCGACGACAGTCGAGAAGTGGAGAGCATCAGTTCAAGCAGTTCGAGTGTGACGTTGGCGTGGCTTGACTGATTCCAGTCGGTAATCGTCATGCAGCACGTGATGGCAGCCCACACCTGTTGTTGCTTGACTCGAGAGGCATCACGGGGCAAATGTCGATCGACATTTTCGAAAAATAATCGGTTCAGATCCTTGTTGTCCGCGCTTTGAACTAAGGGGGTTAGGTCAGTGACTTCGGCGAATGTTTTTGCAGTTTCGAGTGCTTGCCGCGTAATCAGTTGCACCGAATCACCGTCTGGATGGTAGAACAGCCTGGCGACGTACAGAGGTTTGATGTCCCGCGCCATTCGACGTTCGTTTTCTTGCAACCACTGAAAAGCGTGCTGCAATTCATTGGCTGGTATCTCATTCGCTTGATCCCAAGTTGGCGGATTGAGCACGTTGATCAAACTCGGTATCGCATTGTCCGGTAGGGTCTGTCGTAATCGATCCATGGCTTGGCGACACGCCTTCGGTCGAAAACCGGCCCAAGTTGCAAGCGTTGCCACCTGAAGCTGTTGGTCGGTCGCATTTGTGTTGGTGATTACTTGTGATATCCAGTCTGTCTGTCCATCGTCGGCGTTGCTGAGCGCCAGCATGGCAACAGCGGCGAAAATTTGCGTGTCGATTAGAGACGCTCGGTGGTTGGGTTTTATGATCTCTGCCGCAAAAAGGTTGCGCATCGTTTTCGGATGTCTTGCGCCATGCTGCTCAATTCGATCGGCGATCGTTTGGAATAATCCGAAAGCGTTTACAGCCGTGGTGAGCAGGTGGTATTCGCGGACAGCTTGCTGCGAAGTGGCGGTTGGTGTTGCTGGCATTCCTAGGACGATCGCCATGCTTTTGCGCGCCGCGGTCGGTTGTGACATGGCGATATGAAGGAGTCCCGACCGATAAGCGAGTCGCCAATTATTTGGAAATTGGGCCAACCCTGCTTCGGCGAAACGTTGTGCTTGAAAAACATCTTTGAGTTCGAGTAGTCGGTCGATCACCGCGATCGTTTGGTTTGGAGACGTGGTGTTGGTGATCAGGTCATCCCAGATACGAATCGCAGCATCCAGTTGGTTGTTCTGCCGATAGAGTCGGGCCAGTTGTTCCATCGCAATCGGTGATTGGTCGACTCGTACGAGTTGTTCCTGATATTTTACTGCCACTTGCGATTGATTAGCCGCGTCGGCCAACCGAACCAGATCCCGTAGCAACGTAGCGTCGAGGGGATATTGACGTTGTAGGACGATTAATTCTCGAAGTGCCTCTTGGGGTTGATTCATGCGGTCAAGCAAATGGATCAGACACAAAGTTGAGTTGTAGTCGTTGGCTTGTTCTCGTTGCGTCTGTCGAACTTTGTCCAGCAGCCATTTACGCTCCTTAAGATCTCTCGCCCAATCCAAAATCCAGGAAAGAATGGAACGGCGTTCCGTGATCGATTCCGCTAACTCAAGGCATGAGAACGCTTCGTTCAAGGCGGCTTCTCGTTGCCGATTTTCACGCAGTGCCGTCGCGTACTGACGCCTCATTTGCAAGTCGCGAGGCGCCACTTCAACGGCCCGATTCAAGGCAGACAATCGGGTTTTCAGATCTCCTTGTCGCATTGCGACAGCCGCTTTGAGTAGATGGGATTCAGGGTCGTTGGGAGCGGCTCGCACGAGCATCGCTGCGGCCTCCTGGGCCGCCGGCAGATGATTCTGGCGAAGTTCGAGGTCGACGATTCGCTGGTAGTCATCGCGTTTTCGTGACGGATCCAGTTTCAACAAGTGGTGATATTGTCTGACGGCAAGCTCCGGGTCATTGGCAATTTCCAGCAAGCTGGCATACTGCCGAATCAAGTGGGCATTGTCGGGATTGTGCTCGACAGCGCGACTCATCGATTGGCTGGCTTCCGTCGGCTGACCCGTCGCTGATAACAGTAATGCATGCGTCCACAAAGCATAACTGTCCTGGGGATGGGTTTTTACGTGTTGACTGAGTCGTTCCAGTTCTTGCTCAATGATTTCGGCTGCGGTTACAACTTCGACACGAAGCTGAATTGCCGTCTCCAACCAGTTGCTGCGTAAATCGTTTTGAGTCCACCGATCCAACTGGTCGATCGCTTGTTGATGGGCGCCTGTTTGGGAGAGCAATTTGATGGCGTGTTGTCGCAATGCTAGGTTTTGATCATCGGCTTGGACGGCTTGCTGAGAGGCTTTAACGGCTTCATCGAGATAGCCGAATCGCTCCATTAAGCGGGCGACTTCGTGCCAGGATGCTGGCGCATCACCAGCGGCCATCTGGAGACATGTTTCAATCGCTTCTTCTCGCCGCTCCAACCGGTAGAGCAACTCGGATAGATATTCGAGGTATCGGGCTGATTTTGGATCCCGTCGAATTGCTTCTCGGAGAAACTGTTCGGCCGCGTTCAGCAGCAACGCTTCTTTCGCTCGAACGGTCGCCGGGATTGGCATCGATGCTGTGCGATCCGAGGATCGACGAGTTGCCGCCTGCAAACAGGCTTCGGAAGCCTGCAGGGCGAGCGTCGCATCCGTTGGACGGATGGCGGCCATTTGATGCCAAGCTTCAATAGCAAGAGGGTTGGTTTCGTCGCTAAGGTTCGTTTGCTGCAAATACAAATTTCCCAACTGCAACCAAGTTTCTGCGTCTTTCGGTGCGACTGCAGTCAGATTCTTGGTTTGTTCAATGGCCGCAGCAAAAGCACCTTGGCTCAGGTGCAAATCCACCAAGCCTTGATGCAGTTCACGCCGTTCAGGCGCTTGCTTGATGGCTTGCTGATAAATCGCTTCCGCCTCCTGGTTGCGATCGGCGCGAGATAACGCAGTCGCTAACCGCACCATGGTGGTGAGTTCATCCGGATGTTCTTTCAACCGACTTGACCAGAACGTGACAAGTTGTTCGATTCCACCTTGTGCGAGTAAAGCCTTCTCTAGCAGGCTTTGGACGTTTTCGCCGCGCCAGCTGTCGAGAGTGACCTGATCTAATAGCGGCTTCAGACGTCGCGTGGCGAGTTCAGGTTGATCTGTTCGCAACAGTAACTGTGCAATCTGCAACGCCGTCGAAAACTTTTGAAAGGGGTCTTGAGAACGTTCTCCGATCGATTCTAGGAGACGTAGAGCGGTGTCGGTATCGCCCTCGTTCTGAAGGTAACTGGCAATTTCCGTGAGGACGGGAAGGTCGTTGGAAAATCGGTCTGAGAGTTGTGACCAAACCTCGCGAGCTCGCTCCGGTTCACCACTGCTGCGGTAGGCCGAAGCCAATTGTTTTGCCATTGGTAAGTAGTCTTGTCGTGGCACGCGCAGCTCTAAAGCGGTTGAAAGTACATCCGCTGCTTGTTTCGCTCTCCGCTGTCGTAACAGTTCTTCGGCAAGCAACATGCGCGGATAGTAGTTTTTCGGTTCGAGTTGGCAGACCTGCTGAAACAGTTCAAGAGCCGTCTCGCGCTGCTGCGTGCGCTGGTTGAGCATTCCCCAAGTCATAAGCAAAGAAGGGTTGTCTGGATCCTGCCCGGCCCGCTGCTTCAGCTGTTGAACGAGTTCCTCGAGCCGATCGGCATCCTGATAATGTTGAATCCACAGGTCGAAAGCCTTGCCTCGTCTCGGTCGGCGGAGCACGATTTTCTCGAGCCGATTTGCCTGCTGACGAAAGTCGGCTGCATCGATGTGCTCTTGCCCAATTGATGCGGGCAAAAAAACGACCCAATTCAACGCGATGATGAGGGTCGTGTTAAAGATCTTGACTCGTAAGGAGTGCATTCATGCCTCAGTGTTGTCGTGTAGCCATTTGAACGGAAGACGAATTCGTTTCCCGTTGCAGCTACCATTATTTCACCTTCCGATGGGGAAGGAATGAATTGGAACCGCTCAAAATCACATTTATTTTGGGAAAATTTGTAAAATGTGGCCAGATCTGTCATTCCGGCTTAGCAGAATGAGCGGTCGTAACGTCGCCCGTCACACGCTTTTTGGGGCCTTGGGGCGATTTTCAATCGTACCGAATCGGGCTGACCGGAGCGAAAATGATTTTTTCCAGAAACCTTGGCGGAAGAGCGCTGCTGAATCGACTCTTGGGTTTGGGCAGGTAATGCGATGGCAATCCACGGTAACAAGGGTCTGATTATGAAACGCCGATTCACCAATCGAAATGAAAAAAAAAGATCTGTCTCAACAAACGCTCTGCGGATCGAAACACTCGAATGTCGTCGGCTGCTCGCCGGAGATGGTCTTGAACCCATCGACGATGTGGCTCCGTTCACCGGTGCGATCATGGGCAGCAAGTGGGAGGATCTTGATAGGAATGGTGAGCGGGATGCAGGTGAGCCCGGATTGGCAGGTGTGCAAATTTATCTGGATGATGACTTCAATGGTGAATTTGACCTGGGTGAACCCACAACGCGTACTCGGCGTGATAATCCACTTACTGATGTCGACGAGTCGGGCACGTATCGTTTTCGCGGATTGGAATCAGGCCGGTATTCGATCCGTGAGGTTGTGCCTCGCGGTTTTCGGCAAACCTTTCCGCGTTTGTTGACGGACAACTTGGCGGATGGGGAGATCGGTGGTGGGCATGTGGTTTTTGTCCCGGCTGGTGAAACTGTTTCTGGGCGTGATTTTGGTAATTATCGCTTAGACGCCAAGCCGGCAAGCGCCCAAGGCTTCAAGTGGGAGGATCAAAATGGCGATGGCGTGCGCGATCCGAACGAAACGGGTTTGGGTGGCGTCATTATTTATTCGGATCTCAATCGCAACCGTCGCCAAGATCGGGGTGAGCCTTTTACCCGAACTTCGCGCGACAATCCGGAGACGGACTTCAACGAATCAGGTTTTTACACTCTGAGTGGCTTGCGACCGGGTGAACATGTCTTACGCGAAGTTGTACCAGACGGTTACCAGCAAACCTTTCCGGCAACTGCGATTGAAATTGATGGAGGTGGCGAAGCTGATGAATTCGCTTCGGTCAAACCTCGAAATTTGAATTTGAACATTCCCGCGGGTGACGTGGAAATAAGCGATGTTGCCATTAGCGTTCATCCGTTCTGTTTGGTCCCGATTGAGATCGACGTGGTTGCCAGCGATCCCACGGTAGAATTACGGAATTTGTCGGGTACTCAAGTCAATGGCTGCGGGGGTGACGTTTCCAACTTCGAAATCGGCATCTTGTCAAATGGTGAGCCGCGCAGGTTTCGGATCCAGTTTGTGAATGTTGCTTCGGGGGAGACGATCGGATCAATTCCCGTGCGACTCAATTCGAATCAGGTGCCGGGAGCTCATGTGGTTGAACTGGAGCCCGGTGCTGCCATCGACAATCTTGATTTTGGCAATCGGCCCAAGCCATCGAATGAGATTCAGGGAACCAAGTGGTTGGATGCCATACCGAATGGTATTCGCGACGACGACGAGCCCGGTTTGGAGGGTGTCAAAATCTACTTGGATCTCAACGGCAATGGGCGACTGGATCCACGCGAACCCTCGACGCTTACGGCACGTGATAATCCTCGGACGCCGGCGGATGAGACCGGTCAATACCGCTTCTCTCGTTTGACGCCGGGGGAATACCAAGTGCGTGAGGTGGTGCCGAATGGATTTGAACAGACGTTTCCCGGAATTGGAGCGGAGGTCCGTCGCTCGGTTGTCAGTCGACTGAATCCGGGCGTGGCGCTGGATCTCAACTTGACTGATGCGGAAGCTCAACTCAATGACGACGATACGATCGACGCAACGGTTGATGTGTCGGTCACTTGGCCCGACTCGTGCGGGACGATCAAGGTTGACGAAACGATGCAAGCGGTTGTGGGTCAACATTTACTGATCGAATTGAGTGGCCATCAGGTTGGCGATGCTTGTGCTGAGGTGATTTCAACAGAAACGATTCCAGTCGAATTCACATCGATCAAGCCGGGGCGCTATGATGTGGTGGTGACTTTGCGTGAGGATTTGCCCGAGGACAGTGCTCTGCCAACCTTGGCAACGGTCGGGTTGGTTTCCCTGGGAGGTGCTGGTCAACACACCGTCATGGTTGGCGCTGGGGAACTGATCAATGGGGTCGACTTTGGCAACCATTCGGAAGCCGAGACGGCGTCCATTCACGGGCAAAAGTGGCTTGACTTGAATGGTGACGGGATTCGAGGGCGAAATGAGCCAGCGGTTGCCGGAATCACCATTTATTCCGACCTCAATAGGAACGGCCAGTTGAATGAAGATGAACCCCGTGCCGTGACTTTGGCTGATGATCCCACGACGCGAATTGACGAAACGGGTCATTATTGGCTCGAGGGTCTCGATCCGGGGAAGCATTTCATTACTGAAATTCTCCCCGCTGGCTTCGAACGCACTTTCCCGCCGCAATTGCCTAGCTTAGAACCTTGGCCAGCCAACGAACCTTACCACTTCGATCTGTTGGCTGGTGAGGCACTGACTGGCATCAATTTCGGCAACCATCCTATCAAACAGGAATCGGGTGGTGTTCAAGGACTCAAATGGAGTGATTTGAACGGCAACGGAATCCGCGATCGGGGTGAGCCTGGTTTGTCGGGTGTAACGATTTACCTCGATGCGAATCTGAATAACCAGTTTGATGATGGCGAGTTGGCGAGTCGCTCGATGCGCGACAATCCGCTCACCAATTTCGATGAATCTGGATTGTATTCAATCAAGGGTGCAGATCCGGGCTTCTACATTGTCCGCGAGATCGTTCCTCCAGGATTTGAGCAGACTTATCCCGAATTGATGACTTGCAAGGCGATTTTCTGCATGGGGCGCGGCCACATCGTCAACATTGAAGCGGGACAAGGCATTAGCGGGCTGGACTTTGGTAATCAGCCCGTTAAGCAATCGGCTGGAATTCACGGCGTCAAATGGCTTGATCGTGATGGGGATGGCCAGCGCGACCGAGGCGAGCGGGGTTTGGCAGGGGTCACCATCTACTCGGACGTGAATCGCAATGGGCGTCGTGATCGAGGAGAACCTTCTGCTGAGACGATGCGTGATAATCCTGATACAGATCGCGACGAGAGTGGTATGTACCGACTGAAGGTTCCGGCCGGTGAGCACTTGGTGTTGGAAGTTGTACCGGATGGTTTCGAACAGACGTTCCCAAATCCCAATCGCCGCATCATGTTCCCGCTTAATTTGGGGCATGTCGTCCAGGTTGGCCCGCACTCAATCGTAGCGGGAATCGATTTCGGGAACCAACCCATCCGTAAGAGTGCTGTGGAAGGCGTGAAATGGGTTGACCGAAACGGCAACGGAATCCGCGAGCGCAACGAGCCGGGCTTATCCGGTGTCGTGGTCTTCTCTGACCTGAATGATAACGGACGTCACGATTCTGGTGAGCCAGCGACGGAGACACAGGTTGATGATCCGAACACGCGTTCCGATGAGATGGGGCATTACCGGCTGGAAGGCTTGCGACCTGGCGAACATGTGATTCGTGAAGTGGTTCCGCGGGGGTTCCAAGTAACATTCCCGTCGTCGGAAATCGTAATAGGTGACCAATCGAGTGAGGATTTGCGACCGGGTCGTGCCTTATCCTACGAACTGATTGATGCGAGGGCCGATCCGACCGCGAACGGCGAGTTTGGTCTAGCCCTGACATTCGAGGTAGTTTGGCCTAACGGTTGTGGCACTTTACTTAAGGATCGAGCCAGGGCGTCGGTGCAGGGTAATCGAATCCAGGTCGATATGTACGGCACACAAATCGGAGACATCTGTACGATGGCTCTCAAGCCAGAGCGACAAACGATTCGCGTCGATACAAATCGTCCCGGCTCCTACGCCATCCAAGCCTACCTGAATGAGAACGGAGGCCGTGATTGGTTGCCCGGATTCCAGTTGAAGGGCGAGGTGGCCATCGAGAAGGCAGCCAGCCATCACGTCACCTTGAAAGCCGGCGAAACACTCAAGCCGCTGAATTTTGGGAATCAGCCGATCCGTCGCTTCCAGCCGGCCGATTTTAATTTTGATGGCCGACTCAATGCCCTGGATATCGATCTAATGGGGATTGCAATTCGATCGAATCGAAATGCCGAGATGTACGATTTGACGGACGATGGTCGGGTCGATCAAAACGATTTTGAATTCATGATTCAAGATGTGCTGGACACGGAATTTGGTGACGCGAATCTTGATGGCTTCTTCAACTCGCGAGACTTTGTCGAAGTCTTTCGTGCCGGTAAGTACCAGGACGATGTGCAAGATAACGCGTCGTGGGCCGAGGGTGATTGGAACGGTGACGGCGACTTCGACAGTGCAGATCTGGTCTATGTCTTCCAAAAGGGCGAATATGGCAACGACCATGACGTGGTGGACGCCGCCTTCGCCGAATAACGTCAAATGGTGGTCAGCTTTCGACTCGTTGGTAGCACTTTCTTTTCGACAGTTCGGCGGAGCTTATCCATGCATCCGTCGGATTGTCGCTTTTGGGTTCCGTGTTGCTCCCGTGTGATCTGCAGTTCTGAGGAGTTCGACCAAATGATCCGACGGCTGCAACGGTCTTACAACGAACAGACGCGATGCGCGTGTGTTTTCGTCAACCAACACGATCGGCGACGCTTTCATCCCGGTTGACTCTTTGTCCCTGTTAAGTCACAAGACTTCGCGCCGTTGGATACAAGCGATTCCAACTTCTGATAAGGAAACGTCTGACCGTCTCAGGCCGGCGGCGTTCAAACCCGTGCTCCATGGTAAGTTGCTGCGGGTGCACCTTCGAGCTTAGCCTAGGGAGCGTCGGGCCGTTTGCGGGGGCGAAATTTGAGCTGCGCCGACCGTATCGCAGAGTGCCTTGCTTCGAAGCTGACCTCGCGAATGCCGATCGCGAAGCCAGATAATCTGATCACGAGCCGCACAAGCATGACTTACTAGCGGATCTTGGCTTGATAGTCGGATTCAACGGCGACACGGATGTTCCCTTTGCTGGCAACTTCGAACTGTCCTTGAGGTGGGCCATGCATTTCCGATGCGCCCACTGGCCCATTGAGTTGAACCGCCACCGTTCGGCAGGTGCCGATTTCGAGCACAAGCGATCCCCCCAAATCCATTTTGAGCGAAGCCGCTTCAGCGTTGTCTGCGATCAGACGGATGCGAAAAACGGCACATCTTTTTCCTCGCACGTTCTTTGTTTCCGTCAAACGTAGTTGGAATTGGGTGATGTTTTGTACCGTGTCAGGGAAGCCCAGTAGTTCCCGAGCGATTTGGTTGGGCAGTTGGATGGTTTCGCCAATCTGTATCTTTCGTTCGTTGAAAAAGTTTGCAATGGGATTCGGAAGGCCAAAGCTTTCCATGTTCTGTGCCACGATCGCCGTTTCGATTTCTGGCGGCGCGCTGCCATCGGGATAAGTAATTGCCAACTGATCCTCATTGCGCGTCACGAGATAAATTTTTCCTGTGACAGGTTGAGGGGAGGATTGGGGTGGATTATCGGCCGTTTTCAGGCCGACACTGGATTCTTCAAACTTGATTCTCGCTCGCGTCGGAGCTTGTTGGCCCACGTTCAGGATCGTCAATTCACGCAGCTGCTTCCGCTCGATTGTTTGATTCTGGGCTTGGACAACCTGGCCTCCCTGGCGAATCGACATTTCCATTGCCAAGTCGCATTCGATCGTCTGGCGCGACACATCGCCCGCTGCAGCTGGCTGCTTTTTAAACACAATAAGTTCACTGGCATTTGCCTGCGTGGGGCCGACATTCGCAGTGGCAGCGAGAAGAAGTGGGGTCAAAAGCCGAAACACACGAGACCTGTGAAGGCACATCCGTTTGCCCTTCTGCCGACGTTTGGCACTGTCAAAAGTACGAGGAAAGCTGCCCTTGGAACTACGATAGCCCTAATTGGAAGCCATTTTCGGCCAGATTGTTCGAAATTAGTCGCTGTGGGTCAAGGTTAATCCGGTTTGACGGATTGTTGGCCTAATTCGTCACTAAGTTAAAAGAATACGCAGCAAAAATCAGATCCGTATCAATTGCGCATTTTATTTGTCTTAACTGCAAACTATAATGAGGCTCGTGAATTTCCCAAGAATAATGGCTAGACTAGATGACTTGGTGACCACTAACAGGAACGCTGGAAGGGTGATGGAGCCGTGGCTGGTAAAGGTCTGCAAGCAAGTCGCTTTGAATACAAATATTACGTCGACGAAGGGCGTGCGAGAGCGATCGCCGAATTCGTTAAGAGTTATTTGGAGCCAGACGAGTTCTTGGTGAAATTCGGAGGCATTGGTTACCCTGTTTGCAGTTTATACCTCGATAGTTCAGGGTTATTACTTTACGATCAAACAATTCAGGGACAGAAGAACCGGTTCAAGTTACGAATCAGGTTCTATGACGACAACGATCAAAACCCCGCTTTTTTAGAGATCAAACGTCGGGAAACCGATGTGATTAAGAAGAAACGTGCGGCGATTACTCGAGAAGGAGCCAAGCTCGTTCTCACCGGCCATACGCCATCGCCAGATTACCTGTACGGTTCAAAGGTTTCGATGCGGGCGGCAGATGCGTTAGATGAGTTTTGTTATTTACGCGATCGGATTACCGCACATGGTTGTACCTATGTGTACTACCACCGCGAAGCATATGTTTCACCGGACAGTAATCAAATCAGGGTTACATTCGATCGTCAGTTGGAAGGGGGAGTTTACGTCCCCGGCACGGACTTAGCCATCCCGAGAAATAGTGCACGGCCAAAAATGGAAGGTGTCGTGTTGGAACTGAAATTTACGGATCGGTTCCCAAATTGGATGGAGATCTTGGCTGAAGATTTTAATCTTCAGCGTACATCCGTTCCAAAATACGTTAAGTGTGTGGATGCTCTTCGGGACAAACGAGTTCTCAAAAGTCCCGGGCATCGCCCTTCGACAATATGAGCAACTGGGTCGATTTACTCTTTTACAGCGACTACGATTCCATCGGTAGTCCAGAGCAAGCTTTGTTCTTGCTATTACTGGCATTTGTCATCGGACAAATGATCGGCTGGACTTATATGTGGACTCACCGGGTCCTATCGTATTCGCAAACGTTTACCGCATCACTGGTGGTGTTGCCGGTCCTTGTTGCATTGATGATGATGCTGATGGCTGGCAGTATGTTCATCGCGTTTGGATTGTTGGCGGTTTTCGCGGTGGTTCGATTTCGTAACGTGTTAAAGGATACGCGTGACACCTACTACATATTGTGGTCAATTGTCGAGGGAATGGCCGTTGGCACGAGGCAGGAGTCAACGGCTCTCGTCGGTGTATTTGTCGTCATTTTTATCTCGATCTACCTGCGAGTCACGCAATTTGGTAGCCGACAGCGATACGATGTTGTCTTAAATCTGTTGTGTGCAGCGGATGCCAACCTGAACACTGTTTTAAAGAGGCACAGTCGAAGAATGCAGTTAGCAGCTTCCCGCAAGGTCGGCGAAGGCATCGACATGTCCTACCGGTTGCAATTACGTGATCCGTCTCGAAGCCATGAGTTACAGACGGAATTGGAAAATACTGAGGGAGTACAACGTGTCTCTCTCTTCATGCGAGAAGACGAGTCGGAGGTTTAACGGGTGCCCCAATCTTCTCGTATTCCGACGCCAATCAAACAGCATTGGTACCGCTTTCGCTTGGGAGCGTTACCGGTCATCAGCTTTTTGCTGTGTGTCGCGGTGGTGCTCACGCTATGGGAGCGTCAGGCCTACAACGGATCTTTCGTCGGTGAAGTCCAGAGTGATCAGATGGACGTTATCGCTGATGTGAGCGGTGAATTGACCTTTCCGGATCCCGAGTACTGGCAACTGTTTGATACCGTAAAGGCGGGTGATCTGATTGCCCAACTCGATAGTCGCCCCACGCTCGCTCGTCTTCAAACTGTCCAGCTGCAATCGGCTAAACTTTCCGCCGATTTGCAGGCTGCTGCCAGCGATTTGCGGTTAAAGGAACTTGACATCGAGCAGCAGCATTCCCAGGAATTGTTGCGTTTGAAGTTGGATTATGAGAGCAAGCGGCTCGAATATGTCCAGATGTTGGCTCAAGATGAAAACGACAAGGCAAATTTCCAGGCGCTCCAAGCGGATGCGCGGGCATTGGAACGAGTCTCGCTCAATTCAGCGTCAGCCAACCTGCTAGAACTCCAACGTACTGCCAAGGTGCTGGAGGATCGAATTGTTGGCACTGAGGCCAACAAACTGCGGAACGAGTTGAAAAATCAATTGCAGCTCGCCAAGCAACGTCTTGATGCTGTCTCTGAAACAGTTCAGATGCCGGAAATTGCTTCCATGTTGGCGCCGATCGAAGCCGGTATTGCTGTGCAAGAGTCGTTGATCGAAGAGACCCGAATTGAGCTTGACCAGCTGCGGATCACAGCTCCAATTGATGGCGTGATCACCGCGATTTACCGTCGACCTGGTCAACGGGTTGTTGCCGGTGACCAAATTGTGGCAATTTCGGGTTCCCACTCGAACTACGTGTTGAGCTACGTTCGCGACACCAATCACACTCAGCTCCATCCAGGTATGGAAGTCCACTTACGTTTACGACAGGCGGGAAGTCCAGATTTCGTGACCGACATCGAAGAGGTCGGTCCGCGACTCGAACCGGTGCCCACAAATCAGCTCCGTGATCAATCGATGTCGGAGTGGGCGACCCCGATCAAAATCAGGATTCCGCAACCCTTGCGGGACGAACAGATCCGGCCTGGTCAGTTGTTAAACGTGATTATTCGGCAAGGACCCTCTCACCGAGCTCGCTAGCTCGTGACTGCTATCTGGTCAGTGGGGCACTCGCTTTTGCCCTTCGGTTGCTTTGTGTGGATATTTCTTGACGCACTCCATGGTCGTGACAAATAGGCTGCTTTGCGTGCTGGCTCTCGAAGTGGTGTCATTGATATTGACCCGTCTGCGAATAGGCCTTAGCTTCCGCGTCTTCTCTGATATTTGTGCGAATTCGAATTCCCTCACGGAATCAAAAGTGATGATCAAGAACCAAACATCTCCATCGAATCCGGTGCCATTTTTGGACATTGGACGGGAAAACCGTCCGCTGGATGCTGAGATTCAAGCTGCGATTGCCAATGTTTGCCGCTCGGGAAGCTTTGTTATGGGTCCAGAATGCAAAGAACTTGAAAAACGAATAGCTGCCGTTTGTGGTGCGAAGCATGGAATTGGTTGTGCTTCGGGAAGCGATGCTTTGCTGTTGTCGCTCATGGCGTACGACATTGGTCCAGGTGACGAAGTGATCGTGCCCAGTTTCACTTTCTTTGCGACGGCCAGCGCAGTCTGGCGTTTGGGTGCTAAACCCGTCTTCGTCGATATCGATCCGGTCACCTTCAACCTGGATCCAGTGGCGTTTGAGGCTGCCATTACTCATGCCACGCGTGGGGTGATTCCCGTGCATCTCTTTGGCCAACCGGCGGATATGAAGGCGATCAATGAAATTGCCACCGCCAAAAAACTTGTGGTGATCGAAGATGCGGCCCAAGCCATTGGAGCGTCCTGCGACGGTCAGCCCGTTGGTAGTTTGGGTGACGTTGGTTGTATCAGTTTTTATCCCACCAAGAATCTTGGCGGATTCGGCGACGGCGGCATGTTGGTTACTTCCAACGATGAACTCGCGGGCCGACTCAGTCTGTTGCGCAGTCATGGGATGAAGCCTCGCTACTTCCATAGTGAGGTCGGTATCAATAGCCGGCTCGATTCCATCCAAGCCGCTGTGTTGAACATCAAGCTGCCGCGACTGGAGCAATGGACGGCTTCAAGGCAGCAGCATGCTGCGCGTTACGGTGAGCTGTTCAAGGCGCAGCGACTGGAACGCTATCTGACGCTTCCCGTGGTGCAGAATGATCTTATACATGTCTGGAATCAATATACGGTTCGGGTGAATAACAACCTGCGAGATGAGCTGAGAGATTATTTGAACCAAGCCGGAATTGGTACGGAAGTTTACTATCCAATTCCCCTTCATCAACAAGCTTGTTTTCAATCTCTTGGCTACTCGGACGGAAGTCTACCTGTGACCGAGCGCGCGGCAAAAGAAGTTTTGAGCCTGCCCGTTTTCCCCGAACTCAAACCGGCGGAAATCGAAGCGGTCGTTGCACAGGTTGCACGATTTTTTCAGAGTCGCATACCGAATCTGCCTACCGGCGTTTCGCCGGGCATCATGACCAACGCTTAGGAACTCATTCCTCCAGTTACCTAAGCCGAAGCTCGTTGCGTCCGTCCAAGCGGGTGACGATTTATCATCCGAATGCCTTGCCCGCGCAACGAGCTGGTAGGTTGCTGCGGCGGGTGGACGGATGGCTCTGCCAGTCGCTGTTTCGAGCGGCTTTCTTCCGAGCGGCTTTCTCTCGTCTCGCTCGAACCTCAAGCAAATTCTAAGCCCCCTTCGATCTCCGATGATCGGTAGGAGCCGGTTGACTGATACGACTGACACAATACGGGTCGTCGATTGATCGGTCCTGATGCGTGGTGTGGCAAAGTAATTCAGGTGAGTGGACTTTACGGACGATGAATGGTTTTATTCGTTAGGGGGTGTGCGCAAAGTACTCGCCCCCGCCACGTTGGAGTGGCATCTTATGCATGGATGGCGGTTCGATAGAAAAATGTTGCCGGTTGGATCAAGTGTTGAAACCTATAACAAATCATCTCAAGCTACATGTCGGTGACAACCTTTCGGCGGACTTAGAATCTCGCTTGGATTTGCCCGGTATAAATAAGTTCATCTCAGCCTTTGAAAAACTCACCGGTTGGACCCTTGCTTGTCAGAAAGAGGAGCCTCGCCCGGCGGAACGTGCGTTGGGACGCCTGGCGATGACGCAAGCGGGGGAACTCGAATATCTATGTTTAGCGCCTCAAGCGACGACGGACCCGAGTGAAATTCCTCAGGAGGGTCGGGACTTGGGTCAGAGTCTCAGTCGCATTTTGGCAGAGTTGCAGACGACACGGCGGGCCCTCTGGCAACGGGAAGCCGAATTGGCGACTGCCGTCCCCGTGGTTTCTCATCAGGAAGACGTATCCGAGTTAGGTTTGCGTTTGCAGTCGATTTTGCGAGGTGCCGTTGAGGGACTCGAAATGTCGGCTGCCGCCTTGTATCTGTTGGATGATTCGACTTCAGAGCTCAAGCTTCGGTCGCACTGGGGGCTGCCTAGCCTTCGATTTGTTGAGCCGGCCCGCCCGCTGCGTGGATCGATGGCTGACCTGGAGGCGTTAACGGGGCATGCCGTCGTGATGGAAGACACGCGGCTGTTTGCCCATTGGAATATTCCGGAATCGTTTTTATCAGCCATTTGCGTTCCGGTCACCGGCGCCAATGCTATCCTCGGTACATTGTGGCTGTTCTGCGATCGGTCTCGCGATTATTCCTCCCGCGAAACCCAGCTGGTGGAATTGATGGCTGGCCGGATCGCCACGGAGATCGAGCGACGAGTCTTATTGAATGAGTTTGACCAAACTCGAGCCTTGCAGACACAATCGGATCAAGTTGCCCAATGGTTAGATGAACGCAGTCGACTGATTCCACCGATGATTGAGGGGTGGGCGGCGTGCAGTGCTGCGACTCAGTCTCCGGCCTCTTCAGGAAACTTTCACCACTGGCGGCTCCTTGAAAACGATGACCTGATGGTGGGGCTGGCAGGGTTGCCGGGCGCGGCTGCGGGCGTGATGACTGGGACGCTGCTTCGCGGTGCCTTGCAAGGGCAGCTTGGCTACAACGACCAAGTTGGCTCGATTCTGCAGAATCTGAATCAGGTTGCCTGGTCCAGTTCGCCCAGTGAAGGGGTGGCGTCAATGTTCTTGGCTCGAATTGATACCAAAAATGGCTGGATCGAATCGTGTACGGCCGGAGCGATGGATGCTTACATTCTAAGACCTCATGGTTGGGAACCGATTGTTCGGGATGGAGCACCTCTGGGAGCTGAACCCGAAGTGCAGTTTGCCACTCAGCGGCACCAGATTGCACCCGGTGATGTCTTGGTCGTCATGAGTGACCAACAGTTCGATGCGAATGAAATCGGGGTGAATACCACACGAATTGCTGAAACGTTGTTGCGCCATATCCATCTTTCGCCAACGGAGATTTCTCAGATGGCGATCGAGCTGATGAATGAGCAGGTGAGTGACGAGCGGAATCGGTCCGTGGTTGTGGTCAAGCGACAGGAATAAGTGCGGAGCTGGTAGTCCTCAATACCGGCCGACGAGACATCGGGTTGACCACCCGACGAAAGCGTTTTAGAGTAGGTCATAAGAAGAGGCCCAACTTTAACAGGGGCCTTCGAAGCGCGAGTGGCGGAACTGGCAGACGCGTATGGTTGAGGGCCATATGCCCGCAAGGGCGTGGAGGTTCGAGTCCTCTCTCGCGCACTTTCGATAAGCAAATCGTAACAGGCACACAAAGTGTGCCTGTTACGATTGTCAAACGTAGACTCGTTGGTTGTAGATGTACCACTCAATCATCAGCACAACCAATCCGGCGAGCAGCAACCATTTCCAAGCTTCACGGCGGGTTGTTTCCCAGCTTTTCTGGCCTTGAATGTCGACCGGCCCCGTTCTCAGCTCTGAGTCGGGGGGAATATCGCTCTCAACGACGTCGAACAGATTGATGCTAAATCTCTGACTGATCTGGCTGTTGTTACCTTCTTGCACTCGATAGACGCCAAGCTGATCGGTGCCGCCGTAGAGAAAAGTGTTTTGTCCGCCTCGCTGAATGGTCGTGGACTTTTGGCTGGGATCGATTACGCGGATTTCTTCAACCGGTGCACGGGTGCGCAGTCCAATGGGTTGTCCCGGTCGACTGCTGAGCTGAGCGGTTTCAACCTTGGAACCGCCCAAATAGGTCAGGACGTTGCCGATGAAGATTGGAAAGCTTGTTCGAATTGGCCAGTCGGTGTTGGCATAGGTTTCACCTGCGTCGTTCTGACCAACGATTTCGAACCCTTGGACAAGGTCTTCAAACCCTTCCCGTGGTGCGATGCCCATGATTGCGCCCAATTGGGTGTCAATCAGCATGCTGCCCCCTGCCGGTAACGTCAGCGGAGTACCTTCCACGATGTATTTGACGTTGCCCATTTCAACGAATCTCATCAGCGGATGCGATTGATCAATATCGATGATTTGCGGAACGGCTTCTGTTGGTTCACTTGCCCAACGTGGGTCGGGAGGTAACACGCCGATGAAATAAGTGTTGCACGGCGGCATTTCTTCCGGGCGACATTGGTCGTAGATGATCAAGTCATATGCCCCATTGTTTGCCATTTGAAGGTAATTATCCGTGTCGAGTTGGTCACTTGGGAGTCGATCGACAACTGCCAATTTCTGAGCAAAGGTCGTCTCGAGCACGGTTTCCAAAGCATCGTTTCGGGGCGAAATGTAGAGGACTCGAGCCCGGCGCCGTGGATTGACAGCGGCATAGGCTTCGTTGTCGACCATCAGATCATCGGTCTCTTCGATCACTAATTTGAGTTCGCCCGTTTCGATCGCATCAATGATAAACTCAACACCGCCGATTCCCCCGGCAGGTACCTCGATTCGCGCTGCGTCCAAGAGTGTGTCCGAGCCATCCAGCGTGAGATTAACGGTTACCGTCCGATCTTGTTCGCCGAAGTTTTGCAGTTGAGCGAAGATCTGAAGTTCGTCTGGTTTTTCCTCGGATTGCCCGGTGCTAAAGGCAACGATGCCAATGTTCTCGGCCTTAGTGCTGCCTATGGGGCGGTAGACGGGAGTCAGATTACCCATCGAAAAGTTGGGTTCGCGGTTCAGGCGGCCGTCGCTGAAAATCACAATGGTCGCGGGCTTTGCTTCTGCTGCCGCCACGTCTGAATCATCAGTTCCGCTCCGTCCCGGGTTGGCGAGTCCGGCAGCGACGCGTAAGGCTTCGTCAATCTCCGTGGTTCGATTTGTTTGCTTGATATTTCTGATTCGTCGTCGTAGCAGCTGTCGATTGTCCGTAAACGGTTGTTCGACAATGGCGCGATCTGAAAAGCTGATGATCATTGCGACGCTGCCCGTTTTGAGTTCCTGGTCGATGAGTTCGATCAGTTCGGTCTTGGCGGATTCGAGTCGGGTTGGCTTGAGGTCTGTTCCCGCCATACTCGCGGAGGAGTCGATCAAAAAGATGTAGCGGTCAGCACTGAGCTTGCTGCCCTCCCAGCTGGGGCGGAGACAGGTGAGGATCGCCAATAACAGCAATAAGAGCTGTAAGAAAAGTAGGATATTCTTTCGCAGTCGTTGCCAAAGACTGTTCACATGAAGGTCTTCGAGCGTTCGATGCCAAAGATAAGTACTGGGGACTTCCAGCGGCTGACGTTTCAGCTTCAAGAAGTAAAGCAGCACGATTAACGGCGGTATCGAAAGCAGTGTCAGCCATTGCCAACCATTTAACGCACCGAAGGATCGCGTGAAGAAATTGGTAAGAAGACTGATCATCGCACCAATCCCCGTTGTCGAAGATAACTACTGACCAGCCGATCCACCGGCATTTCGGTGTTCGCCATGATGTAGGTAATACCGCGTCGATTGCAGAATTCGCGGGCACCATTGACAAAGGATGCCAGTGTTTTTTGATAGCGTTTGAGCAGCGGGCGGCTGGCGGTGATTTCGGCAACGTCAGCATCCTCGCAATCCACCAGTTTGAGATCGCCGTTGATTTCCGGATTCAGTTCCTCGGGAGACAGCACATGGATCAGGTAGATATCAAGATTTTGGGAAAGCAGATAACGCAACGCCGTTTCATAACCTGCCTTGTCCATGAGGTCGGTGATTAACACGAGGATGCCATTGCCGCTGTTTTGTAGGCAGAAATTCTTGATGCCCAGTTCAAGGCTCACATTTTGATTCGGCTGGATCGATTCCAGGTATTGCGTCATCTGCCAGAGACTGTGTCGACCTCGCAGTGCGGGTGAACGGGGGCCGAGATCGGTGGATAACACATCCAATTTGACTCGGTCGGTACGACACAAGCCAACAAAGCCCAACGCGGCTGCCAGTTGTTTGGCGTATTCCAGTTTGGTCGGATCGCCAAACTCCATCGACGAACTTGCATCGAGCAAACCGAAGAAATGCAGATCTTCCTCTTCTAAGAACATTTTCAGGAAGAGGCGGTCGAGTCGTGCGTAGAGATTCCAGTCGATAAACCGCAGGTCGTCGCCGGAGACATAATTTCGGTAATCGGCGAATTCGACACTTTGTCCCTTTCGACGACTCCGCCGCTCGCCTTTCACACGTCCACGAAAGATCTTGCGGCTAACAAGCTCCAGACGCTCCAGTTGCGCTAGTAATTCGGGACTCAGGAGCGGCTTTGATGCACGCGAATTGATCACAGGAGAATTCTCTCGACAGGTTGCAGAACGGGACGTAGCCGAAACGGATTAGTTAGCGACAGTTGCCGTTGCCGGAGTATCCTCTGATTTTTCAGGGAGCTTTTCCAAGATTTCTAAAAGCACGCTATCCGTGTCGACACTTTCGGCTTGGGCCTCGAAATTCAAGATCACGCGGTGACGCATGGCGGGTAGGAATACCCGCCGCACGTCCTCAAAGCTGACGTTGAAACGACCTTCCAGTAACGCTCGGACTTTGGCTGCCAAGGCGATGGTCTGAGCACCGCGTGGACTGGCTCCCCAACGGAGATACTGATTTGTAATTGGTAAAGCAAAGGGGCCTTCCGGGTGCGTTGACAGGACGAGTCGGACGATGTAATCCTGCACGTGTTCCGCCAGAATTACTTCGCGAATCAGCGATTGCCATTTGACGATTTCTGCACCGTCCATCACCTTTTGGGGGGTGATACTGGTCCCAGTGGTTGTGCGATTTACAATTGCGTTCAATTGTTCTCGATTGGAATAGCCGACAACCAGTTTGAAGAAGAAGCGATCTAACTGAGCTTCTGGTAAGGGGTAAGTTCCCTCCTGTTCGATTGGGTTTTGCGTCGCCATGACAAAGAACGGTTTGTCCAGTTCGTACCGATTTCCGCTTGTGGTGATTGTGCCTTCCTGCATCGTTTCGAGCATGGCGGATTGTGTCTTGGGGGTCGCTCGATTGATTTCGTCGGCGAGACAGATTTGAGTGAACAGCGGTCCTTTTTGAAACTCGAAAACCCGTTTTCCATCCGGTGAGTCGACAACCATGTTGGTGCCGAGAATATCTGCGGGCATCAAGTCGGGTGTGAATTGAATGCGTGAAAAATCCAGGTTGAGTGTTTGGGCGAGGGTCCGAACCAGCATGGTTTTTCCGAGTCCCGGCACGCCTTCGAGCAAGCAGTGTCCCCCCACGAAAAGGCAGGTTAACACACCGTGCACAATCTCATCGTGTCCGACGATGACGCGGCCAATTTCGTCCTTGACCGTCTGGTATCGTTGACGGAAGTCTTCCGCTTGCTGCTGCATATTCTCACCGACGCCCATGTCGTGTTCCTTTCCTGTACGCGAAAACCCCCCAGGGACTGCCTGGCTGATATCAATTGGTCATTTGGCTGTTGTGAATCAACGCCTTTCGACGGAGGACTGCTCGAGCCGCTTGCTGCGATCGATCGCCAGCCGAACCTTGGTGGCAAAACGATGCTTCGACATTCTACCTACTTTTTCTGATCGTCACCGCGACCTTTCAACGCACGTCGTTTCGCCTTTAACAGGCGGGAAGTGTAACTCTCTTTTTCGGCCTCTTCGGGCGTCAGTGACGATTGACGGTTTCGCTCGGCGGACTTGCCGTCGGTTGCCACTTTGGTGTCGTCGGTAAGGATAGCCGGATCGATCTCGTTGTCGGGGTCGGCTTCGAAACGTATTCCTGCCCGCTTTTCGTCGATCTGACTGTCGATTGCCTGTTTTGTGGTTCGCAACCTTGCCATTCGTTCATCAGCGACGGGAGCCGATTCGCGTCTGAGCAACCAATCTTTCCCTTTCGACCAAATGGGTTCCAGCCAGTCAACGCCCACGTTTACGCGCCGGACGAAGATGTCAGCCAGGAAGACACAGGACGACAACAAGACGAGCAGCGGCCAAATGTCCGAACTGCTGATTTGCTTGGCCAAGTCCCTCCGGAAACTGTTGGCATCCGACCGATTCAGCGCGTCGGCGCCGTCGGCATTGCCGTCAATAAGTTGTCCTTTTTTGCCGCCGCTGGGCACCATATTTGCCAACTGTTCTAGCAAGGCCATGTTGGTTTCGCGGTCGCGAAATTCGGAGGAATATGGCACATTGATCCCCGTTCGAATCGGCGTTCTGCCAGCGCCGGGCGTTACGGTGAGGAAATAGCTGCCTGCTTGATTGCCTTCGAATTCACCCACGTAGCGCCCCGGCGCCTCTTGGCGAATGACGATGGATTTCGAATTCATGTCGGGGTCAACCACAGATGCTGACATATTGAGAAAATTGAGCAGTTCATCCTTCTTGTTCAAAGCTGTCACGATGACTCGTACTTTGCCATCCTTCGCATTGGTGGCGACCGTGAAGTTCCCAGCATCGCCCGTTGGTCGCATCGACCAGCGAACCAACTGACTAAACAGTTGGTCATAGCCCTCCCAGCCGGTCCAGTTGTTAGCCCAACGTTTCCCCGCATCGGTGGTGAGCACGGCGGTGCGTCCCAGCCCATAGGTCCAACTGGCCAAGATTGTGGCGTTCTTTTCTTGAACGGGATCAGGTGAGATGAGAGATACTTCGACCAGGTTATTGTCTTTCAGCCGGGTCAACACGAATCCTGAAATGGACGGCGGTGGCGAGTCGATCCCTTGGAGGATTTCATGGTCTTGTTTGATGCGTGGTTGCACCACCTTTTCTTTCACGAGCGGTCGAGCCACACGACGCGCTTCGCGTTGATAGATACGAGGCAGTGCCTGGGGATTACGGACCACGTAGTATTTGCCGCCCGTCGTCGTTGCGATGCGTTTTAGTTCCTGGTGACCGGCCGGACCGTGCGTGCCGACGGCGACGGTTGTGACTTTCACCTCGAGTTTCTTGAACGTGTTCAAAACCGCTCGGCTGGCCGGTGCAGGGTCGCCGTCGCTGATTACGATCATGTGTTTAATGGCCGCCTGTTTGCAGTTGCCGAAGGCAGCTGCTGCCATTTTTAGCGAGGGATCGAAATCGGGCATGTCGCCGGGGGTCATGCGACTCAGGCGAGCGATCATACGACGCCTATTGGGACCTACTTTGATGAGTCCTTGCGGGTGGCCCCACAGCCATTCTTCATTTCCGTTCCAGTGAACTACGCCGCAAAAGTCTTGCGGTCCGAGCGATTTCAGCGCTTCTTCCCCGATTTTTTTCTGCCAGTAATTGCCCTGAGCCATCTCGGAAGCGTGCATCACCATTGCCAGCGCACCAACGGGCACAACTTTGGCGTTTTGTATTTGGAAATCAACGGGCATCGCTTTTTCGATTTCCGTGTTTGACCAACCACCCGCACCGAAGCTATTGGGTCCGCCAAGCATGATCAATCCACAGCCCATGTCGTGGGTATTTCGAACTAACATTTCGATTTGGTCATCACTAAAGTTCGTGATATTGATTTCATTGCCGCTGCTGCGAGGTACATTGGCGAGGATGACGGAATCGTAACGTTGTAATTCGGCCAAGCTGGTGAACAATTCATTGCTGCCAATCACTGTGACCTGAATGTTCGCGTTACGCAGGCGATCGACCAGGAAATCGAACTCTCCGGGATGCTCCCAATCTTCAATCAAAAGCACGTGGCCCTGTCCCAATACGTGGGTGAATGCCGTCGCGCGATTGTTTTCCGTCATCACGTCGTTTTGAGGGTCGTCGGGGACGAAGATCGCTTCGTATTCGTAGAAGTCAGGTTGCGCAATCTCATTGTCGAACCGGTAGACATTCTTGCCGGGCTGCAGCACAACGGGCTGCTCACTTAAAGTTTCAACACGCTGCCCCATCCGGCGAGTCAGCTTCATGGTGCCTGCCACTTCACCCGCATCATTTTCTGTCGGTTGAAAAACGTTGTTGACCACTACCCGCGCTTGAAAGGGTTGGCCCTTTCGAATGTCTGTCGGTAAGGTAACTCGTTCTACGAAAACTTCGGGTCGATCACCCAGGCTGATTGGAACGACGTCGATTCCGACGCCGTCTTGGGCCAATAATTGGGCCATCGCCTGTGCGTCACCTACGTTTTCGTTGCCGTCGGTGACGACCACGATGCGCCGCGACGAGTCCTCTGGGAAAGTTGCTTGGGCCAACTTCATCGCCGATGCCAAGTTGGTGGCATCCGTTCGAAGGTCAAAGATACTTTCTAGCTGGCCAAGAATTGGCAAATCAGCCTGCAGCGGAGGTACTTCGATGTTGGCATTTCGACCAAAGACGATCAACGCCGCACGATCATTTTGCGAGTCGTCACGTTGCTCGCGAACTGCCTCTTTCACATATTCCACCATCGCATTTCGCTGTGTTGGGGGAATACTGGCCGATTGGTCCAATAAATAGATGACCGTCATGCCGTCATTGACTCGCAAAAATTGCATTTCGGCGAGTGCCAACACAATCAGTGAAAATACAAACGATCGCAATCCGATTGCGATCCATCGGCGAATGGGCCCCAGGCCGCTCAAACTGTGATAACTGAACACCCAGATTAGTGGCAGCAATAGAAGCAGCAGCAGGTAGCCCGGCTGATCGAACATGTCGGTTATCGAAAACATGGCGAATCTTTTGCGTCAAAGACGGATGCGGTGAGCCCGATGGTTGTACGTATCAAGGATGTGAATGCGATCTCGGGCGTCTTGAACGATTGCCCAAGGATTGAAGAGTTGCCCTTCGCCTCGACCTTGCTGACCCCAAACGGCCACCGGTCGTCCGTCGAGCGTGAATTTTTGAACGCGATGGTTCCCAAACTCGCAGATGTAAATGTGTCCTCGTCCATCCAAAACGAGATCGTAAGGGTATCGCAACTGACCGACTTCTTTGCCCTGCGTGCCCCAGATGCGGATCAGTTGAGCGGAATCACCGGTTGCGTCAAAGACCTGGATCCGATCGTTACAGGCATCCACGACCCAAATGTGGTCATTTTCATCAACGGCCATGTTTTGGGGGCGAATGAATTGTCCGGCTTCCGAACCATGACCGCCCCATTGAAACAGAAAGTTGCCCTCAGCGTCGAATTTTTGAATTCGGTCATATTCCCCATACTCGGCCACATACAAATTCCCGTTTGAATCCTCCACAACGTCGGTTACCAGCCCGAACGTACCCGGCGCATTTCCAAATTCGCCGCCGAGGGTTCGCTCCTCGACCAGTGTTCCATCCGGCCGGTAGAAGAGAACGCGGAAATAGTGCGTATCGGCGACCATCAGCAGACCTTCCCGATTGAAGGAGAGGCCTGTCGGCTTGCCGTTGTAGAATTCGGGGGTTCTCCAGTGTCGAAGATAGTTGCCATCGCGATCAAAAACCTGAATGCGAGCTGACGTATCGACGACGTATAACCGGTCTCGATCGTCAATCGCCATCGCCCGCGGTTTCAAAAAACGGCCCTGGGTGACCCCATGCGAGCCCCAGGTTGATTCGCATTGGGCTTCTCCATTGGAACCGAATGATCCGCTTCGCGCTAGACCGATCAAGGGCAGCAGGCTTCCGAAGCCGCCCAGGATGATAACCAGCGATACGATCACAAGACGATGCTTGGAAGGCGACGACGATGGGTTCAATGAAGGTCCCCGCTAATACTTGTGTCAATTCAGCTCCGAGAGTCCCAATCCACTTATTTTAGTTCTTTCCCGGGTCTGAAATAAGTGGAACCAATGCAGAACGACGACGATTGCGGCGGGCGGATCTACTTGACCCTGGTGCGCAAGCCCAGTTAGATTACTGGATTAGGGAGTGTCGCAATGTTTTTAGCGATCTTTCCTTGACCGGATGGCGTCGCAATTCATCGCGTCGCCCAAGGCTTTTGTCCCTCGATGACCCTTTGGCAGACGCGAATTTTATGGCGCCAGCAGTGATTGATATTCGCTCGGCAGAGGATGCCAGAGATGTGGTGCATCGAGCTGTTCAGGCGTTGGCAGAGGGTAAAGTTGTCGCTTTCCCAACGGAAACGGTCTATGGATTGGCTGCCAGCGCTTTGAATGAGACGGCCGTGCAGCGGTTGATCGACCTCAAGGGGCGACAAACCGGGCATCCGTTGGCCTTGGCGGTAAAGAGTGCGGATGACGCCTTCGACTATGTGCCTGGAATGAATAGGTTGGGGCAGCGGCTGGCCCGGCGATGTTGGCCCGGGCCGGTGACTCTGGTTCTATCTGTGGATCATCCAGACAGCCTATTGCACCAATTGCCGGCCGAAGTGCAGCAGGTCATCGCACCTGAGGGGACGATTGGTTTACGGGTACCGGCCCATCGCTTGATTCTTGATGTCTTGAGGTTGATGTCAGGACCATTGGTGCTTTCCAGCGCTAATCGTTCGGGGGAACCGGATGCCGTAACTGGCAAAGATGTGGTGGATTCCTCTCTTGGTGATCGGATCGGACTCATCCTGGATGACGGCCGTTGCCAGTTTGCACAACCATCGTCTGTGGTCCGTGTGGATGGCACCGAATTGAAGGTGCTGCGCGCGGGAGTCGTCACTGAAGCAACTCTGGAGCGGCTAGCGAGCATGTTGATACTGTTTGTTTGCACAGGAAATACTTGTCGTAGTCCGATGGCAGAAATCCTCTGCCGCAAGCTGATAGCTGAAAAGCTGGGTTGCAGCCTTGATCAGCTCGAAGATCGTGGCGTGATGGTCATGTCGGCCGGAATCGCTGCGATGGCTGGTGGAAGCCCCACGCCCGAGGCTGTTCAGGTTGTTGGTGACCGAGGGCTAGATCTTTCTGGCCACGTCAGTCAGCCTCTCAGCGATCGTTTGGTGCAGCAAGCGGACATCATTTTGACGATGACGCAGGCACATCGTCATGCGATTGTCGGCCATTGGCCAAGTTCAGCCTCCCGGACTTCCGTTTTAGGTGGTGAAAATGAGGACGTGGCGGATCCAATCGGCGGTCCTCGGGAACTCTACAAAAGATGTGCTGACCAAATTGAAGCAGCGATCAAGCACCGTCTTGAAGAGATCGATTTGCCAAACGGCTAAGCCATCGATCGATCGGGCTTGTGAGCGAGTCGGATTGGGCCAGATTGGGTTTTAAGGCCGATTTGTGGTTGATTTTGATCGATCTGGCAGTCAGCCGTTTGATCTGGGCGGAAAGCAATCGGTTTGAGCAAGGTGTTTTGGCCGGTTTGTCGAAAGAATCGTTAAAGTTTGACTGGTCGTTTGTTGTGAGGCGGTTGGATTTGCGCGGGCAAAGCGGCGATTTTTTCCGCCGAGGGGCGCCGATTGTGGGTGCTAATGAGAATGCACTGTCGCCTGGTCGGCGATCGACAATGAATTCTTGTTTCAAGCCGAGTTGACGTTTTCCCGATATCGCGGAATGGACAGCTTAATCTGCAAGATTTGCCATTCTCCTACAGTTGAAGTTCGGGTTATGCGAGTCGTATCTAGCGCAGGGGCAAGTAGTCCAAAACAGCTTCAGTTCCATGCTTAACACGATCTTGATGCGCTGTTGATTCTTGTTAGAGTGAGATCATGAGGCAAACGAGCGAGACGCTCAATGTTGTGTTGAACCAAAGAAATTTTCCGTAGTGACTCCGGTTTGAGTGGTGACTTAGAGAGGTTTGGAACGTGTCCCAACGCGATCTACAAGAAGAAGTTGATCAATTGCTGTTGAACGCCCGTCTCCGGGATGAGCTCGAGCCGTTTCTCGATGAATCTGTCGAGGTGGTGAACACGCGGCTCATGACTACCAGGTTGGAAAATGAATATCTCCAATCCATGTTGGAATGGGAGCTTGCTCCCGTTGTGCCAATTTGTCGGTGGTTTCAGCCAGAGCTTCAGTTGCCGTCGCCCGAGTCGTTGAAAGATGATCAACTTCACCAAGTGCTTTGGCAGGTGATTGAAAAGCTTTACCAAAAGAGGATTGCTTTGGATTACACCGATCATCTTTCGGATCGGGATTTGTTCCGTCTGATTTTACGAGATATTCTCCCTTCACTCGAAAAGAAAATTGAGCGAAGTCATACGTTCCTACACTGGCAGTGTCTTGATGTGGCCACCGACACTGATATTTGGCTTCGTTATTATGCGACAGCGGAAGAGCGAGCCGAATGGCATGCGGAGACAGAGGTGCCGTTGCCTTCCTCCGAACCGACTCCCTTTCCAAGAAGAATGCCTCGCCGGCCTCTGTAGTTAGGTCGGGCGTATTGTGAGCGTTTGCATTTTACTGCGTTTCTCCGCCATCGCTGTTGAGATCGATCTTGTCACAGCGATACTGGCTTGGCAGTGTTCAAATCTTGCCTTCGATGGTTCGGCGACCAAGCTTCTTGTTTCACAGCGCCGTCAGGGCAAGTTGCTTCTACAACCCAGCAGGGAATGTTGCCCGCTAATCGAGGCAACGTGAATGCACTGCGTTTCTGCGTTTCTGCGTTTCTGACCGAGTCTGCGTCTCCTGCGGATGGAAGTTCTCAAAACCAGCTTGTCCGGGTTGATGAGGGCGATTTCATCCACCCCAAGGGAAGTGGGCCGGATGTGATTCGTTGAGAGATTTTCAATCGCAATCTAGCCCCTGGTGAGGACGCCCGAGTAACAACACAACAGTTAGCGAGGTTGTCGAAGGTGGAATCTTCGAACCGATCTGGTTCGGCCCGCATCTTTGATTTTGCAGGCAGTTTGGATGCGCCGATCGGTTTGTGCTCACGGAGGGAGTGCCATCTACGGAATCACGGGTGGCGTTGGGGAGCCTTGGCTGTCAGCCGGTTGAGCCGACGAAGGGGCTTGCTCCCTTGCTCCTCGTTCACCTTTTTTGCTGTTTTTGATCGCTTCCTCGATTTTTGGGGGTGTTGTGGCTTTGGGGGAGGGGTAGTTTGACGACGTTGAGCGAAAAGAAGTTTGTCTGATGGGGCAAGTTTTCGTCGTGGATGCCTGTCGATCCTGATGCGGGGAGATCAAGCAATGAAGAATGTGCACGCAACAAGAGTTTTTCCTTTGGTGGCTGTCGGGCTGTTACTGGCGATTACTAATCTTACGCCCTTGCAAGCTCAGGGTCCGGTCTTGCGTTGGGATTTTGATGAAGAGAACGGGCCGGCCTTGGATTCTGGAACAGGAATATCTGCAGATGGCGTGCTGCAATCAACGGCCGCGCGAACGACCAACACACCTGGTAGTTTCTCCGCTTTTGCACTTGATCTGAGCGCGGAGGGTTTTGAAAGTTGGGTGAACGGAGGTGAGCCAGAAAAAGTTGATACTCTGACTCAATTCACCCTGACAACTTGGTTGTATCTCGAGGATTTGAATGCTGAAAATGGTGGGAGTGGAAATGTACGTTTGTTGGCCAAGCAGGCTGCAAACGCAAACTACGATGGCATTTCCTGGAATTTGAATAACCCGAACGAAGGTGATCGCTCAATCGACAATTTCAAACTGGGTTTATTCATTGGTGGTGAAGAAGGTTTTGGTTTTGCACAGTCCTCTGAGGATCTGTCTGCGGACAACGCCTGGACCTTTTTAGCCGTTAGCTACGATGGATCGGCCGACGAAGATAACCTTTTCTTCTATGTTGGCGATGAAGATTCAATCGTTGAGCAACTGGGCTTTGAGCAATCCGTGTTTGCGGGCCAAGTGGAGAGTACCGAGGGCGAGGCGGTGGT
Organism: Pirellulaceae bacterium; assembly: GCA_029243025.1. NCBI lineage: Bacteria > Pseudomonadati > Planctomycetota > Planctomycetia > Pirellulales > Pirellulaceae > Pirellulaceae bacterium. The sequence continues at coordinate 246,115 of JAQWSU010000006.1, read as the reverse complement.
GGCTATCGGTTACACGGATGCGGCGCCCGGCAACGATTTCTCGGCGGTTGGGTTTCAAGATGACGTGCGGATCTACGACCGAGTGCTAGATGTGGACGAATTGGAATTAGTGAGGTTAGAAAACCTGCAGTCGACCATCCGGGGCGATTTTGACAACGATGGAGCGTTGACGGCGACCGATATGAATCTGCTCACCGACGAAGTACGCGCCAATTCAAACCAGCTCCCCTTCGATCTGAATGATGATCAATTGGTTGATCAATTGGATCGGATTGTCTGGATCGAGAGCTTGAAGAATAGCTATTTTGGCGATGCGAATCTGGACCTGGAATTCAACAGCACCGATTTTGTTGGAGTCTTTCAAGCGGGCGAATATGAGGATCAAATCGCCGATAATTCTGGGTGGTCTACCGGGGACTGGAACGGCGATGGTGAATTCGATAGCAGTGACTTTGTAACGGCTTTTCAAGGCGGCGGCTTTGAGCAGGGGAAGCGGCCGGCAGCGGCAATACCAGAGCCTTCCTCGATCGGACTACTGATGCTTGCTTGCCTAGTCATCACCGTCTGGCGTCGATGATTGCTCCACTAAATTCGAGACCAGCGAGTATTCGCCGAGGCAGTTTGCCGGTTACGGACGAGGCCGAGTATTCCTAACAGGATCGTCAATTGAGTGGACGGTTCTGGAATGGGCTGAAAGTGGTGCGCGGTGATTTGGTTGGCTACATGGCTGCCCAATTCCGTCGTGAGGTGAATAAGCCACCATCTCGTCAAATCCGTCAGAGATACGCAAACTGACGATTGATTTGCCAACCAAATCTCCGTATGAGATGCCATTGGTCTTTGCTTCACCGCTGGGCATAAAATCCAACGAAGCAACCCGTTTCACATCAAGCAGTGATTGTTGACTGGGGTAAATGGAAGTCAGCACACGAAAGGTCGATTGAATCGCAGCAGCTTCCTACGACGTGTTTGGGGTCACCGCCCGATGCGCATAGCACGGCTGATATTGCGAGGAAATGTTGTTGAGAGCATCGTAGATGGCCAAGTTGATCATCGCCATCGAATAAGGAGCCATGCCCGGATTCTGTTTTTGTGTCCGCTAGAAATAGCTCAGAGGCGATCTGGTTCCAACCGGTGACCACATCATTGGCGGTCGCGTGAGGAGTCATGGACTGTTCAGAAGGTCGAAGAACGACCAGAAAAGCAACTGTTTCATGCTCTGGGAATCTTGATGATGGCGAGGCAGCTTGCAAAGGTTTGTAGCGCAAAATGTCATCGGGTGGGAAGTTTAAGTGAAGCGAAAAAGATCCGATTATCGTTGCCGGACGCTGATTACCATCGTTCTGCTCACCAAGAAGTTGTATTCATTTTGAAACAAGGCACGCGGAAGCGTTGGCAGTCCTACAGTTAGGATTGCTTAACAAGCTGCTCAGCGCTCAGCAGCAGTAGCCGATATAAAATCTCGTAACGAGTGGCGTGGCGGTCGAAAGGGAGGTGGGGCACGGGAGGCGACCGTGGAATCGGGCGTGTGCGAGTGGACGCGGGTTGCCGAAAATCAACGTGCGCGTCGGTATGGATCCGGTCGAAAGGCGCGCGTCACCTTTCCAGCTTGGGTGAGTCAGAGGGAATAATGTCGATCGAGTGAACCTTATCAAGTCGACCGATGTCTCATCAGGACGGCTAGGTAGGCTGTTCGTCTGCAAATGGGCTAATCCTCGCTGTGAGCCGGGTTCCGTGGCTGACAGCTTTGACAGAACCTTGTAGCAGAGGCTATGCTTCCAAATGGATGGTGCTAGGGTCTCCACGGTCGGTTTTTGCCCGATAAGGGCGTGAAATTGGCCTTGCCGAGCGCCTCACCGTCGCTGGTCGATCTATTTTTGCAAATCCTGGGGAGAAATCGTCTGTGGCCACCACTGGAAAGTCAACCAACGCTCAAGTTTTGACCGGCGCCGACATCCTTGTGAAATCGCTCGTCGACAATGGCGTTGATACCCTGTTCGCCTATCCTGGAGGTGCAAGTATGCCCCTGCACCAGGCACTGACGCGATATGCGGATCGGCTGCGAACAATCCTGCCTCGACATGAACAGGGTGGTGCATTTGCTGCACAAGGTTTCGCTCGCTCGACTGGACGCGTGGGTGTGGTGATGGCAACCAGTGGTCCAGGAGCAACCAATCTTGTCACCGCGATCGCCGACGCAAAACTGGACAGCATCCCAATGGTCGCTATCACTGGGCAGGTTCCCACGCATGTGATCGGGAAAGATGCTTTTCAAGAAACGCCGCTGGTCGAAGTCTGTCGCGGCATTACGAAACACCACTATTTGGTCACCGACGTCAATGATTTACCACGCGTGATGAAGGAAGCTTTTCACGTCGCCACAACTGGACGTCCAGGTCCTGTGTTGGTCGATATTCCCAAGGATGTTCAGACTACTCAATGTGATCCTGACTGGGATGCTGAAATGAATCTGCCTGGCTATCGTGTGCTGCAACGAAGCGCACGCCCCGAGCAGATCAAGCAAATGGCGGCAGCGATCAAATTGGCGAAACGACCGGTCATCTATGCCGGGGGAGGCGTAATATCGGCCGATGCGAGTAATGAGTTACGAGAACTAGTCGAGAAAACGGGCATCCCCACAACGTTGACGGTGATGGGACTGGGGGCGCTGCCCGCGACGGACGATCGTTTCTTGGGCATGCTGGGGATGCACGGTACCGTTTATTCTAACGTGGCCGTTTCCGAGGCGGATCTATTGATTGCGCTCGGCGTTCGGTTTGATGATCGCGTGACCGGTAAGTTAGAAGCGTTCGCCGAACACGCCAAAATCATTCATGTCGACGTCGACGCTTCTGAAATCAACAAAAATAAGGAAGCTCATCTGCCAATCGTCGCGGACGTGAAGCAGGTGTTGACCGAATTGAACCAGATCGTTGAGCCACCCGAAGATATTTCCGCCTGGGTGCGGCAGTGCCAGCAATGGAAGCAAGCGGATCCGCTCACCTACGACAAGAATTCTGATGGAATCCTGCAGCAGCATGCCATCGACATGCTTTCGGATCTGACGGGTGATCTAGACACCTATATCACAGTGGGGGTCGGGCAGCATCAAATGTGGGCGGCCCAATTCTACAAGTTCAATCGTCCTCGACGTTGGCATTCCAGTTCTGGGTTGGGAACCATGGGCTTTGGTTTGCCCGCGGCCATGGGGGTCCAGGCCGCTCATCCAGATGCCTTGGTGATTGACATCGACGGCGATGGCAGTTTCCAGATGAACATTCAAGAATTGGCTACCTGCTACTGTGAAAACCTACCTGTCAAAGTGCTCCTGCTCAATAACCAGCATCTCGGGATGGTCGTCCAATGGGAGGACCGATTCATGGATGGTAACCGAGCACATACTTATTTGGGCCCGATCCATCATCCGGAAGCGACGGGGCAAGGATCGGGTGGGTTTGTCGAAGACCGATATCCCGACTTCGTTCAGATCGCCAAGGGTTACGGTTGCGGAGCTGCAACAGTCGCCGAGAAATCCGATTTGCAGGCCGCTCTCGAGGAAATGATTCACTATGACGGTCCCTTCGTTTTGGACGTACAGGTGCCCTATCAGTCGCAAGTGTTGCCGATGATCCCGTCTGGAATGACCGTCAACGACATCATCAAAGAATGATGAGCTGAGAGCCAAGTTTGAATCGCTTTTCTGCGCAGATACTATCGAGCGCAGATCCACATATGGGCCAGCGATCGAAAGATAAGAAGATGGCCGGGCGAGTTATTTTCGCTTAACTCGCCGCGGCGATTCGATGCAGGTTCTAGCCTCGGGCAGCCCGTTCGCGAAGGCCTTTCACGAAATCATTTACCGCTTGCATTGGGAACCCTTGTGCTAGGTCACCTTCTTCTTGCTGTTCGCGGCGGTTTGCCTGTTCCTGCATGATTTTGTCGACGTGTGCCTGTCGAATGATTTTCATGGCGGCACGAGCATCGCCACTTTCCAAGGCCGCATTGACGGCAGCTAGGCCGGCTTCATCAAGGCCTGTGATCGAACCGTCTGCAAGCTTCTCGCGGATGGAATCGATTCGTTGTTGCTGATCAGGTTTGCGATTCTCTTTCCATTCTGCAATGCGTTCGGCCCATCCGAGCCGCTCGCCCTCATCGCCTTCGTCGCCTTTTTCTTCCTCATCGTCAGCTAGTCGATTCTCTTTCCATTGGGTGATGCGTTCTGCCCATCCAAGTCGCTCGCCTTCATCTTCCCCATCGTCAGCTAGTCGATTCTCTCTCCATTGGGCGATGCGTTCTGCCCATCCAAGCCGCTCGCCTTCTTCGCCCTCATCGCCTTCTTCGCCTTCATCTTCCCCATCGTCAGCTAGTCGATTCTCTCTCCATTGGGCGATGCGTTCTGCCCATCCAAGTCGCTCGCCTTCTTCGCCTTCATCTTCCCCATCGCCAGCTAGTCGATCCTCTCTCCATTGGGCGATGCGTTCTGCCCATCCGAGCCGCTCCCCTTCTTCGCCCTCATCTTCCCCATCGTCAGCCAGTCGATCCTCTCTCCATTGGGCGATGCGTTCTGCCCATCCGAGCCGCTCGCCTTCATCGCCTTCATCTTCCCCATCGTCAGCTAGTCGATCCTCTCTCCATTGGGCGATGCGTTCTGCCCATCCGAGTCGCTCGCCCGGTTCATCATCCTGATCCGCGTCTCCATCGTCGGCATCGAAACGGGTCGGCATAACGGTGCCGTAGCCGCCCGAGTTCATGGCGAGTACCAAGTCTGCGGAATCAAACCGCTGGTCGCCATTCCAGTCGCCTTCACTCCAACTTGCGACTTGCCCAGTTTCGTATTTGCCGTTTTGAAAAACTGCAACCAAATCACTTTGGTCGAAGGCGCCATCGAGATTGCTATCTCCCGTAAGATGAGCAATTTCTCCGACTGAGGAGGCTAGGACCCGGCGTAGTTCGAGAGACTCAAAGGCAACTTTGCGGCCTTTCTGAACGCTTGCTAGCCGACGCGTATTCGTGAGTCCGAAAAAATCTTGCAGTCGTCTGGCCATCAATAGGAACCCCTCAGAAATAAGTAATGCGCGCTAGGTTTCAGAGCCAATGCAGCGCCGCAGCCTACCACGTCAACCTTATTATTGCGACCAGTTTGTTGAAATTGCCGCCTGGAAAAAGGAGAATTTTATTTGACTGGGTGCCGCAAGAGTTCGTCGGAGCGATCGACGTTTCAGATGTAGTACATGTCTTGTGTTTCACCACTGGCCCGTTCGGCCAGTTCGGCAAAATTCGTAGCCCGCAAGACTTCTCGCTGGCGATCCGCTGCAATGGACCAAGTTTCAATCAGGGTTTTGGCTGCTGCCGAGGGGGTCGACGTGTTGCTGGTCAAGCTTGTGTCTCCACCTTCGATCGCCTCCATGACATCCAGCATGCTGATGTCGGACGGATTCCGAGCAAGACGATAACCGCCAGCGGCACCTCGTGTACTGGATACGAGTCCCGCATTTTTTAATTGCAAAAGAATCTGAACAAGAAAGCGCGAGGGAATGCCGTGTGACTTGGCGATGCGACGGACCTGGACGGGTTCGCCAGCGGTAAAACTGGCGGCCAGTTCCAGCATCGCAATACAAGCATACTCAGTCTTGGCAGACACGTGCATAATCAGGATTCGAATGCTAGTCGTCTTCGAGAGAATGTAACCCGCACTCTGTCTTTGCGGTTCCACTCCAACGCCCGGCACGCTCGTCTTCGCCAAAAATTACGGCTCGGGTGCAGGGTTGGCAGCCAATGCTCGTGAAGCCCTTGTCATGAAGCGGATTGTAGGGGATGTCGTTGTCCGTGATCAGTTTCCAGATGTCGGACTTCGTGGTATTTGCCAGTGGATTCACTTTGATGAGGTTGAATTTCTTGTCCCAACCAACGATCGGAGTCCGCGCCCGATCTGCACTTTGATCTCTCCGGATGGCGCTGATCCACGCAGCTTTCCCTTCGGTGGCCCGATTCAGCAGACTGATCTTGCGATCAAAACAGCATTGATTTGGATTTGTCTTGTAGAGAGGGCCGCCGTGGTGCCGTTCGTACTCTTTAACCGTCATTTCCGGTTGCAGCATTTCCACTTCGATTCCATATCGTTCGGCGACCAAATCTCGCAACTGTAGTGTCTCCGCAAATTGATAACCCGTGTCCAAATTGAAGATGTGAATCTGGGGAGCGACTTCCGCCAATAGATGGATGATGACCATGCCCTCCGGCCCAAACGCGGTGCCCATCGTCAATTCGGCGCCGAAACGTTTGGTGGTCCAGGCGATGATTTCTGCGGGTGAAGCCGTTTCGAATTCGTTGGATTGTTGCTCCAACTCAGCTAGCTGCGCAGCAGTAGGAGGGCCATTCGAGCGAGTCGGTGTGGAGGTCATCATCTGATCGTGTCGATTATTAATCGGGTCCAGTGCAACGCGTCCAATCATATGAATGTTGATCAACTAAGTCAAGTATCGGATCTGAGGGGGAAAAACTTGACTAGTTACTACATTCGGAAGTGATTGGGCAAGCTGTTGATCGGCCTCGATCTGGCTCAGGTGGGTCGCTGTTGCCGAGAAACGCATCGACAGATCGCGATCGATTGGCGGATCGGCCGCAGCATCCAGGAAGGTTGCTTGTGTCTGTCTGGGGTGCGGGGCAACAGTGCTGAGCGGCTCCGCTTCTGCAAGGCGTTGGCTCTCAAACAGGACTGCTACTTGACGTTCGGGGATGTCCGGGTCACGATTTCCGTCACGATTTGGGCGATATTCTCCAGTCGTGTGGGTTGCGAATTCAACTTTCGACAAGCTATCGAAAAGGAAATTCATGAGCAGTTCGAGAACCTATTTGGCGATCGATTTGGGCGCTTCCAGCGGTCGGGGTGTCGCGGGGCAATTCAACGGTCAGCGGCTCTCGCTCGAGGAAATCCATCGATTTTCCAATGGCCCGGTCCAATCCAACAAGCGGCTGTACTGGGACGTATTGCGACTTTGGTCCGACGTCCAAGCGGCAATGCTTGCAGCGTCGCAGCGGTTTGGTGATGACATCGTGAGTGTGGGTGTCGATACCTGGGGCGTTGACTTCACGTTGCTCGGTCGAAACGACGAATTGTTGGGAAATCCCTATCACTATCGTGATCCGGAAACGGCTGGCATTCTTGACCACGCTTTTCGAACGGTCAGTCGCGAGGAGATTTTTGCCGCGACCGGTTTGCAATTCATGGAAATCAACACACTTTTTCAATTGTTGGCCATGCGTCGAGCTCAGTCTTCCCTGCTCGATGCTGCTGAATCGCTCTTGATGATTCCGGACTTCTTTCATTGGTTATTAACGGGTGAAAAGGCGAACGAATTCACGGATGCCACTACCACTCAGTTTCTCAATCCCAGTTCCCAGGATTGGTCTCGAGATCTCTTGTCTCGTTTTGACTTGCCCGACTCGATGCTGCAATCGATCATTCATCCGGGAACCAACCTGGGAGCTTTGCGTCCTGAAATTGCCAACGCTACGGGTTTGAAATCAGCTTCGGTAATTGTTCCGGGCACCCATGACACGGCGAGTGCCGTAATGGCGGTGCCGGCGAAGGGAGAGGTTTCCAACCAGCCAGATTGGTGCTACATCAGCAGTGGCACTTGGTCTCTGATGGGTGTTGAAGTCGCCGATCCGGTCATCAGTGAAACCTGCCGTGAACTGAATTTCACCAATGAGGGTGGCGTTGGTGGAACGATTCGACTTCTCAAGAATATCACCGGCCTCTGGTTGGTTCAGGAATGTCAACGAGTCTGGGCGCGTGCTGGACGGAAATTCGATTGGAATCAGCTGACTCAGATGGCCGAAGAGGCGCAACCGTTACAAGGTCTGATTAACCCGGACGATGCGGTTTTTTCGGCACCCGATGACATGCCTGTCACGATTCAAGAAGCGTGTGCTCGCAGGGGTCAGCCGGTGCCCCAAGATGAAGGGGCCATTGTTCGTTGTGCGTTGGAAAGTCTGGCCCTCTGCTACCGTTCGGTGCTCGGTCGACTCGAACAGCTGACAAAAGGGGCGATCCAAAAGATTCACATTGTGGGTGGAGGGACGCAAAATCAGCAGCTTTGCCAAATGACTGCCAACGCCTGCAATCGCTTGGTTTTGGCCGGTCCCGTGGAAGCGACGGCAATTGGCAATGTGATGGTGCAAGCCATCGCGGCAGGTGACATCGAATCGATCAGTCAAGCACGACAGGTCATTTCTCAGAGCTTCCCTATCGCTCAGTACGAACCGCAAAACGCTGCCGAATGGGACAATGCTTACCAACGATTCGTGACACTTTTGGACGAATGAAGCGAGCTTGCTGGAACCAAGCCCGTGCCACGTTGGCGGGATTAGTGCCACGTTGGCGGGATCAACGAGGTTTACTTGTCGATTCGGCCTCTTCGCTACCCGGATCGGCCTCTTCGCGATTCGGATCATCGGCCTCGGAGCCCTCGTACTGATCGACATTCGACAAGTCGATTCGCTCACCAAATGCTTCGCCAGACAACAGGTAGATCTCACCATGCAACCCGTCTTGCTCTGCGTGAACTTGGTGATGACGCACCAACTCTAAGACGGCTAGGAACACACCGATCAATGCCGACTTGTGCATGCCAACTTGGAACATGTCGGTAAAGGCCACTTGCCCATCATCACAGAGTTTTTGGTGAATCGTCTCCATGTAGATATGGATGGGGGTATCGTCGTAGACGATGTTTTTGGGCTGTGCGACTTCATTGGCTTTGATCACTCGGCCCAGTGCGCTGACAAGATCCCAAAGTTCAACTTCGTGAATCGGCTGCTCGGCTGGATTAATGTCGCGAGGCGGCAGGTCATTGGCAAGTCGAGTGAAACAATTCGACCAATTCCGTCCACGCTCTTCCAAGATGCTAGCGGCATCTTTGTACTGTTTGTATTGGAGCAATTGCGTGACCAATTCTTCTCGCGGGTCATCCAGCGCCAATTCTTCTTCCTCGTCGTCGTCACTGGCGGGAAGCACGAGTTTTGATTTGATCTCGACGAGCAAGCTGGCCATTTCTAGAAAATCGCCAACAGCGTTGATATCAAGCTGTTCTAGCACCGCTAGATGATCAAGATATTGTTCAGTTATTTTGGCGACGGGGATATTCTGGATGTCGACCTCGTGTTTGCGCACCAGGTAGAGCAGGAGGTCAACGGGACCGCGGAAAATGTCTAGGTCGACACGAAACGGCATGGATTCAGCCTGCGGGTCCGAGGGACGAAGCGTCGGAAGGATAGCCGAGGAGTCACGAAGTGAAGAACGAATGCGGGCTTGTCTTTCCTGGGCAACCTCGCGAGCCGAGCGCTTCGCAGCAACGGGCGACGTTGGTGAGCTCGAAACTGAGGGAGTTACCTTGTTCATGTTCGACCTAAAACGGGGGTGAACTTAAATCCACGAACTTAAAAGGGCTGACCCTTTCATTCTATCGACGAAGAGGACTATCCGGCCAGGGCTGCTGCTGTCGAGACTGCATGCTTGACGGCTTGTGGAGCTGGGGTTGGCCGATTATCATGCTCGTTTGCCGTAAATTGTTAAGGGGCCTTTAGATCCGATGCGTCATGTCCTTTCGGCTGTCGTCCAAAATGTTCCCGGTGTGTTAGCACACATCTCGGGCATGCTAGCGTCGCGCGGCTACAACATCGATTCACTCGCCGTTGGTGAGACCGAAGATTCTCAGCTATCACGCATGACCTTTGTGGTTGTGGGTGATGATCGAGTGCTCGAGCAGATTCGCAAGCAACTCGAGAAAATCGTCACCGTGGTCAAAGTGGTTGATGTGAGTGCGCAGGACTACGTTGAACGTGATCTGATGTTGTTGAAGGTCAAGGCCCTGCCCGGTGGTAAGCGGAGCGAGATCCGCGAGCTCACTCAGATTTTTCGCGGACGAATTGTCGATGTCGGACCGGATGAAGTGACGATCGAGATTTCGGGTCGCGAGACGAAGATCGAAGCTTTCATCGATCGGATGCGACCGTACGGAATCACGGAACTCGTTCGCACGGGACGGATCGCTATGGTTCGCAGTGCTTCACCGCGACATACCGACACAAATGCCGGCCCGCAGCTACAGGACAGCTCGGTCCGTAAGTTCGTCAAGCAGAAGTGAGCTGCTCGGGCGTTTTGTTTCTTCTGACCCATCAGATTCCGCGAGGAAAACACGTATGCCGGCCAAAATTTATTACGAAAAAGACGCCGATTTGGCGCGCCTTAAAGGGAAGACGATTGCCATTCTGGGATACGGATCCCAAGGGCACGCACAAGCGCAAAACCTGCGTGACAGCGGCTGCACCGTGATCATCGGTCAGCGTCCGGGTGGTCCGAACTATGACTTGGCTGTCAGTCATGGCTTTGAACCGATGTCGGCGGCTGAAGCATCCAAGCAAGCTGACATTATCAACGTCCTGCTGCCTGATGAAGTTCAGGGAGATGTTTTCAAGGATCAAATCGAGGCCAACTTGGAGCCCGGCAATGTGCTGATGTGTTCACACGGCTTCAACATTCATTTCGAGCAGATTGTGCCTCCCAAGGGGGTCGACGCCCTGCTCGTCGCTCCGAAAGGTCCTGGCCATCTGGTTCGATCCGAGTTTGAAAAAGGCGGGGGGGTGCCCTGTTTGATCGCACTCGGCGATGGTGCGAGTGATGAAACGCGACAAATTGGCCTCGCCTATGCGAAAGGTATCGGTGGAACCCGTGCGGGCGTGATCGAAACGACTATCGCCGAAGAAACCGAAACGGATCTGTTCGGTGAGCAAGTGGTCCTTTGTGGTGGCGTGAGCGAACTCGTAAAGGCTGGATTCGAAACCCTGGTCGAAGCCGGTTATCAGCCTGAAATGGCTTATTTTGAGTGCTTGCATGAATTGAAACTGATTGTCGACCTTTTTTATCAAGGCGGACTCAGCTACATGCGCTATAGTGTCTCAAATACTGCCGAGTACGGTGACTACACACGGGGTCCTCGCATCGTGACGGAAGAAACCCGGGCCGAGATGAAAAAGATCCTCAACGAAATTCAGACAGGCAAGTTCGCACGTGACTGGATCCTGGAAAACAAGGCGGGTGCTGCTTCGTTCAAGGCCGTGCGTCGCCGGGATCGAACGCTTGAGTTGGAGACCGTGGGTCGAGATTTACGCCGTCTGATGACTTGGATTGATGCAAAGGAAGTGTCTTAAACTCATTCGCGGTTGTTGACTATGACGGGTTCCCCAAACACGTTGAATGTTTTTGAACAGTTGCAGCCCGGCGATCAAGTCGAACTGCAGCACGAGGTCAAAGTCGGCTTCCGGAAATGGGAGACGGTCACTTCGGGCACCGTCGTCGCAACCGAGCGGCGACGGCACGGTTTGCACCACCGCCGTAACAATGACGACAAGGTGTTTAGCGACATCATTGTTCTGCAATTGGCGGGCGGTGAAACGACCACCGTCACGTTGGATGAATTCTCAGTCTTGAGAAAGCTTGCATCTAGCCCAACCGCTGACCGCCAACTTGGCACATCGAATGAGTGATTTTTAGATCCGCCCTCGTAAGAGAGCGGGTCGATTGCAGGCGATCTGTGCTCTATGACGGCAACTGGCCAGCCCAATTCTGATGAGAAGTCTCCGCGACGCATAATCGTCGGACTGATCATTGCGCTCGCTGCCTGGGGTATTTACCTCGCGATCGGCGCAACGGGTCAATGGACCGATGTTGGACTGTTTGATGCACGTCGCAGCGCGATCGTCTTGGCATGTTCTGCGCTGTTCCTCGGCACTTGGGTGGTTGTTCTCGTGCTCCGTTCCAAATCGGGCAATGCGTCCGTTTCCAATCCGGGACCGAGTTGGGCCAGTATTCTGAGCTTGGGCGGGACCCTGGCCTCGTATGTGATGTGGGCGGTGGCCCACGCGGTTTGGCAAGGGGGGCAGGGTGAGCGTTGGACCAAGCTGTTGGGATGGAGTTGCGTCGTTTTCTTTGGAAGTTCGGCGATCCTGGCGCTGATTGGATTGAGTGATCCTAAGCCGCGGCGGGGAAAAATGTTGGGGCTCGCTTCCATGCTGCTACTGCTGCTGTCGGTCGTGCTCTTCGTATGGCAGGTCAATCATTATCTGGCGCGGTAGGTTGACACTTGGTGTCTTAAGTCACTGAATCGTTGCAGCCCTCGTGATTCGCGTGCAGATTTTCTCAATAAGTTCCGTGCTTGATTTCGGCAATTTGGCCGTGAAAAGAGCTCTTGGGTGGGCGTTTGGTTGCTGTTCTGAAGCGGTGATGTGCAGACGGTGAATTGCCGCAGTAACTTGGCGAGCTGTCAAATCGATTTAGAATAAGCTAGACGAATTGAGCGACAACAGGTCGCCGACTTGTGCGGGTGGCACTTCTGAACCGGGTTGCCCGCCGCGAAACCTCTTTGTTTTTGGCTCGCGACCAAAATCTTGTGTGGGCACATCTGCACTCTTGGCGATGGCGAGTAACCGCAAGCGATCGGTGGGTGGTAGGCCGTTGGCAGGCGATTTCAGTTTGGTGCGCTGCCTGCATCTGATTGGAGTGCTCTCAGCAATCCACGCAGGCGTCTCGAGTTGCTCTCGTGCTCTGATTTTGTCTCGGGAAATGGAGATCGACCATGATTCAGAATTCAAATCATACCGGCGTGGGACTTTCGATTGGACAATACCTGATTCAACGACTGCAGGACTACGGCATCGGCGATGTGTTTGGCATCCCGGGCGACTACGTGTTAGCCTTCTATTCGCAGTTGGAAACCAGTGATTTGAACGTTGTGGGTTGTACGCGAGAAGATTGCGCTGGATTTGCCGCAGATGCGTATGCGCGAGTTCATGGAATGGGTGCGTTGTGTATCACCTATTGTGTGGGTGGTTTCAGCGTCTGTAACTCGATCGCGGGCGCTTTCGCCGAAAAATCGCCAGTGGTTGTGATTACGGGTTCTCCCGGCATCCACGAGCGCTCCAGCAACCCGCTCCTGCATCATATGGTCCGCGATTTTGACACTCAGATGAACGTCTTCGAGCGGCTTTGTGTTGCAGGTGCCGACTTATCGGATCCCGTGACCGCTTTTCGTGAGATTGATCGGGTGCTCGACGCCTGTGCCCGATTCAAGAGACCCGTCTACCTGGAATTGCCACGCGACATGGTTGATGTTGTACCGCAGATCAGCCATTCGTTTTCCAAGCCAGAAATCGAAAGTGATTCCGACGCATTGGGTGAAGCCATAGAAGAGTCTCGCCGTTTGCTAGAATCCAGCAAACGTCCGATGATTCTTGCGGGCGTTGAGATGCATCGGTTCGGCCTGCAGGAAGAACTGTTGGCCTTTGCTGAGGCGACTCAAATTCCGATTGCTGCCACCATTCTTGGTAAGAGCGTCATCCGTGAAACGCATCCCTTGTACGTAGGTCTCTACGAGGGGGCGATGGGTAGGCAAGGCGTCACCGAATTTGTTGAGTCGAGCGATTGTTTGTTGTTGTTGGGTACCTTCATGACTGATATCAATCTGGGCATTTTTACGGCTAATATCAATCCTGGTAATTGTATTTATGCGACGAGTGAACAGTTGAGAATTCATCATCACCACTATCACCAGGTTCAACTAAAAGACTTTCTCGGCCGATTAATAGACGTTCCGCCCACCGTGACCCGCCGTGAGATTCCGACGTTGCTTGTCAATCATCTGCCCGAGCCATTTGTGTCGATTGCGGATGCTGAAATCACTGTCTCTCGTCTGTTCGATCGACTCAACCAACAAATTGATGAACAAACCATTGTGATTGCTGATATCGGTGATTCACTTTTTGCGGCAAGTGAATTGGTGATCCGTGGTCGTACGGAGTTTCTCAGTCCCGCCTATTACACGTCTATGGGTTTTGCCGTCCCGGCAGCACTCGGTGCGCAAGTCGCCCGTCCACGGTCCCGCGTGGTGGTGGTTTGTGGCGATGGAGCTTTTCAGATGACGGGACAAGAATTGTCGACACTCATTCGACATCAGTTCGATCCACTCATCATTGTGTTGGACAACAAGGGCTACGGCACCGAACGGCGGATTCACCAAGGGCCATGGAAATTCAACGATATTCAACCATGGGACTATCACCGATTGCCGGAAGTTTATGGAGGAGGCCAGGGGTATGTGGTGCGGACAGAAGGCGAATTTGATTCGGCTTTGAAATCGGCCTGGAACGATCGATCCGGACCGAGTCTGTTGCAGGTTCATCTGCAGACCGATGATCATAGTGCGGCACTTCATCGGCTTGCTGAAAAATTGGCTGACCGAGTTTGATCGAACCACGACCCGCTGGTCACCTTGGATTCAGTCCCATGTCGGCCTGCCCCCCCGCTCGGGTCGATGTTCGTACTTTGAAACATCGGCATTGTGGTCGGGTTGGTTGAGAACCGTGCTAAGACTCTCTCCCTTGATGGGAAACTGTCGATTGCAGGGTCGAAACCCTGACGATCTTCCTTTACGACAAGGCGTATCTGTCGTCTAATAGGCGTCTGCCTACCTGTCCATCCCGCGTCGTTGCCCACCTGCGGAGTCGCCTACGAATGATTGCCCGTGTCGTTCTGTATCAGATTGTTTTCTTGCTCGTGAGTCTCGCATGGGTTGAGTCGGCCCGGGCACAAGCCGATTCCGAGTCGCTTGATCTCCGACGTCTCGCTCAATCCGAGATTTTAGACCAGCTGAATTTGAGTGATGAACAACGGATCAAATTAGCTGAGCTCCAGCAGGCACAAGCCCAAGCGCTGACGATTCAGAGTGTTGAGGATCGTACGCAGCAATTGTCTGACCTCGCGACACAGATTCAACAGCTGCTAACCGCGGAGCAGCAAAAACAATTTCGCGCGTTGCCAGGCAACGCCAAGCTGACCTTTAATTTTCGACAGACCAAGTGGCTTGACGTGCTGGACTGGTTCGCACGTCAGGCGGGACTTTCTTTGGTCGCCAACTCGGTTCCGCCAGGGACGTTTACTTACAGTGATTCAAAATCTTACACACCCGTACAGGCCTTGGATTTGTTGAATGGTGTTTTGATCACACGATCGTACACTTTGGTCCGACGCGAACGAATGTTGATATGTTTGAATCTGGCCGATGGAATTCCAGCGGGCATGCTGCCGCGTGTGAAGATGGCCGATCTCGATCAGTATGGAAACTTCGAATTAGTTCAAGTCATGTTTCCCTTGGCGGGGCGACCGGCGATGGCCGTGTCGGAAGAAATCACGCCGTTGATTGGTAATTTCGGCGAAGCGATTGCACTTCCTCAGACGAATCAGCTACTGGTCTGGACCACCGCCGGGAAAATGCGAGCGGTTAGCGCCGTGATCGAATCGATTCCAGTTCCCAGCACGCCAAAACCGCCGACACCCAAGCCACCAGCGCCGAAACCGGAACTACAGATTTACCCCGTCTCAAAAATTGATCCTCAAGCCGCCGTGGAAATGCTCAAGAGCTTGATGCCCGAAGTCAACGTGACAATTGATGAGCTTGCGGGCCAAATTAACGCGTATGCCCCGCCGAGCCAACAAGCGGTGATCAAGGAACTGCTCGACCAAATGTCAGACGAGGCGTTGGGGGGCGGGCAAATGATTTTGGAGTCTTATCCGCTTGAACACGCCGGTCCAAGTGAATTGGTTGAACAGCTTCAGATGGTGTTGCCTCAAGCATCATTCAGGGTCGAATCCGACCCATTACGACTCATCGCATTTGCGCCCGCAAAGGATCATGAAATTCTCGTGCAGTCCTTGCAAAAACTTGAAGCCGTCGCCGATGGAAAAGCGCAACGAGCCAATGTCTACACCTTGGAAAATTCGGAGCCAAGCACGGTGGCCGAGGCGCTACAGTCACTTTACCCACGTATTTCTGTTGTGGTCGACGGCCGACGTTTAATTGTCGTGGCCGATGGAGCTGAGCAAGCAATTGTTGCCACTTTGGTGAAGGAACTGGATGTTGCTTCCAACGAATCACGAATCTTAAAGAGTTACGTACGCCCACGTGATTCCTTGCCAAACACTTTGAAGGTGTTAGCCTCCTTAGTACCCGATGCAGAGATCCAGGAGGATACGGCAGCCGACCGCTGGCTTGTGATCGCCAGCGACGACGATCACGAACAAGTCGCCATCATTCTCGATCAACTCGGGAGCGGGGATCGACAAAGACTGCGAAAGCAACTGCGGCTTTATGACGTAACCGCGGAACAACGAAAACAATTTCTGAGTACTTATCGGAAGTTAGATCCGAATTTGAGCATGATCGAAGTGATCGAGGGTGGGGCTCCCGAAGATCTACGAATCGTCACGGATCAGCCGACCCATCAGCGGGTTGCTGAACTATTGAAGGAACTAAAAGCTCAATTTCCACTGGTAAAGCGTCAGTTGCGTTTCTATCCGGCGAACGGGCAATTGCGGCAACGGCTTAACTCGCTCCGTTCCAAGTTGGCCCCGGAATTGGTCAAAATTGAAATCGTGGACGATCCGCTAGGACGTGGTCTCGGGGTGATCGCCAGTGAAAAAGAACACGAGCAGTTTGCTGCCGTCCTGCAGGAGGTGCGCGACACCATCCCGTCGAAAGAGGCAATGTTGCGAGCGTTTCCCGTCACGCCGAGGCTAAAGAATCGTCTGATTGAACTGCTGCCGTCGCTCAAGGATCAGTTTTCGGGCCTCCGCATTATTGATGACTCTCAACCATCTCAGATCGTTGTCTGGGCGAACTCCGATCAACTCAAACAACTTCAGACGTTGTTGGAATCACTGCGGTCGACCGATGCGGCGGCTGCGATGGAATTAGTCAGCTACCCACTCGCGTCCGGTGATCCTGCCAGCGTTCAGTCGATTCTGATAGAGCTCTATCCCGATACCAAAATTGTGGTGGATGAAGAGAGTCGCCGTGTCATGGTCTGGACGACTGCCGATCAACATCCGCAGATAGGTCGAGCCGTTGAACAATTGGATAAGCCCTCAACTGCCGGCACGAGCAAGATGGCTTATTACAAAATTGGCGAAGTGGATGCCCGAGATGTGATCGAAATGTTTCGGGAATTGTTACCCAAGATGACGCTGACCGCCGATCGCGATTCTAACTCGATCATTGCTTGGGGTAATGAACGCGACCACGAATTGCTCGCAAAAACCGTGGAGGAATTTCGTCAACAATCGGAGGGTCAGCAAAAGAAAGTAGTGAGTTATCCCTGTGGAGTTCGTGATGTGGACGACGTGCGAAGGCTGATCGAGGATTTGGTGCCTCGTGCCCGCCTGGTTGCGGATGGAAATAATCGAAGCCTTATTGTCTGGGCGACGCCAGAGGAGCATCAGGCGGTGCAGACGGCAATGACCGAAATGACACAAGGTCGTGATGGTCGGGAAGGAAGCTTACGGGTCTATCGCGTCGAAAAGATCGATGCCGACGTCTTGCTTTCATTGCTGCGATCGACTGTGCCCGCCGCGCAAGTGACTGCTTCCACCGATAATCGACAACTGCTTGTCTGGGCCGATGAGAAAGATCTGGCCCGGGTCGCCACGGTGGTTGAACAGATTGAATCTGAAACACCGTTGCAAGAAAATGGCTCCTTGCAGATCTACGACTCCGAATCGGCCGTGCTGCAGCAAGTCAGGCAGCTGATTCCGACGTTGGGTCCCGACTTCCAGATGATTTCAGCAGCCGGTGATGCTCAACTGGCTGTTTGGACAACGCCAGCCGGACATCAGCGGTTGCAGCAGGTCATTGACGAATTAGAACAACAAATCAGCCAGCAGCCGTTGTCAGTGGTGGGCTACCCATTGGGGACCATTTCTGACAGCGAGGCTCGAGAGTTGATTGCATCCATTGCAACCCAAGCAACTTATTTTCCCAGTGAGGATGAACAACGTCTGTTAATTCGTGCGCGAAAGGCGGATCACGAAAAAATTAAATTAGCACTTGAAGATTTGCAAAAGGCGAAGGGACGATCGCGAGAGTTGGAATTGAAGGTCTACCCGGTTGGTGATAATGACCCTGCGACACTGCTTGAATTGCTTGACCCAAAACTGAAACAAAGATCTTCGATCATTGCCGATGCGGATCGGAAGGCACTGGTCGTTCGCACGTCAGCAGACCAGCATGCACTGCTTGCCGCTGCTCTGGATGAAATTTTGAACAAGCTCCCGGAAGTCGAGAAAAAGAGTTCACGCGTCTACCGGCTTCAGCATGCGGATCCCGCCGGGTTGCAAACGTCATTGACTGCCATGTTGCCACAAGTCACGTTTGCCGTGGATCCTGCAACGCAAAGCCTCATCGCGACAGCGTTGCCGACAGAACATCAATTGATCGAACAGGCGGTCAAGCAGCTTGACCGAGAAAACGTGAGTGGCGTGGAGGCCAAGGTCTATCGTTTTCCTTTGGGAAATGCCTCGCAGACGCGAGATGTGCTCAAGGCATTACTACCGGAGGCCACGATGGCAGTGGATGGATCTGATCAGACGCTTGTGGTGACTGCAACCCCCGAACAACACACGCAAATTCAACAGACGGTTGCCCAGATGGGGCGCGATACTGATTCCCGACAAACTCGCGTCTATCCCTTCGAACATGGTAATGTGGAAAGTGCTCGTGACGTGTTGCAAGCTCTTTTGCCACGAGCGGTGATGGCGATCGATGATGCTAATCGCAGCCTATTGGTGACGGGCGATGAAACGGAGCATCAACGTGTCGAGCAGGTGGTTAAGCAATTGGATCGGGCGCCGGTCGATGATCGGATTACACGCGTTTACACATTTCAATTCGCTGATGTGGCTGCGGCTCAAATCGCTTTGCAGTCTTTGCTGCCCGATGCCATTATTGTCGCTGATGCGGCGAGCCGAGCCTTGGTCGCTACCGCTTCGACGGCTGACCACACTCGCATGGCGGCTACAGTACAGCAGCTAGACGTACAGCGGGATGATCCCACGGAAGCACGTGCTTATCCTTTTCGAGTCGCCGATGTGGCTGCCGCATTGCAGGTTCTCAAGTCGTTGTTACCTAACGCCGTGATTGCGGCCGATGTGCCAAATCGAATCCTCGTTGCAACGGCAACCGCGAAAGAACATGCAAAGATCGCCGCTACCGTTAAGGAAATGGATGTCGATAATGATCGCAAGCCGACTTTGCAAAGTTATTCATTAGGGCCGGCAAATTCGGAGTCCGTTTTTCAGTCATTGAGGCAAATGTACGACGGTAATCCGCTCGTGGCACTGTCTTTTGATGCAGCAAATCGAACTTTATTCGTCAAAGCACCCGTCCAAGAACATCTGACGATTGCCAAGATTGTTTCTCAAATGGGTAATGTTGCCAAAAACGATGGCAATCGACAACTAGTCGTTTACCCTTTGAATCTGGTAAATCCTTCCCTGTTGGCGACCTTGAAAACGCTTGTCGATCGACCGTCGGAACCGACGGATTTAATTTTGGATGATCGGTCTCGACGGCTCGTTGCCCTAGCTAATGAACGTCAACATGGAATGATTAAGACGACCTTGGAGCAGCTCAAAGGTGCCGAGGCCGTCGTCGAAGTCTTCCCCCTGCAGACCGTTGATCCTTTCTCGGTCGAATTGGCGATTGACCGTCTGTTCGAAGATGAAGTGAATCGGCCGGTCGCCAACGGTGACACGGAGACACAGCAACTGTTTGTTCGTGGGACAGCGGAACAAATCGAAGAAATTCGCAAGTTGCTTACCAAGATGGGGGAACTGCCGACCGAGTTAACGAGCCAAAATGGTCTACGCGTCGTTCCTTTTCGCGGTAACCTGGAACAAGCGATCCGGCAAATCGAAGACATCTGGCCCAAACTGCGACCGAACAAAATTCAGGTAATGGAGCGGCAACGGGCTGAACAGATTGAAACGGCTCCCTCAGCTGATGAGGCTCCCCAAGATGAACCACGAATCGATCAGATTGAACTCGATCAAACCCAATCTCAGTATGAATTTGAAACACGTGCCGTCGCCACTGAGAAAGATCAAGCCGGCGTTCCGACCAAGACAGAGTCGGGGTCCGATTTGCCTGCCATTCTTGTCGTGCCAGGGCAGGGGAGTGTGACGATTATGTCTTCCGATGAAGAAGCGCTCAATCAAGCTGCAGCGCTCTTCAGTACACTGGCGCGGCGCAACAGAATCGACACTGCTGCTGGTAATTTTGCCGTGGTTACCCTGCGAAATGCCGGAGCACGTACGGTTGCCAAAATCCTCGATGACCTTTTTGAAAAAATGCCGATTACGACCCGAACGACTTTGGGACGCGTCAGTATGGTTGCTGACGATCGACTCAATGCGCTCGTCATCCACGGTCGCCCTGCAGATCGTGTGGTCGTTACCGAATTGCTAAAGGTGCTTGATTCTTCAAGTGTTCCCGATGCGCTGGCCAACGCCCGGCCGTCGATTGTCCCCCTCGAATACTCTGACGCAGAGCGTGTTATTGAAATCCTGGAGGGCGTCTACGAGACCCAACTCAAGTCCGGTGGGAGTCGGCCCGAAATTGCGATTCCCGAAGGCATTTCCTCCGAGGTCGCGTCAGTGCTGCAACAAATCAACGCCTCGACCGCCGGACCCCTGCTGACATTGCAAGTTGATCGAGTCACCAATTCGATCGTGATTCTCGCGCCGCGGCAGTTGAGTGGTGAAGTCAAAACGTTGATCAATCAGCTGGACCGAGAATCGATGGAAAACGACCGCCGCGAAGTGGGTGTGATCTCGCTTGAGCAAATTAATGCGGAGCAGCTTGAAGAGACGCTGGAAAAACTGATCGCCGATTGATCGCTCCCATCTGGGGCGGATGGACGGTGTATCTGCGAGTGATTGTTCTACCCCCCCCAGTGGTATGGTGAGTGGGCTTTTGTTATCTGTTTCCGCTGTTTGTTGTCTGTTTCCGCTGTTAAACGTCTTTATCTATCCTTTGTATTCGGTGTTGTTTTACCTTGACTTGATTATCCGACACCACTACTCTATCTTGCATAGCAATTGAACTCATCGTTATAAGTATCCCTCCTGACTTGACCCGCCTGAACTCCCTGCGTTTCCCTCCCCCAGAGCAAGAGCCCGCCCCACCGGTCGTCACAAGCATTTGATTCAAATCGTGCTTTGACAGGACTGATTTTAGCCGTGCATAGCCCCGAATCGCCTACTGTATCGTCCGTGAGTACCGCGCTAGCGACCCCGAGCCAGCCTGTCTCAATCGTAATTTCGTTGCGCGATTTGCAACGGATTCGCCAACAGCTGGAAGAGGGCGTGTCGCTTGGCGAAATTGCCGATCAGCTTAGCTTAGACAGTGCCGACACCGTTTTGTCAGCTATCGCCGAGACATTGGGGCTATCGGTCATCGACTTGACGAAGACCACGATTGACCCGGATGTGGTTCAAGGTTTTCCGGCCAAGTTGGTTCATCGGCATGGCGTATTTCCGATTTGCCAAGATGGTGATTCTCTGAAGGTGGCCACGGGTAATCCGTTTGATCTGCATTCAATTGATGCGGTCAGTGCTCACCTGGACCAACACATCGTACCCGTGTTGGCTCTGCCTGATGAGTTAGAAAAACTGATCAAGTCCCATTTGGGTGTGGGTGCGGAAACGGTGGACGACCTGTTGTCCCAGTCGGACGACTCGGTCGAAGTTCTCGACGAAGTTCAGTTTGATGACAGCGAAGCTTCGGAGATGGCTCAGCAGGCGTCGGTTGTGCGTCTGGTGAATGAGATCTTGTCGGAGGCGGTGCTGACTCAGGCGAGCGACATTCATATTGAGGCCCAAGAGTCTGGGATAAAGATTCGCTATCGCATCGATGGTGTGTTGCAGCGACAGTCGACGCCGTCAGAGATGAATCGTTTTCATTCGGCGATTGTCAGTCGGTTGAAGATCATGTCTCAAATGAATATTGCGGAGAAGCGGGTACCGCAAGACGGTCGGATAAAACTACGTGTCGCTGGTCGTGAGGTGGACATTCGGGTGTCGATCATTCCGATGTTGCACGGCGAAGGTATTGTAATGCGGGTCTTAGATAAAGATCGCATGCAATTTTCTTTGCGAGACATCGGCATGCCACAAGATGTCTACCAATCATTTCGCGACTTGATCCGATTGCCACACGGTATCGTGCTTGTCACAGGACCCACGGGTTCCGGTAAAACGACGACGCTCTACAGCGCATTAAATGAAATTAAGAGTGAAGACACGAAGATTATCACCACCGAAGATCCGATTGAGTATCAGCTTGAGGGGAT
Source organism: Pirellulaceae bacterium (assembly GCA_029243025.1). Classification (NCBI taxonomy): domain Bacteria; kingdom Pseudomonadati; phylum Planctomycetota; class Planctomycetia; order Pirellulales; family Pirellulaceae; species Pirellulaceae bacterium. Next base: position 223,876 of record JAQWSU010000006.1, on the reverse strand, counting down.
CAATCAAATTCAGGTTCATGCGAAGGTTGGGTTAACTTTTGCAGCTAGCCTACGCAGCATTTTGAGGCACGATCCTGATGTCGTGCTCGTCGGAGAAATCCGCGATCTTGAGACCGGTGAGAGCGCGACCCAAGCATCGTTGACGGGGCACTTGGTTTTCAGCACGTTGCATACCAACGATTCAGCGGGCGCTTTTATGCGACTTTGCGATATGGGCGTGGAGCCATTTCTCGTCAGTAGCACAGTCGAAGGAGTTCTAGCGCAGCGACTGGTAAGAACTCTTTGCCGTGAATGCAAGTCGGTGTTGATTCCGACTCGTGACGAAGTACCCACCGACTTTCCCTGGAAACTGGTCGAAGAGTCGGGTCAGGACATCTTTCAGCCGGTAGGTTGCCGACAATGTCGGGGTACGGGCTATTCGGGGCGTCTTGGAATCTACGAGTTGCTGACAGCGAACGAAGAGGTTCGGCAACTTGCCAGTGATCGTCAACCATCGACACTGATCAAACGCGCCGCTATTTCGGCCGGAATGCGTTCGTTGCGTGGAGACGGTTGGCAGAAGATGCTTGCGGGCGTTACCTCGATTGATGAAGTAATTCGCGTTACCAAGGCCGATTGACTTTTGTGATTCAGTCATGCCCGAATTTGCCTATACAGCTCGTGGACTAGATGGAAGTGACGTAACGGGACTGCTGCAAGCAGCTAATCGTCGTGATGCGCTCAACCTGCTGTCCGAGCGTTCTTTGTTTCCGCTCACCGTCGAGGATCAGGAAGCTAGTTCCTCTGTTGCCAAACGGTTTGATCTGAAACGTCACCGACGTGTCAGTGCGGAGCAAGTGGCTAACTGCCTGACGCAGTTGTCGGACCTGTTACACAACGGAGTGCCGTTGTTGACCGCACTCAGTTTGCTGGCCGAACAATCGCCACATCCTGTCATGCAGGATGTGATGACTCAGGTGCGTGATCAAGTCGCCGACGGCACATCGCTCGAAGAAGCCGTCTCGCAACACCCTCAGATCTTTTCGGATCTGACCATTAGCATGATTCGTGCCGGATCCGAAGGAGCGTTTCTTGAGGAAGCCCTGAATCGCGTGGCGAGCTTCTTAGAGCTTCAAGAGGAACTCAAGGGCCAAGTGAAAGGCGCGATGGCTTACCCGGTCTTTTTGATGATCGGTGGAATTGTCGTTACCTTGGTGTTGATTGTATTTTTTGTACCCAAATTTGAAGGATTGTTTGAACGTCTTGAGCAACAGGGTTCAGGGTTGCCGGCACCGACCATTGTTTTGTTGTTCCTTAGTGAATTTTTGATGTCCTACGGTTTACTGTTGCTGATCCCTTTGGTTGCTGCCGTCTTGGGTTTGCAACGGTTACTCAAAACCGAGCGAGGTAGTTACCTGGTTGACCGCTGGAAGCTGCGGTTGCCGATTGCTGGAAAGATTTTTCACGATAGCGCTATTTCGCGATTTTGTCGCGTGCTCGGTACGTTGCTGGGAAATGGTGTACCGATCCTCAGGTCGTTGCAGATCAGCAGCGGATCGGTGGGAAATCAATTGCTCGCCGACGCCATACGTGATTCGGCTGAAAATATCTCGTCGGGGCAAACCTTGTCGGCTCCGCTTTCCGAGTGTGGCTTGATACCGGCCCAAACGATGGCGATGATTCGAGTTGCCGAGGAATCAAACACTCTTGATACCGTATTAATCAATGTCGCAGACGGCATCGATAAACGCATCGCCCGTCAGTTAACGATGATGGTGCGTTTCATCGAACCGGTCATGCTTGTGATAATTGGGGGCGCGATCTTGTTTGTGTTGGTCGCTCTGCTCTTGCCTGTATTCGATATGAGCACGTCGATTTGATGCGCCGTGCGTGACTCGTTTGAAAGGAAGAAGGAATGAATCGTCGAAGAAATCGAGTAGGTTTTACTCTTGTGGAAATCATGATCGTATTGGCAATCCTCGTGTTGTTGGTTGCGATGGTTGGGCCTCGTCTCTTGAAGACCCAGGAAAAGGCCGATGCGAAAATTACGCAAACGCAGATCGACGGGTTGGGACAGGCACTCGATTTCTACAAGGTCGATCACCGCTTCCACCCGACAACAGAAGAGGGACTAACCGCGTTGATCAGCAAGCCAGCTGATGAGAATCGATCCCGCAATTGGGCCGGGCCGTACCTGGAAGATAGATCAGTCCCCTTAGATCCTTGGGGTAACGCCTACCGCTATGAATTTCCTGGTAGCCGCAGTGGAGACGGTGAGCCGAATATTTGGTCGATCGGACCGGACGCCAAAGATAACACGGCCGATGACATTGTGAGCTGGACGAAGTCGGCGAACGGAGATGAAAAAAAGAATAATCAAGATCCTGCAGCCAGCAAGTAACGCGAACCCTATCACACGAAGTGATCATGGCGACGGCATGGATGTTTTGACATTCGTGCCGTCATTTGCATTATAGAGCGACTTCGAACGCGGCCTTTCGTATGATAAATGTTCCCCCAATGCTGAGCCACAACTACTGTTCCTGCTCGGGGGTGAAACCGGCTTGTTCGGTCCGTTGCGGGCGGGCGGCTTACACGATGCTCGAATTGGTCATTGTGCTGGCCATCATTGGAACCCTGGCGACCTTGTCATTTCCCGTGTTGATGCGACCGCTGGCAAAGAGTGACGTCCAGCAAGCTGCCCAAGATCTAACTCGTTTGGTGCTCAATGCACGGATTCGGTCCATGGAAACCGGCACCGAGCATCGTTTGCGTTGGCGTCCTGGCACGAGTGAATACGAACTGACAGAGGTTGTTGACCGGGCGAGTCGTCGCACCGAAGCGTCGAAAAATAGTAATCTTTCTCCATATCGTTCGGCTACTCAAAAGCCTCTGCCCGCATCGACGCAAGAGAAGGGTCTTCGTCCCAAAGATCGTGACCCACCGATGCGTCGTCCTTATCGTGTTGCCCAACGACTAGCGAATAACGTTGTTTTTGCCTTGGATGTAATTCCTGGGATGAAAGATTCCGTCCGGCGCGATCCGAGCGCGGCTTCCAGAGGGGTGGTCGATTTAGATCGGGGAAAAAGGTCGAGGCTGATGGTGGATTCAGCCCAACGCCGCGATTCACTGCAGCCAGCAACTGTTGCAGCCCATGGTCGCTCGCTGCCAGGCCATCACCATTTGCCTTGGTCTAAGTCGATATCATTTTTTCCCGATGGTCGCACGTCGACGATGACTTGGACCTTGCGCTCCCCCGATGCGTACTTGGCCGATGTCATGTTGCGAGGTCTGACGGGGACGGTGCAAGTTAGTAGTGTGCGTCAAGCTGAATGGTTGCTCCCAGAAGGTGACGGGTCGTCTCTTGCGCCTTCCTCCTCTGCCGTTTCGCAACCGACCGATGGAATTAACGGGGCGCCAGTTCGTCGCGAATCGACGGACCGCCAAGGCCGGGTGACGCGATGAGCAACAGGAACGGGCTCTCGTTAATCGAAGTGATGATCGCAATGACGATTCTCGTTGGAAGCGCGGCTGTCTTATCGCAATTGATTGATGTGGGCCAGCGGCATGCGACTCGTGCGGTTGAAATCTCAGAGGCTCAAGCAATTTGCCAAAATCTAATGGTGGAAATACTGGCCGGAACCCGTGTCTGGGAGGAGTCGCGTCCGCAAGCTGTGGATCCGTTTGTGCCCTGGGATTTCTCTGTCCAGATCGAACCGTTAGAGATTGGGGATCTGGTGGCAGTGACCGTGACTGTGACCGAGCAACAAGATTTGTTTCAGTTGCCGCCGCAAACCGGTTCGCCGACCTCGGTGAATTCACGGGAGTATCGGCTTGTGCGTTGGGTGCGACGTCCGCTTGGCGAAGAACGATCCAAGGATGCGGCTGGATTTCCCTTCGACACAGGTGATTGGCAAAATGATCTCCCACGTTGATGATCGCAAATCTTGGAGACACCGCGGTTTCACTCTGTTGGAACTGATCATCGCGACCGTGTTGATGTCGGTCCTGATGGTGGTGACTTGGAACCTGTTGGACATTTACCGCAATCAGTTTGAGCGTAATCAGGTACGCGTCGAACGCTGGCAACTCCTCAGATCCCTGACAGATCAACTGTCACGCGATCTGCGATCTTGTAACGTACGATCTGATTCTCGAGCAGCCGCAGAGATCAAAGAGGGTAGCGGTGACGAATTTGGGGGTGAAGATGCATTGGCTTTTAGTCAAGCCGTCAATTGGCAATCAGAAGAGATTTCTTCGCTCGGCGAGTTGGGGGAAGTCTCAACGGATTGGTCGCGTGCTGTCGTTGGACTCGAGGGTACCGCGACATCTCTGGTACTCGATTTAACCGTCCCCGCTGCGTCAAATCGTCCGTTTCGCGGTGTGGATCTCAATCGACCACCGATGTCGGATTTTGTGCGGCGGGTGGTCTATCAATTTCAGTCACCAGGAAGCGCGCTGCGGGCAGGATATCCACCAGGACTCGTGCGGTGTGAGTGGAAGGCGGAAGAACTGTTGGCCCTCTCGATGAGGTCGCTGGCTGAATCCAATTTGTACGACATGTTGCGTAAGCTGCGGGTGCCCGGTATCCCTTTCGACGAAAACGCGTTCCAGCAAATGCGTGCTGACGATGATCGAGAAATGCCAACCGATGTTCCTGATGAATCGCTCGAGCAGGCCATTGCTGCAGATTTTCAGCAGCGAGTCGATTATGTGCCGGAGTTGAAATTGTTTCGCTTACGTTATTTTGACGGGCGGAGTTGGACCCATTCGTGGAGTGCCGAACAACAAAAGGCTTTGCCGGTGGCCGTCGAGCTTAAAATGGAGCTGCTAGATCCATTTTGGTTGCAACCGGCTCCAGTGGAGACCAACGATCCAACTGAACAAGCGACCAGGTTGTTGGCCGAAGAGGAGCCACCGGAGGAGGAAATCGACGACGAACGCTTACGGTCTTCACAATTAGAGCCCCCCCAAGGCTTTCGTCGACTGATCTATTTGCGATCACCGACCGGCCTGCGTGATTTTGACCAGACCGAGGCGAGTGGAGAATTCTCTTCGGCTACATCGAGCTTTTCGTCCGGTTCCGCGGCAGGAAGAACCAATGGAGCCGTCCCATGAGATCATCATTTCCGGATCGACTTCGCCCACGACGTGGCGCAGCTCTGTTCGTCGTGACCATTGTGATTGTTCTTGTCAGCCTGACGGCCTACAGTTTCGTCATTCTGATGCAAGCGGAAAATCGCGCCGCTCATATGTCCGCGGATCGTATGCAAGTTCAGGCGGTCGGCGACTCGGCCGGGGAGTATCTCAAAACCCTATTAGCCATGCCGCGAATCGATCGCGATTTAGTCGGTGGTTGGTTTGACAATCCGAATCAGTTTCAGGATGTTGTCGTCGATCGCGATTACTTTGGTCAACGACATGGGCGATTTTGCGTGCTTGCTTCAAAGTACGACGAAGAGAATCCAGACGAATATTTCTTTTTTGGTGTCGAATGCACCTCGGCGAAAATATCGCTGCCCACCTTATTGCAGTGGGACGAGATCGAGCCAGGCAGCGGTCGACTCGCCTTGATGCGATTGCCTGGTATGACGGAAACGGTGGCGGATTCAATCCTTGATTGGATCGACCCGGATGATCAGCCCCGTGAATTTGGAGCCGAGTTGGAGTTCTACTCAGGATTGAATCCTCCGCGTGCCCCGATCAACCAAGTTCCAGCCCATCTTGAGATGTTGTTAGCTGTGCGTGGTGTTAGCCGTATGCGTTTGCTTGATGGATCGCAGCCGACCTTGGGCCCAGACCGTAAAACCAACGCCACTGATGAGGGGTCTGGCAGCTTGAACTCGAACGGACTGCCGTCGAACGATTTGCCGATCGATACGTCAAATCCAAACGATCGTTCGGCTTCATCGTCGCAACGGTTGTCGGTCACGAATGATTCAACGCTGGACGCAAGACCTTGGTCGCACTTCTTAACGGTTTACAGCGCTGAGCGGAATGAAGCTTATGATGGTTTCCCACGCATCCACTTGAATCAAGAGAATTTAGTCTCTCTTCACGAGCAGTTGTCCAGTCGATTCAGTGAAGAGTTGGCGAATTTTGTGCTGTTGATGAGGCAGTCGGGACCTGCGGAAGAACGCACTGATGCACGGTCGGCTGACCAGTTGCCGACCATCTCACTGACCGAGTCGGCCGGATATGAGTTCCTCTCGCCGCTGGATGTTGTGGATGCGTTTGTGATCGTCGGCGAGGGAGAGAGTGACGAGAGTCAAGACGACGAGCCGGTGTTCAAAAGTCCTATTTCGACGGACGGTAACTCGGAAATCTCCGTCATTGAATTCTGTGATGCGACGACCACGCGCGAGGATCCGATTATCGTCGGTCGTGTTGATTTAAATCGAGCGACGGCAGAGGTGTTAGCAGCGATTCCAGAGTTTCCCCCGGAGGCAGTCGAGCAAGTCGTGGCGACGCGCGACGACGCTACGTCACTCACACCGGAACGCCGTCATGCCAGTTGGCTACTTGCTGAAGGAATTGTCGAGCTTGAAACCATGCGGCTGTTGCTTCCCTTTCTCACGGTCGGTGGCGATGTAATTCAAGGGGAAGTGGTGGCCTACTACGACGCCGATTCACCCTGGTCTCGGCATGAGTTTGTCCTGGATGGGACCCCAGAGGAAATTACCACCTTGTTTTATCGAGATTTACGTCGATCTGGTCGCGGATACCGGTACGATGAACTGGCGCTCGTCGATGATCCCGATCAACCCTTGGGTGGCCCGCCTGCCAAAGCGACAGATTCCCGTGCTTCTGCTCTCCCACAATCCTCACCCAGTCAACAACGACCATGATTCGATTTTCAAAAAGTTCACGTCGCAATGTGGTGGCCTTGTCCTGGGATCAGGGGCAACTCCAAGCGTTAGTTGCTGCGATTCGCGGGAACGCGATCGATCTAATTGACGTGATCACGATCGAATTTGATCGCGATGAAACTCCGGAAGAAACCGGTAAACGGCTCGCTGCAAAACTGAAAGAACTTCGGGTCTCGTCATTCCAACTGTTGGTGGGGCTTCCTCGTTCCCAGGTTGAGCAGGTGCAATTGTCATTGCCGATGGCAACGAAAGCTGAGTTGCCGGATCTGGTGCGCAACGAAGTCATGCGCCGTTTGTCCGATCTCCCCGATGACACAGTCATTGACTTTGTTGAACTACCTGAAATCGAGCCAGATCTGGTACGCATCGAGGCCTTGGTGCTGCGACCCGAGACCAGTCTGTTTCTCAATGAAATCGGGGTGGGTGTGGGAAGGGCCGCTGCCCAGATAGTGCTGAGACCACTGGCGGTGGCTTCGTTGTTCGATCGATTGACAGGCGAGGAACACGTCACCTCACTCTTGTTGAATTTGGTCGACGATAGTGCGGATATGTCCATACTGAAACGCGGCCGTGTGCAGTTCAGTCGAAGCGTGCGGTTGGCGGCCGAAACCTCGGAGGACGAGCGACTGGCAAAAGTGGTCGATGAAATTCGTCGCACGATTGCGGTTGCCCCGATCGAATCACGAGACGATTCGAATGTTCAGCACATCTACATGTTTGGGGATTTCAATCAAGGCGGATCGCGTATCGAGCGGATGGCCGATCTGCTGGAAATGCCAGTGTCGGTACTCGACCCTTTGGTTGGCATTCAATTGCGATCAAACGTCGATTCCCCGCAAGTCTACCGCTTCACGGCGTTAATTGGGATCGTTCGCGATTTTGCCGAAGGTCAGCCCCCCATCGACTTCGCTAATCCAAAGCGCCCTCCGAAGCCTCCTCGCTATGGTCGGAAAATCGCTTTTTATGTCACGGTTGCGGCCGTGGTGTTGGCCATTGTGGGTTGGCAATTCAAAACGGAATTGGATGCTGCAAACGCCGATTTCAATCAGGTATCGGCGGATTTCGAGCAGCAAACGAAATTACTGGAGAAGCTGCGCTCGCGAACATTTGCCGTCGACGCTGTGGCTCGCTGGCGGACTCAAGAAATTCACTGGCTGAATGAACTTCAGGAATTATCAGCCGAATTTCCTCCGGCAGATCAGGCGGTGGTGCAAAATATGTCGATGACCGCCAGCAACAATGGGCTGGGTGTGGTCTCAATGAGCGTTCGCGTGAAAGATCCGGCAATCATTGGTCAGATGGAGTCCACTCTTCGAGATCAAGCTCACCAAGTTACAAGTCGTCGTATTTCACAGGCCTCTGACAAACGAGCATTTCCTTGTCAATTTGAAACGAGTATTAGCGTTCGTCCGAACACGAATGAATAGTTGCAAACGTTTAGTGAGCAAAGATCTCACTCGAAGGATTATCGCAAACATCCACAATTATCTGCATTGACTCACAGCAACAATTAACCATGCCGCGACAGAAACTCCTGCTGATACTCGTCTCATTGATGCTGGCCGCTTACGTTGCGGACCTTGCCTATCGTCGATTCTATTCCGATCCACTGCGGGAGGTGACCGACGACGCGGCGGCCATGAAGGAACAACTGCAGGCTGCAAAGCTCGATGTTCGTCGAGAACAAAACAAGTTGCGAGAATTGCCGACACTTGAGCAGCAGAGCTTACCAAGTGACCTTGAAATTGCTGTGACTCAGTATCGCGGCTGGTTGTTGAAGCTCGTTAAAAATGTGGGTATTGAGGGTGCAAGCGTAAACTCAACGACGCCAACCGCCAATCGAGCAGCGATCGTGAGAATTGCTTTTCTGGTTCGTGGTGACGGAACGCTCGAACAAATTGCGAAGTTGTTGCAATCCTTTTACCAAACCGAATACTTGCATCGAATACAAAACATGACGCTCAATCCTGCAAGTGATGGCCGAATTCGCCTTACGATGACGATTGAATCCTTGGCAATTCCCTCCGCCACGGCGGCTGAATTCAAACTCGATTCGGCGCCGCAGCTTGACCCAGGTCAATATGGGCTGATTGCCCGCAGGAATCTGTTTGCCACGGGGGATCCCGTCGCAAACAAAATTGTCGTTTCCGCAATCACTTCTGACTCGGCGGGTAGGCGCCAGGCTTGGGTAACCGATCCCACAGGGAAAATCCAGTTTCTTGCTGTGGGCGAGTCCATGCAGCATGAAAGCTTCGGTTTGACCGTGGATCGAGTCGAACTTCAGTTCATCGAAGTGATCAGTGATGGGCAACGAACCCGCATCAAAATTGGGCAGAGTTTGGCGGACGCCGTCAAAATTACCAACTGACGTTGGTTTGCTATCTCACGAAAAGCAAGCACGGACTGCGGTATCTGAAGCTTGATAAGTCGTAAGCCGTTTGCCCGTTAAGCTGCGGAATCAGATGTCACGGGACCGTTGTGGCGCGCTTCCGCTAGCAGAATAAAGGGCGATTCTTTCGCGATGGACAAAACGCATTGACGGAGCCGGATCTTTTCCTTAGCATCCGCGCGGAAATCTCTGGAAGGCTTTTCTATCTTTTTAAGACTTATAATCACGCGATGATCCGTCGGATGAAACAATACGCAAAAATCCGAGGCACGTTGTTAGCCAATACAAGGCTCTGCGTGGGAATGCTCTTCTTTGGTCTAACGGTGTTATCCGTTGTGTCGGCACAACAGAAACCGGTGCCAAAACGATTTCAATTGCAACACAAACGGGCGAGTGCCGTCGCACCGATGTTGCAACAGATCCTGCCTGAAGAGGTGCGGGTAACGTTACGTTCTGAGGCGAATGAGTTGCTGGTAACTGGTGCTTCACCGGAGTTATTGAATTACGCTGCTGAGTTTCTGGCTGCGGTAGACCAACGAGTCGAGGACAAAGCTTCGTCGGGCGGTACTCTAATGACCTATCGTTGCGACGGCGCTCAACAGTCGCAACAAATTGATCAATTTCGTCAACGTTTTGGCAGCCAACCGGAGTTTCGAATATCTGGTGATCCGGAGCGGAACAGAATTTTTGTCATCGCCTCACCGTCGGTACACCGACTGATACAGAATCAGTTTTCCGTGATCAATAATTCTGTGGATCCTCAGGTTTTGCAGGCGGCAGAAGACGAGTCGGTCGTCCAACCGTTACCCGCGTTGCGTTTTCAAGCATCCCAAAGCATTGCAAGCGAGCGGCCAGCACCCGCATCACCGATTCAAAATGGGGATCAGTCGTCGAAGCCAGCGGAAACGAGGTTCATTGCTCTGCGTGGTGATGTTACGAAACTCCAATCCCAATTCATGGCAATTCTTGGGCCGCGGCTGAAACGGGATAAGAACTCTTCTAGCCAGCTATTTACGCTGATGTCTGCTGGGAAGCAGGTGGCGGATTTTGAATTCAATTCGCGTCGCGGGGGAGTATTGTTGACAGCTGACCCAAAGATTATTGCTCAATGCGAAATACTCTTGGCGGCGCTGGAAGCGGCAGAGGTGAACGGTGTGCGGCGTACGGCAATTATGTCGATTGAGCGATCAGATTCGAGAAAGGTCAGGCGCGCGATTGACGCCTACAAAGGCGCAGCTAGGTCTCCGACGTCCTCCCTGAGAGGAACGCAGCACGAAGGAAGTCTCGCGCTCGTCAACTTCATAATGCAGGTAGAAGACGAGAAGGAACCAGCGGATGACCAACCGGAAGAGTCGCAACCGCTCCCCACGGGCCTGGACGTGGATGTAGAAGTCCAGACTTTGCCCGACCTGGATGTGATCATCTTGCGTGGCCGTGATCGGGATGTGCGACGTTTGACTCAAGTCATTCGAGAATTGGAGAGGCTGAGTAAAGAAACACAACCTGACGTGGAAGTGTATATGTTGCGGCATGCACAAAGCGAAGCGATTGCGCGGGTAATCGAAATGGTGAACGAAGATTTAACAGGTCGACGCCAAGGGGAGGTCAGTGTTACACCCTTGGTTAAACCTAATGCTCTGTTATTGATCGGTTGGGGCGACGCCATCAAATCGATGGTTGAATTGATTGGTAAGCTCGATCAAGCTGTGGCTCCAGAAACACAATTTGAGGTGTTTCGTTTACAACATGCCCCAGCGGTTACGGTGGTGGCGGGAGTCAATGAATTTTTTGCGAATCGAGACGGTCTCGGTGCGAAAGTGTTTGCGTTGGCCGATCTGCGATCCAATTCGGTGATCGCCTATGCTGCTCCTCGCGACATGCTCGAGGTGAAACGATTAGTGGAATCATTGGACACGGATCGTAGCGAAGCGGTAAATCAGGCAAAAGTGATTCAGATCAAAAACGCGCTTGCCGGCGATTTGGCGGAAACATTACGCACCGCGATCCAAGCGGATAACTCAGATGGAGGTCCGTCAGCGATTCTCGAGTTGTTGACGGTGGACCAGCGGGGTCGGCAGATGGTGCGATCGGGGATGCTAACAGCGGTCCGGATCACAGCGAATGTTCGCAATAATACGCTCATTATTTCGGGGCCGAGCGAAACGCTTCCTTTGCTCGAAGCATTGATTCGTGAAATGGACACTGCCGGTGCCGTATCGCAAATTAAAGTTTTTCGAGTAAATAATGGTGATGCAGCCAGCCTGGTGCAGATGCTGCGTTCTTTGCTGCCATCGCAGACGGGCGATGCGATGGCCCCACAACTGGCAAGTGCTGCCGGAGACACATCGCTCGCACCATTACGATTCGCAGTGGATTCACGTACGAACAGTATTATTGCTGCGGGCTCCGAGGGAGACTTGCAGATTATCGAGGCGTTATTGTTGCGTCTGGACGAGCGAGATTTTGCCGAGCGTAAGAATGAGGTCTATCGGTTGCGAAATGCGCCCGCATTGGATGTGGCTGCCGCGATTAATGAATTTCTCCGCAGTGAACGCTTGGTGCAACAGGCTGCTCAAGCCGGCGATTTTTTCGAGCAAGTTGAGCGAGAAGTCGTGGTCGTGCCTGAGCCTGTACGGAATGCGTTGATTATCAGTGCGACGCCACGTTATTTTGATCAAATACGGGAGCTGGTCCTCTCACTCGATGAGCAGCCTCCCCAGGTTCTCATTCAAGTTGTCATTGCCGAAGTTGTCTTAAACGATACCGATGAATTAGGTGTCGAGTTGGGGATTCAGGATTCTGTATTGTTTGACCGTAGCCTGTTAAGCGAGCTGTTGACCACCATCGTGACGACGCAAACATCGACGGTGCAGGGGATTACAACGGTGACGGAGGAAATTATTCAGGCGGCGGATAATGAGCCAGGTTACGATTTCAATAACCTTCCACTCGGTAATAGCGGTAGCAAGCAGTCATTAGATACGAAGGGCCAACTCGGCACGCAAGGGCTGACTCATTTTGGTGTTGATCGGACCAATAAAGAAAGGGGTTTTGGAGGGCTTGTACTCTCCGCGAGCAGTGACAGCGTAAGTATTTTGATTCGTGCACTGCAGGAAACACGGCGACTCGATATGTTGGGCCGTCCACAAATTCGCACCTTGGACAATCAATCCGCTTTCATTCAGGTAGGCCAACGAGTCCCGCGTATTGTTGCCTCGAATTTGACTGAAGGCGGTTTGCAGACGAATACGATCCAATTGGAGAACGTGGGTCTGATTCTTGGCGTGACTCCACGCATTAGTCCTGACGGAATGGTGGTGATGGAAGTCGATGCAGAGAAATCGCAGGTTGGACCTGTGGCGGATGGTATTCCGGTGAGTGTTTCGTTGGATGGCACGATCATTCGATCTCCGAGCATTGATGTCCAAACGGCACAAGCAACCGTGAGTGCGAGCAGCGGAGAAACGATCATTTTGGGTGGCCTGATTACCACGCGTAAAGAGATGGTTTCTCGACGAGTGCCTTATCTGTCACGAGTGCCTTTGCTGGGTGATGTGTTTCGTTATGATGGTCTCGATAAACGTCGAGCGGAACTCTTGATCATCCTCACTCCTCATGTGATTCGAAATGAACAGGACGCCGAGCGACTGAAGCAGATCGAGATGTCACGGATGTCATGGTGTGCGGCTGATGTTTATGAGATTCAAGGAGACATTGGTGCACCCTTGGATAGCAATTTGATTCTTGATGGGGATACCGAAGTCATTTATCCCGACCTTAATCCTCGTGGAGAGGCGATTGAAAGTCCGGAACCTACGTTACTCACTGAACCACACGTGGACGGAATGACAAACGGGAATGTCAAGGACTCGTCTGTCCAGCCCGTTTTGGTCACTGATATTTCTCGGGCGCAACCGGCGAAAAATGACGCTGGCGAACAGCAGCGCGAGAAAAAATCAGCCCGTTTCTTGAACGCAATTAAAAAGTTTCCAGCCCGTCTGCGCCCGGACAAGAAGTAATGAAATCAATGCCGACGATCAGAAAATACTGGTTTGCAACGAGCCTTCTCTGTGTGTCATGGATGGTGACTGGCTGTGCTCCATTTAATCTGAAGGGCAGCATTTTTGGCGAAGTCGAAGAGTCACCGAAAGTTCCCAGTCGTATTGTGGCGATGTGGACGGATACGGTGCTCTATCAGGACGGCAAGCCAGGTGTGCGTGGTTTTGGCGCTCGCGTCTACTTTTATGGTCCGGAAGACGATGAGAAGCCGATTGAAGTCGATGGATCGTTGACCGTGTATGCGTTCAATGCCGAACAAAAGACACGCGGTATGCCATCACCAGAAAAGAAGTTCATTTTTACTGCTGATCAGTTTAAGAGTCATCACAGCCAGACCAAGGTAGGTCACTCGTACAGCATTTGGTTGCCTTGGGATGAGCTTGGCGGCACAACACGCCATATCAGTTTGATCACCCGCTTTGAGCATCGGTTGGGCGGAGTGGTTGTTTCGGATCCTTCCAAGGTGGTGCTGCCCGGTTTATCATCGGAGGTCGGCGAGCCTGAGATTTCGGACGCGGACGGATCGCAGTCGGCACAAGAGGCAACAGTTCAACAAGCTGCTTACGAAATGGAGACGCCGCAGGCGATTACGATACAAGTTCCTCCACGTTTTGCCGAAAAGTTTCATGGGTCCTCCCCATCTGAATTACAACGGCAGTCTCCGCTCGATGCAAATCGGTCGAAGCCAGCGACTTTCGAGACTGAAGCCACTATGGTGCGTCCAGATTCACCGGAGGCGATGGAGTTGCCGGAATCGGTCGTGGAGGCGGGGGTACTTCCCTACCATCAACGATTGTCAGGTCATTTTCAACCACGGAGATACCCGGTTGAAAACTCGCCAGGATCGTCGCCAGTTTCGCGTCTGCCTCGGAAGCAACCGTACCGCGCAAGATGGCTTTCCGGCCTGCCACCGACGCCTCGATCGTCGGCGCAATCGAAATCAGATGCTCCGTAAGCTCACGAGCTTGGATTGAGTTTTTTGATGGGGCATAGTTGAAGTCGACCTCAATCTTTGGCGAATACATTTGGGTTCGACTTGGTAGTGGCAGAGGTTGATTGATTGATGCGGCTAAGCTTGGTTGAATAGGAGCGGTTGTCACCGCAGATCGAACGGCTTGTCCCTGGCCAGATTGCTGCAGACCTGTAAAGTCGACGGTGTCGATTCGGTCGATACCGACGAAATCTTGCTTCCGCCGATTGCCGCGAATGAATCGTTGGTTGCGAAGGGTTCCCGTCCCAGCGCCGATGCCGGGGTTGGATTGCCGATTCAAGGGCGAGCCTAGGGATCGATTGCCGAACATTTGACCATTCGCCGGCTTGGCGACGATGATCAGACTCACCCAGGTCAATGTTAGTACGAGCCATGTTGTTTTGAACGGCATGATTCATTCTCGCTTTTTGTCAGCGGTCGCGTTCGTTATCTATCCTTGATCATCGTCCTCATCGGCAAGATCGTCTACCTCGGCAAGATGGGGTTCTACGGGCGAATCAACTTTGCTTGGTGAGCAATCATCGGCCTGTTCCCCATCGGCCTGTTCCTCATCGCCTGTCAACTTAACGAACGCTTCGGGTAATTCGACGCCTCCGATATCTTTCATCACTTGCATCATCGGCGGGAGGGTATTGGCCATTCCGCTGAGGAAGTTGGCGGTGTTACTTCGTTCATTGTTGCCACCATTTTCCCAAACGACCACCTTATCAAACTTGATGTTCGAGATTGCTTTGGAGGATGCTTCGGCCAAGTTATCAAGGTGCTCTAACAGCAGCATTTGAAAGGCTTCCTTGGCTCCGCCGCAGGCGTCCACAATCTGTTGAAGACCTTGTCCTTTTTTGGCCAGGATTTCGAACTGACCACGAGCCTCTGCGTCGAGTTTTGCGAAGATTGCATCGGCATCGGCAAGCGCTTCGATCCGTCGTTTTTCGGCTTCGGCTTCGGCTTCGACGATCGTCTGAGCTTTTTGAGCTCGAGCGGGAGCCTCCAATGCGGCTCGTTGTTCGGCTTCAACACGAGCAGCGTCCGCAATGGCGGCGTCAGCCATGGCTCGGTTTTGAACTTCGAGTACCTTGGCTTCGGCTTCTCGTTTACGACTTTCACCGACTTCGTAAGCCTCGGCTCGTTTCACCGCAAGTTCAGCCTCCGATGCTGCGACCGTCGCTTGAGCATCGTTTTCGCCATCGATTGCCGCCGCATCCGCGGTGGCAACTTTGACACGCATGTCACGTTCGGCAGACTTGACCTGTGCTTGTTTTTGAAAGGCGGCTGTTTCCTCTCCCACATTCTGTTCTTTTTGCAACTCTGCGACACGGATTGATTTGTCGCGTTCGGCTTCGCGGGTTCCAATCGACTGATCGCGCCGAGCGCTGGCCACCTGGACAGCTTTATCTCGCTCGGCTTCAGCGACTCGAGTTTCACCCTTGCGCTCTTCCTCGGCCACATCGGCTCGAGCTTGTTGAATTGCCTGGGAGGCGGCTTTTTGACCTATCGCGTCGATGTAGCCTGCCTCGTCCGTGATGTCTGTGATGTTGACGTTGATCAGTTGGAGGCCGATCTTGTTCAGTTCAGGTTCCAGTGATTGTTGCACATGGTCCAGAAACGTGTCGCGATCACGATTGATCTCTTCGATCCCCATCGAAGCAATCACCTGACGCAATTGACCGAAGATGATCTCCTCAGCCTGTTGGCGAATCTCACCGGTCGAAAGTCCCAGTAAGCGAATCGCACCCTGTTGCATGACCTCCGGTTCAGTGCCGATTGCGACCGTGAAAACACTCGGCACATTCACGCGGATGTTTTCGGAAGACAAAGCTCCTCGGAGTGGAATTTCGATTTGAATCGGGTCGAGAGTCAGAAAGGCGAAATCCTGAATGAGTGGCCAAACGAAAGCCGCTCCACCATGAATCGTCTTCGCTGCATCTCCCTTGCGTCCTGCCTTGCCGTAGATCACTAACACGCGGTTGCTAGGGCAGCGTTTGTACTGTCTAGCAACCAAAATCAACATCGAGAGTAGCAGCATCACGATCGCTATCGTGATGATCGCTAAAAACACCCAGGCATTTGAGTTGTCAGGCATGATGGTAGCTTCATTCCTTCACGGATGTACGGAATCGGTTCAAGTGACGATCGTGACCGTTTTGACTGTTATGCCGAAGCGACCGTTTCTCGAATTGGCTCCACCTCTAGAGTGGTAGGAGTCACCACGTCGATCACGACAACTTTAGCACCCGTACTAAGTTTTTCAGGTCCGCCGGTGATGGCTGCGTACTCCATAATTCGCCCTTGCATGCGGATTTGGATTTTCCCGCTACCGCTGCGTCCGGCTGGAATGGGAATATAGACCGTGGCGGTTTTTCCGAGTGAACGTTGAATGCGGACTGATCCATCCTGTCGCAGGTTGTAGAGCTGCTTCATCAACCAGTGCACGGCATACATGGCAGCGAGACCACTGGCAATTGCGATCAACGCAGCCAAGCCATCGTGCAGTCCGCCTTCTAGAGCTGCCATACCGGCCAGTCCAAAAAATGTTACGGCTGCTACGACTGTTCGAAGGGAAATAACGCCGAACAGTGACGTTGACCCATGGTCGAGTGGGATTGTGCCATCTGCCAGGTCTAAATCTTCAGGAATCCCATCACCAAAATCGACGTCTTCGGTCCCCATGCCGACAAGGGCCAGCACGAATTGAAACACAAAGATGGTTCCACCGATAACTGCGGCAAAAAGAAAGACGTTAAACATCGTGCAGACCCCAGCTGGATCAGGAATTCGAACTTAGTACTCGCCCATAAATTCGTTTCCCATTTCGGAATATTGCCGGAATTATACCTGTTGTTTTCAGCTTTTGGGCCTGGTTGCTGGCTGGCAACCGGCAAAATCTCGCGCAATCGGCCTCGATTTGGACCTTTTGTAGGCCACGGATCGCTCGAAAGACGCCGAGGGGTGTTTTTCGCGGCCCGAATTTTGCCAAGGTAACGGGTTTTTGAGAAAAAACTCGATTAGCGGTGAATCTGCTTTGCACCGTCATTTCTTTCTGAATTAGAATCATGCTCCCGCATCTTTATCGAAGTTGTTTATTGTTGGCTGATGCGGTTACGAAGGATCTTTTTTGCATCAAGATAATGACTTTCATTCCAACGCTTCGCCAGATACGTTGCCGTAGAATCGGTCTTGCATTATCGAACACACCGGTTCGCATTCTTTTCCGATTGTATTATTGGTTGAGTGTTCGAGCGCTGGTGTTTCTCTTGCGACGCAATCCGCATGTGATTGCGGTGGTGCTCTCGGGGAGTGCTGCTCGGGGAACGATGCGTTACGGAATCAGTGATATTGATTTTTTTGTTCTGATCAAATCCGTTGAAGAGTCTGAAAGGATTCGTGATGACATTGAGGTCACCCTCGTATTCTTGCGCCGTTTGTTTCTGCCACTGGCCAATTCAGATGAAGTGGGGATCCTGACGATCGAGGAATTCGAGAGCACTCTTCAAATCACCAAGCCCTACCTATTGGCGATCGCAAATCAACTCCGCCCGATATTTGTACGAGGAGATTTGCCTTTAATTTCAAAAACCCTGTCAACCCTATCGTCTTCGTTGTCACCGGGTGCGATCCGACTTGCGATCATGTCGGACGTGTGGCGAAAGTTTCTGCTTTATTTAGAGCACCTTTCTTTTGATGAAACACTTGCTCGCTATGTTTTACAACGGATTACTGAGCGGCTCGACGAGGTGGTTCCGCTTCCCACGAATGTGCGCGGCAATGCCGAGTTGATGTTTTCCTGTTTTCGAAATGAGCTATTGTCCACTATCGAGACTCGTGGTTCGATGCAAAATATGCACGCGGTGATTCCGAACCGCTTGTTTCGCGAAACTGTACCCATCTCGATTATTCGTGCCTTCAGTGAGATCCCGCAATCTTTTGAGATCAGACAGTTGGACTTTCCCTCATTGGCAGAGATCGACGAGCTTCGGCGAAAAAAAAACACGCATTATGCCTACGTCGGAGGCGTACTTCTTCCCTTACTTTCAGGGGATAACTATTCCATTCTGACGGTGGAACAAAATCCATTGACTTTTGCAGCGATCTGCGATGACGAAGTTCCTGGAAATGGAAATACTCCTTTGGCAACGGTGAACCGTCGCGAGGCAAAGAGGCTTGCGGACGGTACTGCGTTTTTGTTTCTCAACGGTCCAACAACGCTGCTCTTTGCCCTCGGTGAAATTCTTTATTGGCTTGAACGTGATCAGGCCAGGGATTCTGAGCGGCTCGAGCAAATTGCCGATCTACAGGCGAATGGTAACAATGCGGAGGCTTGTTTTGCAGCACAATCACTGTTGCGCGGTTCAGAGCGAAAGCAACTTCGCGTGTCGGTACTGATTCCTACATTTAATCGTGCCGCTTCACTGCGGCAAACCATCGATTCGTTGTTGATCCAGTCGCGGCAGCCTGAGGAAATTCTTGTTATTGACAATGGCTCATCCGATGAAACAGTAGCCTTGCTCGAGGAATACGTGTCCTCCTTTTCGAAATTTCGCTGGGTTTGTGAAAGGACGCCCGGGGTTGTTGCCGCGCGGAATTGTGCGATTCAAAATGCAAATTCATCCTCGGACGTCGTGCTTTTTATCGACGATGATTGTCTGGCACCAAAAGATTGGGTTCAAAACATGATGTTACCGTTCGAATACGACTCCCAGGTAGTTTCCTGCGGGGGTGGTATTTCATTTCGTGATGACGACTGCACGGCGTGGGGTGATTTCTATCGCCAAAAATATAAGGTGGCAACTGCTGAGGTGGCCCGATGATTATTCGTTGGAATCAGAAATACTTCACCTTTCGCTATCTGCCAATGGAACAGCAGAAAGCCGTCAGCCTCTTCTTCCAAGGTGGCAACGTCGGTTATCGCCGAAGTGTTTTTTCCGAAGTTGGCGATTTCGATATCAAGATGCGTGCATGTGAAGATGTTGACATGGGCATTCGATTCAGCGAGCGGGGTAGCCTGTTCTCCTACCCGAGTGCGCAAGTTCGACACACTGCAAATTTCACATTCAAAAAAATTATCCAACAGTGGTGGTTGACTGCATGTTACCAGGTGATACTGATGCGAAAAATTTCGAAGGGGGGTATTGAGATCTTTTCTAGTACGGGCGCTCGTGATCCAGAAGCGACCGACCATCAGTGCTGGGTGGCAAGGCCATGTCCGGTGACGATCATCATCTTTCTCTCGTCATTGCTTTCGATGAATATAGGTATTCTTTTGATGATTGGTGCAAGCCTGATGGGTTGGGTGCCCATCTTTTACATCGGGTTGCTAAGTACGGCCGTTAGTGCCACGATTTACCTCGTCCCCGATTTTCGCAGGAAAGACCTCTCGTTAATGCGTCGCCTAAGATTCTGTTTTATCCGATTCATTATCAATCAAATGCTGTTGTGGATATCTTTTGTGCAGGGATTGCGTTTGCGCATGATTTACGTCAGTCATGTTTATAGTGCCGTGTGATCCGCTCCTCGGGAAAAGGTAGGGGGCTGTGATTTCTTGTTGTGATGCGTATCAACTAAAGCTTGCGAATCGAAGTCGATATGCTTCGATGCTTGCGGAGCGATTCGGTGTTGTTGCCGATGATACACAGATGGGCACGGTCGGCCACTTGCGACAGATGCGTCTCACCGGTTAGGTGCGAAGGTTAGGTGCGAAAACACGGGGTTTCGTGAAGCGTCGCGGAACAAACATCGTTCGCCTTGATCCGCGCGGGATCTCGGCGCGGCACGCACTGTTTTCGGCCTGCCGCGGGGTGTAAGCGTGCTCTTCATGCGAGAGCATCAGGATTGGCGAGCCAGCTCGATGAGTGTGCGTACAAGGGCGCCGCTGGCTCCAGTCTCAAGCCAGGGCTTCGGTTTTTCAAGAAAAGCAGGTCCTGCGATGTCGATGTGTGTCCAAGGAGTCTCATCGACAAATCTTTCGAGTAACTTTGCCGCAGTGATCGCACCGCCCCAGCGGCCCTCGCCGACGTTTTTGATGTCAGCTACGCTCCCTAGAATTTGCTTCCCATATTCCGGGAACATGGGCAACTGCCAGACTTGCTCGCCAGCGCTGTCAGCGGCCGATGCGATCGCGTCACACCAGGCTTGATCGTTTGTCATCAGTCCTGCGACATCCAAGCCGAGTGCGACGACACAAGCACCAGTAAGCGTCGCCAAGTCGACGATATGTTTTGCGTTGTTCTCGACGGCCACGGATAAAGCGTCTGCCAAGACGAGTCGCCCTTCGGCGTCCGTATTGTGGACTTCGATAGTCGTACCATTTTTTGCAGTCAGGACGTCACCCAGCTTGTACGCGTCGGCGCCAGGCATGTTTTCCACTAGCCCCATCAGTCCCATCACGTTGATCGGCAGTTTTAATCTGGCAATTGCTCGCATTGCTCCTAATACGGTGGCGGCTCCTGCCATATCACACTTCATTGTCTTCATCGATTCACTGGGCTTCAGTGACAGGCCACCTGAATCGAACGTAACACCTTTGCCTACCAATGCCAGCCAATCATCTGCTGCGTTGCCGCCTTGATGTCTCAGGATCACCATTCGTGGTGGTCGGGAAGAGCCTCGAGCGACAGCGAGCAACGCGCCGCAGTTTTCCGATTCGAGCTTCTGTTCGTCCCAAATCTCACAATTCATCCCCGCTTCTGTAGCAACCTCTTGGGCGACGTTGGCAAATGATTCGGGATACATCGCATGAGGTGGTTCGTCGACCAGGCGACGCGTCAGATTTACACTTTCCCCGATGAGTATGCCTTTTTGACCTGCTTCGTCGTCCTTGGTCAGCCAGATTAATCCGGCCGGTGGCGTTCGCTTCTGCTCAGTCTGATAGAGGCCGGGGCCCTGAAATCCAATCAGAGATCCAGCAACGGCGGCTTCGATGCAGGCCGACGACCATGATTCATCTGCGGCAAAGGCTAGCCGATCGCGATGACCGCTCGACAAACTTCGAGCTGCTGTCGCAGTCGCCCGATAGGCGTTGCCTGGTTGAAGCTCATTCGAATCGCCCAGTCCGATCAACACCACGATCGGACTTTTGACACCGCTAAGATAATATAAGGTCTTGATTGAGCCAATTTCGGCTTTAAATTCCTCTGATTCCAGCAGCCGTTGGATCAATCCGTTGCTCACTTCATCAATGATCTGAGCGGCCGAACTGAGACGGTCCTGATAGACGCCGACGACAACGGCATCAGCTTCGACCTGTTCGATAGATTCCTGTCGGGTGGTAAACTGCATGCGAATGATTCCAGATTCAAGATGGTTTTGGACTCGGGTTGCGGATGTCACCGATAGGTGACTTGCCACATTCTAGTGCTTCCAGCAGAATCTTCACACCAAGGCAAGGCATCGTCGTCGCGCCGAAGCCAGAAAGGCTGCTCAAGCAGTTAGGAAACTCGGTGAACATCGCCCAAACAAGCCTCGAATCACTCACGATTGCCATTGATCAATTACCCTGGCTGGCAGCAATCTGGTTTTGCTTCTTGGGTGGATGTATCGGCAGTTTTATGAATGTGGTTGTTTATCGAATACCGGCCGGTATGAGTTTGATGCATCCTGGATCTTGTTGCCCAAATTGTCAGCATGCGATCCGCGCGCGCGATAACCTCCCAGTGCTTGGCTGGCTATTGCTGAAAGGCCGCTGTCGAGATTGCCAGGTGCCGATCTCGAGGCGCTATCCGATCGTTGAGGGTATTGTGGCGGCGGCGTTTCTGATATTTTGGTGGGCCGATGTTTGGCAGCTGCAAAATCGTATTGCGTCAGTGGACGTGCGTTTAAGCTTGTTTGCGATTCATGCTTTGCTGTTTTCTACGATCTTTTGTGTTGCCTTGATGGATCTGGATGGGCATCCGGTCACCGCTGCACTGTTTCTTCCTTGTCTGATCGGATTTGTCTGCAGCAATTGGGCAAGTCCGATCACCACGCGGTTGCTTCAAGATGATCAAATGTGGGTCAATCCACTACTAGGTGGAGCATTTGGCGGCTTGGTTGGCTTGTTGGTCGAACCCCAACTGACAACCCGTTTCCAACGAACAAATCGACTTTGCGTTGCTGCTTTGGTGGGCATCACGATGTCGGCGACGGCTGTTGCAGTGATCGCTTTGGTTGCCAGTCTCAGCAATGTTCTGTTCCCACTTGTTGCCAGCAAGGCCCGTTCAATTTGGCTACTTGCCTTTGCAGTGGCAATGGTTGTCTGGGTCGCAAAACTGTCGGATATTGTTCAATACGTTCTGCCAGAACGTGTCACGCAGCTAACATGCCTCGGTGGAGTACTCGCGATCTACGCGTGCGGCTACGGCATCGACTACGCTCGACGAAGGTTACTGAGATGAAGGTGAGAGTCCACGATGATAAATGAAACCAAACATCACGCACTATTCGGAACGGAACAACCGGTTGCCTTGGTGACTGGGAGTGGGGCGAAGCACCGTCTTGGTCAATCGATCGCTCGCGATCTGGCTCGAAATGGTTATCGACTTGTGATCCACGCGAATCGATCGGCTACCGAGGCCGAGCAGTTTGTCGAGGAGCTGCGCTCTCAGGGGACCGACGCCATTTGGCAGGTTGCCGATCTTAGTAAGCAAACCGAAGTCGAAAAAATATTTGAGGAATGCCAACGGGCTTTTGGACGCTTAGATGCGCTCGCCAATTGTGCATCAATTTGGGAGCGACGTGAACTGTCAGAAATTTCGGACAACGACGTCCGGCGCCATTTTGAGGTGAACACACTCGGCACGTTTCTCTGCTGCCAGATCGGTGGACAAATCATGGTTGATCAACCGTCCGGCGGGGTGATTGTCAACTTTGGAGATTGGGCGACGCGACGACCGTACGAAGCCTATGCGGCCTATTTCGCCTCGAAGGGGGCGATCCCTACGATTACCCGTGACTTTGCGATCGAGTTAGCTCGGCGAAATCCTCGCATTCGGGTCAATGCGGTTCTGCCGGGTCCTGTGACCTTGCCCGACGACCTGCCTTCAGCCGCGCGCCAAGCTGCAATCGATTCCTCCTTACTTAAACGAGAGGGTAAGCCCGAGCATGTGGTGGACGCGACCCTGTTTTTGCTCGAGCACGAGTACCTGACGGGCGTTTGCTTACCAGTCGATGGGGGCCGCTCGATTTATGCACCCACGGATCATTGGCGTTAAGCCGCGTCGTGAACGAGGGGGGAACGGCTTGAGAGCCTGCTGGGGGTGCTAGCACGCAGCGATTTGTGCAGAATTCTAGCCGATGAGGTCGAATCGAGCTTCTTCGATTCGCAGAGCTTTTTTAAATTGGGAGTAGCCGAATTCCTACTGTGTCCCACTTTTATTCTGCAATCAAAAGCTAAGTGAGCTTTCATGAACGATTTGAGATCCATTCGTTGTCGTTGGATGTTCTGTTGGTTGGTCGCCTCAACCCTTCTCCTGTCGATCGGCTGTCGCCCCTCGATCGAGGAATCATCATCGGAGGTTAGTTTGTTGGAGGCGGTGGGAGCGAATCCGCTTAGCGCGTCTGTCGAACCCATTGACGTGCCAAATGGCACGACCGAAGAGTTGCTTGAATTCATCGATGAAATTCAAGCCAGTGAGTTGAATGGCATGGATCTCTCGTCGCGACAAATGAAGAGCGAGCATCTTGTCGTTCTGAACCGTGTGATGGAAGCTCGAGCCGAAGCATGTAACAAGATTCTGGCTCAAGAAAATGATGCCAGAACTCGATTGTTGGCAAGCCGATTGAAGTTGCAAGCGTTACAGACGCTTGCGCTTTTGAACTCTGAAGAGGGTCGAGTTGCGTATGACAAGTTTGTTGTCGAACTAAAATCGAGTGGTAATGCGGATCTCGAGCGATTCGTTTTAATCGCGGAATTTGAAGGCCAAGTAAATACGTTCTTGAATTCGCAAGAGCAAGATGATTCGGCACTGCGAAGCCAGTTGGAGAGTTTTCTGCAACATCCCAACCTTGATTCGACGGCGTTCAACACGGCGAGTCGTACGGCCGGTTTAGTTTTTCAACAGGGGCACGTTGCCTTATCGGCCGATATACTCGAATCTGTCGGTGAGCGTTTTCAGAAAGATGCCGATACGGAAGTGGCAGCCAGCGCCAGGGCGCTGATCGGCGAAGCGACACAAGTCAGAATTACCCAACGTGTCAGTGAAGCGTTAACGGGAGACGCAACTGGACTGGCATCGCTCGGCGAAACGGTAAGCGAGGCCTTGAAGGATAGCCGCACGCGAGATGACGTGTTGGGCTACGCGCTTCAAGCAGCCCTCACCTTTGAATCACGCGGCAGCTTTGAGTCGGCACGGCAAGTGTATCAAATCGTGCAGGATCATTACGAAAGCACTGATGAAGAGCTGATGGCAAGTCTGAATCGTTCGGTGCAGTTGGCCGAGCAACGGATGGATTCGATTGGTAAGCCCATGCAGATAGACGGAGTCCTATTGGATGGCGAACCGTTTGATTGGGAAGCTTATCGAGGGCACCACGTGGTGGTTTGTTTTTGGCAAAGCTGGCACAGTGGCTGGGTGCAGGAAGTTCGCAGCTTAAGACGAACAATCGCGCCGTATCGCGATCAAGGGGTGAAAATCGTCACGATTAATTTGGATGACGATCGAAATGGTCTGGAAAGATATTTGCAGGAAAATCCACTCTCGTTGCCGATCATTGTTAATCCGGATGCCAGTGCGGCGGGCTATCAGAATCCAAACGCCTTACGTGCTGGGGTCGAGTCAGTGCCTTACACGTTGCTCATTGGTCCGCAGGGAGTCGTGCTTGACATCCATTCGAAAGGGGACCGCTTGCAATCCCTCTTAAAAGAGCGACTCGGAAGTTCTGATACGGCCGAAATCGCGCGCGACAGGAATGGCTTGCGTTACGTCGCCGTTCTTTCACCTGAGTCGGATGTTGAAGCGGCGAAAAGCCAAGAGGCTTCGGCAGTGACCGGGTTGTCAAAAGAGTTGCAGGAGACAAATCCTTACGCTCCTCCGGCCGATGCCACCGCCATCGGTTTGATCGACTTCATTCTGGAAATGCAGGATAAGCCTCGCAGCATTCAGCGTCGAAAAGGATTTTCGCTCGGCGTTGTCGAAGCTTCGGACCGATTGCTTGCTTCGGACGCGAAGGAACGGTGGAAGACGATCGCTTTGCTGGCGAAGACAAAATACCTTCACCGAGATGCGTCCTGGGGCAGTGCAAAATCGGAAGAGGCGTTAAACCGAACCATTGATCAATGGAAGGATGATCCACGGCCGGCGGTTGTCAACGAAATGCGATTTCTCCAACTGGAACAACAGGCATTGGCGTCCGACGATACGGCGAAGGATGAACTCCCCGGTTTGTTGAACGCTTTGATCGAATTTTGCGAACAACAGTCGTTGAATGGGCGACATCTTCGCTTAGCTTCCCAATCGGTGCATGTGGTCAATCGACTCGATGCGCCGGATCGAGAGACTTATTTTCAACGCTTGGGGACGGAATTCGTAAAAAGCGACGACAAGCAATTAGCGGCCTATGGGAAGCGAATTGCCCAGTCTGCCGGCTCTCAGAAAGATTACTTGAACAAGCCTCTTGTGTTGACTGGGGTCACGGCCGATGGAGGTCGCTTTGATTGGGATACCTATCGTGGGAATTGGGTCGTTGTCGATTTTTGGGCGACGTGGTGCGGCCCTTGCCGGAAAGCCATGCCAGAACTGCGAACCCTGGCGAAACAGTATCAAACGCAAGGGCTACAGATCGTAGGAGTCAATCTGGATGAAGACTTGAAGGTGGTGGCCGAGTTTCTTTCCCAGGAAGAGTTACCGTGGGCGAATCTGATCGGTAAAGAGGCAACAGAGACTGCCAAGAAGTACGATGTTCGATCTATTCCGAAACTGATGCTCGTCGATCGGAAGGGGCGAATCCGCTTTGTATCTCACAAAGTGGCAGAAATCGCTCAGCGTATCGAGGCCGAGGTGGGTACGTAGCGTTTGAGCCTAACTCTCTTGAGCGTTTTTGTTTTTCTGGGGTTCCTCTATCGCGGCTTCGAACCGGCCAAAGATCATCCGTCCTGCACTCGTTTGCAAAACACTGGTGACGTCAACTTTGACGGTCTCTTTCACGTAAGGGCGACCACCCTCGATCACGATCATCGTACCGTCGTCCAAGTAGCCGACTCCCTGACCACTCTCCTCGCCCTCTTTGACGACTCGTACGACTAAATGCTCGCCGGGGAGGAAAATGGGTTTCAACGCATTGGCTAAATCGTTGAGATTCAGCACTTCCACGTTGTGAATTCTCGCCACCTTGTTGAGGTTGTAATCACCGGTCACCAACTTGCCTTCGAGGCGGCGTGCGAGCAAGACAAGTTTCATATCAACCGGTTGCGAAGCCATCTCGGGATGTTCGCGATCGTAGATCTTCAGGTCGATCTCAGGGGTCGTCCTTAGTCGATTCAAAATATCCAAGCCGCGACGCCCACGACTCCGTCGGAGTTTGTCGTTGCTGTCGGCAATGTTTTGCAATTCGGCCAAGACAAACCTGGGCATAATCAATTGGTTGTCCAGGACCCCCGCGTCGACCACATCCGCGATGCGACCATCGATCACGACGCTTGTATCGAGAATGTACGGCTTGATTCCTTTTACTTCCTTGGCGAATTCGACGTAGGGAATGATGAATCGAAAGTCATCTTTGGTCTGAATTAAAATGCTGACGCACGTGTAGCAGAGCATCATTGCAAGTAGCAATTGAATGGCGGTGCGATAATCTTCCGGAACGATTGGCGTCATCGCGATGTTGGCAATGAAGGTCATGAAGAGTCCGACCAGCAGGCCGAAATAGATCGCCGTAATCGTCTCAATTCGCTTGCGTGGAATGAAGAGATCCAGAATGATGACGGCACAGGCCAGACCCACCACGATTAACACGACGGCGAACGGCGACCATTCGGGATCTGCCGGCACGAGTGAATCAGAATTAATGAATGTGACTGAAAGGCCAATCGCGACCAGCAGGAATGCGCAGCGGAGGATGAACAGTGCCATTTCGATTTTACCGCCTGTTGGTTCTCTGGGGTAGCCAATTAACTTGGCAAGTAAACTTAACCAACCGATGCGAAACGGTACGATACGAAGTCATGACTCCGATCGTATCAATCGTGCTGCTTCGCGGATACGAGTGGGGGTGTGGAGTGCCCTGTCTCTCGGTAGTTCAGAGTGCTTTTGGGGCATGCAAAAACATCATCTTATCCTTCCAAGTTATCATCTGCACCCTGTTCGCGACTAGTCCCGCAGGTTTTTTTGAGCTGTAGGATTGTTGTGGTCCCAACACAGATCCGTTTTATTCGCTGCTGTCCAACGGGTGATCGGCTGGTTTAGGCCGATATTACCGGCGAGGAGAATTGAAGCTGTTGGGGCGTGTGATTCGTGAGTTGTGTTGAGGCAGGGCTGTCCGAGAGGTCACTCACGATTGGCTCAGCACCTGGTGCTGTCGCGAGAAGAATTGATCGGTCATGCCTGCGAGATAGTCGGCCGCGGCACGTCGAATTCCTGTTGTTTGCATCCGATCTTGAAACTTGATGGGCAACCGCTCGGGAGACGTGGTTAAAATATCAAACGCTTCAAGCAATTGTTGTTGTGCCTGATGTCGGCCTGCCACCACTTGTTCATGGCGATAGACACGATGATAAAGAAATGTTTCCAAGGCCCGTTTTTCTTCTGTCATCTTCGTGCCCGTCGTCACCGTCCGCTCCACCTGCTGAGCAGCCACCGCGCTGGTGAACTGATGACGGGCAATCGCTGATCGACTGAAAGCCAGCACGTTGCTCACCTGGCAATCAATTAATTCATGGACAAGCGTTCGTCGCAATGCCTTGCCTTTGAGCACTCCGAATCGATCCCGTATGCGTTGCAGACAACTGCTAATTAATGGAACGTCCTCGAGTTGTTGAATAGAAAGCAGGTTGAGCTTTACGGCATCATCCACATCGTGGGCGTCGTAAGTGATGCTGTCTGCGATGTCGACGACCTGAGCTTCCAGCAGAGGGTATTGTTTTACTTCTTGCTTCATGGCGCGCCCCACTTGGCCATTAAGGACCTCGCGAGTTAGATTTAACCCAGGAAATGTTGGGTAGGGGCGTTCGAGTTCTGTGACTAAGGTGAGTGCAAAACGATTGTGTGAAAATCCGCCTTCGGATTCAAGACAATCGTTCAATGTGTCCTCCCCTGCGTGACCGAAAGGGGGATGGCCAATATCGTGAAGCAATGCCATCGCTTCGATCAAATCCTCATTCAGTTGCAAGGTGCGTCCGATGGTGCGGGCGATCGATGCGACCTCCATCGTGTGGGTGAGTCGCGTTCGATGGTAATCGCCCATGTTGCCGGTAAACACCTGTGTCTTGCCGCTTAATCGTCGAAAGGCGGCCGAATGCAGGATACGGTCTCGGTCTCGTTGAAAAGGGCCTCGATAGGGGTGTTCTGTTTCGGCTTGCTCACGACCACCAGTGTCAATGCTGTGCATCGCATAGTCGGCCAGGTAGGCCGATTCGCGGGCCGCATAGTCGGGCTGCGTGTGCAAGGTTTTTTTCATGTTCGTCCTGATTGCTAGCTAAGACTTGCCCCGCCGATTGGCCTTTGTTACGGTAGCAAGTTTAGCGTTCCGGCAACAACATTGGCAGAGCAACTATGGCGTCGAAAGTCGTGCCAGCCAACAGCGATTCGGTCACAACGAACGGGCATGTGCAGATTCGTGGGGCTCGCGTTCATAATTTGAAGAATCTGAGCCTCACTGTTCCGCGAAATCGCTTTGTCGTGATCACAGGGCCGAGTGGGTCAGGCAAGAGTTCGTTGGCCTTTGACACGTTGTATGCGGAAGGGCAGCGACAATATGTCGAAAGCCTCTCGGTTTATGCAAGACAGTTTCTCGATCAAATGCAGCGGCCAGATGTTGATTTGATCGAAGGGCTGCAGCCGACAATTTGTATCGATCAGCGTTCCGGCCAAATGAATCGGCGCAGTACGGTGGCGACGGTCACCGAGATTTATGATTATCTGCGACTGCTGATGGCCCGGTTGGGGAGTCCGCACTGCTACCGCTGTGGTCGAGAGATCAAGCAACAGGCTGCTGAGCAGATTCAGGATCGCCTCATGCAAATGCCTGAGGGCACGAAGGTCATGATCATGGCTCCGATGGTCCGCGGTCGCAAAGGCGCTCACAAAGATATTTTTGCTCGGATTCGAAAAGCTGGATTTGTGCGAGCGCGCGTCGACAGTGCGGTGGTGGATCTCGAGAATGTTCCTGAATTGGCTCCTCGTAAAGTTCATCATATTGATGCGGTCGTTGATCGTGTGATCATTCGGCCAGGTGTCACGGCGCGGGTGGGTGAGTCAATACGATTGGCGATTCATCATGGCGAAGGTTTGGTTGTTGCCTGCTACTTGACTCCCGAGGAAGAAGCCTCGGGAAAGAATCCGATGCCCTGGACAAACGAATTGTTCAGTACCGATTATGCGTGCGCTGACTGTAATTTGAGTTACGAGGAGTTGGAGCCACGCACTTTTAGTTTTAACAGTCCCTATGGAGCCTGCCCGGTTTGTGAGGGGTTGGGGGTCATTGATGAGTTTGATCCAGAACTCGTAATACCCGATGCAGATCGATCGATCGATTCGGGCGCCATCGAACCTTGGCGAAGTTTGAGCCGTTCCGCACTGGCCAAACAACTCAAACAATGTGAAGCGTTCTTTAAAGCCAATCGGGTCGACGTCGCGCAGCCAGTCTCGGAATGGAGCTCCAAGCTGTTCGAAAAGTTTTTGACGGGCGATCAGAAGAAGTTTGTTGGTTTATTGATCTTGTTGGAAAAGGAGTATTCCACGGCAACCAACAAGAAACGTTTGACGCATTTGGAAACGTTTCGTGGCATTGTTAGTTGCCAAGCTTGTAACGGGTCACGTTTGCGTCCTGAGGCCACCAGCGTTCTTCTAAATGGAAAGGGTATCAAT
Source organism: Pirellulaceae bacterium (assembly GCA_029243025.1). NCBI lineage: Bacteria > Pseudomonadati > Planctomycetota > Planctomycetia > Pirellulales > Pirellulaceae > Pirellulaceae bacterium. Next base: position 193,600 of record JAQWSU010000006.1, on the reverse strand, counting down.
GAAATTGTTGCCTTGTCGATTCAGAAAAGTCGAGATTTTTTCGGGGGTTTGTCGTTTTTAGATGAGGAATGGGATATTGCACGGCCGCTTTTGAACGAGATCAACAACCGGCTCAAGTTTTTGGACAAGGTGGGTGTTGGTTATCTAACGCTCGATCGACCCACGGAAACATTAAGTGGAGGTGAGCTGCAACGGGTGCGGCTAGCGACAAGCATTGGATCGGGGCTTGTCGGTGTCTGTTACATTTTGGATGAGCCGTCGATCGGACTGCATCATCGTGACAATCAGCGGTTGATTGAAGCGCTGCGAGAATTGCAGTCACTCGGCAATACCGTATTAGTGGTTGAGCATGATGAGGCCATGATGCGGCAAGCCGATCAATTGATTGATATGGGGCCAGGCGCAGGAGACCGAGGTGGTTTTCTTGTTTCGCAAGGGACGCCGGCCGATGTGAGTGCTGATCCCAACTCAACCACGGGTGTCTACTTGTCCGGTGTGAAGGAGATACCCGTGCCAAAAAAACGGCGACGCACGGCGAAGACTCGATCGCTGACGATCGAAGGGGCTCGGATCAACAATCTTAAAGAAGTCAGTGTGAGAATCCCCCTGGGAGCTCTCGTCTGTATCAGCGGGGTAAGCGGTTCCGGAAAGAGTTCATTGATCAACGAGACATTCGCCCCCGCGCTGATTCGGCGCTTGGGGGGGATGGCTCCTAAGCCCGGACCTCACAAAAGTTTGCGAGGTGCAAGTCAGATTGACAAGGTCGTGCCCATCGACCAATCTCCGATCGGTCGTACACCCCGCAGTAATCCGGCCACTTACACAGGCGTCTTCGACGAGATTCGCAAAATCTTCGCCGGCACACGCGAAGCCAAGCAGCGTGGGTTTGGTGTGGGTCGATTTAGTTTTAACGTCAAAGGCGGGCGCTGCGAGGCATGCCAAGGGCAGGGCGTGCAGAAAATTGAAATGAACTTTTTGCCTGACTTGTACGTTACCTGCGACGAATGTCAGGGAGCAAGGTTCAATCGTCAAACGCTTCGAGTCCATTATCGAGGGCGTTCGATCGCCGATGTGCTTGATATGAGGATCGCCGATGCGGTTGAGTTCTTCGAGAATTTTTCCACGACAGCGCGGTTGCTGCAAACACTGCTGGACGTTGGACTCGGCTATCTGCCGTTAGGACAGCCTTCGACAACGCTATCTGGCGGCGAGGCTCAGCGAATCAAGCTGGCTACCGAATTAGCGCGTGTCGACACGGGAAAAACGCTCTATCTATTGGATGAACCGACCACCGGACTCCATTTTGTCGATATCCAGAGATTGTTGGGCGTGCTGAACCGCCTCGTCGAAAAAGGGAATACGGTTGTTGTGATTGAGCACAATTTGGATGTGATTAAGGCGGCTGACTGGGTGATCGACATGGGGCCTGAAGGGGGAGATGCGGGGGGCGCCGTGGTCGCCTCCGGGACTCCCGAACAGCTGGCGAACGTAGAAGCCAGTTGGACGGGTAAGGCCCTTCGCGAGTTGTTCGCAGTTTGAGTTGCCGGAATGCAGTTTGATTGCCGACCGACTTCCTGTGAAATCAGATCACTGAAATGCGATTTCAGCCGGGTCGCCCCCGGGAATTCGAGAGGGTATTTCGGAGTTGTTTTGTGCCAGAGAGCGATGGCAGCAAAACGCCCTTGGTTGCCGGCGGGCAAAACCAAGGGCGAATGGTATTGTTCGTTAGAAGCGAAGTGGACTACATTTTGCCAAATCGAGCGACCAAGTCGGTCGTTCGGCTGCTGTAGCCCCATTCGTTGTCATACCAGCTCACGATCTTAATCATTTGATCGTGCAGGGCTTGCGTGAATGGTGCGGCAAAAATGGAGCTGTGCGGATCGCCAATGATGTCGCTGGAGACGATCGGATCCTCGGTGTAGTAGAGAATGCCTTTCAAGGGGCCCTCAGCAGCTGCCTTGACGGCCGCATTGATGTCGTCCGCCGAAGCTTTTTTCGTCAGGTCTGCAGTGAGATCGACGACGCTGCCCGTCACAACGGGAACTCGCATGGCGATACCGGTTAGTTTGCCTTGCAGCTCCGGAATGACCAATCCGACAGCTTTCGCAGCACCGGTGGTCGTGGGGATGATGTTTTGGGCAGCTGCTCGAGCACGATAGAGATCGCTGTGTGGCATGTCTTGAACGCGCTGGTCATTCGTATAAGCATGCACGGTCGTCATCAGACCCCGCTCAATGCCGAATGAATCCTGCAGCACTTTCGCAACTGGAGCCAAGCAGTTGGTTGTGCAACTTGCATTCGAAATACATTTCATATCGGCGGTCAGCTTGTCGTCGTTGACGCCCAACACGACGGTCAAGTCAGGTTCGTCCTTGGCGGGTGCACTGATTACAACCCGTTTGGCACCGGCGTCCAGATGCGAGTCATAGCCAGGCTTGCTATCCGATTTACGAGCCGTGAACACACCCGTACTTTCGACAACAACGTCGACTCCCAAGTCACCCCAGGGGAGTTCAGCCGGATTTCGGACCTCGAAGACTCGAATCTTCTTGCCGTCGACAATCAGGTTTTCGTCGTCATAATCGACAGTGCCGCTAAACCGGCCATGAGTACTGTCGTACTTCAAGAGCGTGGCAAGGGTCTTGTTGTTGGTAAGGTCGTTGATGCCAACAATCTCAAACTCGTCTCCGCGAGCGATCATGTTGCGAAATGTGAGTCGACCGATGCGTCCGAAACCGTTAATTGCTACGCGAACTGCCACTTTTGTTACTCCTGTCACTCTCAAATCATCAATATGATCGCCAACGAATCCCGAATTATACTGGTGGGCTTGCAGACCAGCAATGGCCCGAAGTCGCCGGATTCGTTCAGTTGGCTCGATCCGATCCCTAGTCTGAGCCCTAGTCCGTTTCATTGCCGGTTGAGGCGGCCAGGGTGATGAGTACGGTTGACTCCGCAACCGGTACCTAAACTCAAACGAGTGACCGAGATGAATCAATCTGAATGTTCCGACTGGCAGATCCCGCCCGGCGTTTCTCGGGGCGTTTGGGACTATACGCAAGCCGATCACATCGCAACTGATTATGATCGCTATTTTGCCGATCACCAATTGATGCAGCTCGATCTGCAAATTGCGCGACAATTCATCGGCTTGAATCGGCACGTGATCGACCTAGGATGTGGAACGGGTCGAGCCCTCCTGCCGCTGGTTGGTGAAGGTCGAACGGGTATCGCGGTTGACCTTTCGGAACAGATGTTGCGTGTCTTGCAGCAAAAGGCAGTGGAAGACAATTTGAAGATCGATTGTGTCCGAGCTAATGTGGTTGATCTATCTTGCTTTTGCGATGAGTCGGTTGATGATGCAATCTGTCTGTTCAGCACACTTGGAATGATCGACAATGATAGCTGTCGACAGGCTTGCCTCAATCATGTGAATCGCATCTTGCGACCCGGCGGAGTCTTCATTCTTCATGTCCACAATCTGTGGTTCAATCTTTTTGATCCCCGAGGACCGGGTTGGCTGCTGCAAAATCTGATTCGCTCACGAGGTCAGGTGCAGCGAGGCCGAGGTGATCGCCAGTACGATTATCGGAGTATCCGTAATTTCTTTCTTCATGTTTTCACGCGATTCGAATTGAATACGCTCTTGCACAAAGCAGGTTTTGAAGTTGAACAATGGAACATGATAGGGGCGGCGAGTCATGGCCGACTACGACGGCCATGGCTGTTGCCGAGTTTGCGGGCCCGAGGTTGGATTGTCGTGGGCCGCAAGCCAAACGCAGATTAGGGACGCAAGACGATTTTTCCTGCCAGCGTTTCAGCCTGATGAAGTGTATTTGCTTCTTGGAGAGTGTGAGCTGCTGCTGTTTCTGACAATTGAAATCGATGTCCGATGCGGGATCGAATCGCTCCCTGATCAAGCCAGTGGTTGATATCTTTGGCACAATGCTGTTGTTCTTCTGGAGTGGCTTTGAACATGACGAAGCCATGTAAGGAGCAGCCTTTAACATAGAAGGGTCCGACCGGAAACTCGGGTCGCGCATCCCGTCCGGCCATTAAAATCAGCCGGCCTCGCTCGGCCAATAGCGATGTGAGTTGATCAAAATCCGGTTCTCGTTTTGTTTCCCAAACAACATTGACTCCTTGTGGTGCAAATTCGAGCGTTTCTGCAACGACGTCCTGCTCCCGATAGTTGATAACCACATCCGCTCCGAGTTCTCGGCAGATGGCAACTTTTTCAGCACTTCCAGCAGTTGTGATCACACGAGCACCGATTGCTTTGGCCATTTGCACGACCATCGATCCCACTCCGCCAGAGCCGCCTTGCACAAATATTTTTTCCGCGGATTGGAGTTTTGCATCGCGAAACAATCCTAGATGGGCCGTAATACCGACTAAGGCACAGGCAGCCGCATCTTCATCGCTGACATCGTCCTGGGTAGGATAGAGCCAGCACTCATCGATAGCGGAGTATTCAGCGAACGTTCCTTGTCTGCCTAACAGTCCCTGGTTGCTACCCCACACTCGATCGCCTTCTCGAAAGCGAGTTGCTTCAGGACCGCAACTCACCACTTCGCCAGCAACGTCGCAGCCCAGAATAAATGGCATTGGCATTTCCCAGTAACCAGCGCCGTTACGTAAGTAGGTGTCGATCGGATTAACCGCAACTGCTTTAGTTTCAATAAGAACTTGGTTTCCTGAAAGTTCTGGGTCGGGTAGATCCCCAAATTTGATTTGATCGGGGGCACCTGTTTGTTCAATATATGCGGCCTTCACGAGGGGTACTCCTTGATATCGTCGTGGTTTTCGGCTGTTATAGAATGCACCGTTGCGAGCAACCATGGTGCGATGGTCTTTGTTGGTTTTTGCACTGAACTCCAACGGGCTTGTTGGAGTTTTCGTTTGGTTGAGTATTTCTCGTCATGCACTGACATCCAGCCCACAACCGCGATCAAAGAAAGAAATCTGGCATTAGCTCGGCAGTTGGGTCGATGGCATATTGATCCAAATTCGTGATTCCGGCCGTTTGTAATACGTCATCATCGACGAAGAAGTTGCCCGTACATGAAGAGCTGTCTTGCGTCAGAATCCAATGAGCCGCGTCGGCCATGATTTCTGGTTTGCGGCAACATCGCATCGCTTCAGCACCTCCCAGTAGATTTTGTACAGCTGCGGTTGCGATTGCTGTGCGAGGCCAGAGCGCATTCACGGCGATTTGCTTCGATTTAAATTCGGCTGACATGCCCAGCACACATTGACTCATTCCGTATTTTGCCATGGTGTAGGCAACGTGCGGAGCGAACCATTGTTGTTCCATGGTGAGTGGTGGCGAAATGTTCAGGATATGTGCATTGCTTGCCGACAAGAGATGCGGCAAACACTTTTGAGAGCAAAGGTAGGTGCCGCGAACATTGACCTGATGCATGAGGTCGAAGCGTTTCATGGGCGTATCGAGCGTTCCGGCCAAGAAGATTGCACTCGCATTATTAACCAGGATGTCGATGCCTCCAAATTTTTCCGCAGTACGTCCGACGGCCTCTTCGACTTGTTCTTCAAAACGAATGTCGACAACACAGGCCATACCCGTTCCACCTGCAGCGTCGATTTCGTCGACGGCTGAATGGACCGTCCCAGGTAGCCGAGGGTGTGGCTTATCTGTCTTGGCGGCAACGATGACGTTTGCACCATCTCTGGCAGCTCGTAATGCGATGGCCTTACCAATGCCCCGGCTTGCTCCGGTAATAAACAATGTTTTTCCCGCTAATGACATTCATCGGCCTCGTCGGTTCGAATTCGTATTTGAATGGAATCGGTCTGTGAATTGCAATTAATTGTCTCGGTATTCGCCAGGCAGTACAATCGGCCTGCCGTGGCATTCGGGGAAAACCTGGCTTGCCGACTTGCTTCATCTGCTAAGTATCAAGAATCTGAAGTCAACCATGATTAAAAAATCATATCGCGTTGCATGCGAGCGTCCCTTATTTCGATGGTCTTCTCGGGTTGCGCTGTTGCTGACCGTCATCTCTTGTGCATCTTCGGTGGGGGCAGCACCCGAACGGCCAAACATGCTCGTGATTTTGGTCGATGATTTGGGATATGGAGATTTGAGTTCCTACGGGGCCAAGGATCTTCAATCACCCCAGATCGACCGATTGATGAAGCGTGGATTGAGATTTGACAATTTTTATGCGAACTGTCCGGTTTGCTCTCCGACCCGTGCCTCGCTGTTGACGGGATGTTATCCGGAGCTTGTAGGGGTGCCGGGTGTCATTCGAACGCGCGCCGCAAATAGCTGGGGATATATGAGCCCCAATGCGATACTGTTGCCAGAGTTATTGAAGTCGGTTGGCTACGACACGGCGATTATCGGCAAATGGCATTTGGGTTTAGAAGCGCCCAATCGTCCTCGGGATCGTGGATTTGATCTGTTCCACGGATACCTGGGGGACATGATGGACGATTATTACACGCACCGTCGACACGGAATTAATTACATGCGATGTAATGAAGAAGAGATCGATCCTTCGGGACACGCCACGGATTTGTTCACGCAGTGGTCTTGTGATTATTTGCGATCTCGTGAGGGTGAAGATCGACCCTTCTGTCTTTATCTCGCCTATAACGCCCCGCATACACCGATCCAGCCTCCTGCTGATTGGTTACAACGTGTGAAATCACGAGAAGCAGGGATTGATCCCAAGCGAGCCAAGCTTGTCGCCTTAATTGAACACATGGATCAATCAATCGGGAAGGTATTAGGGTGTTTGGAAGAATGCGGGTTGTCTAATGACACGCTGATCGTATTCACTTCTGACAATGGCGGGCAACTGAATGTTGGTGCCCAAAATGGTAATCATCGGGATGGCAAACAGAGTATGTATGAGGGTGGACTGAAAGTGCCAACCTGTGTCGTCTGGCCGGGGCAGATTCAAGCAGGAACACGCACCGATAACATTGGCCTCACCATGGATCTGTTGCCGACTCTTTGCGAAATCGCGGGTGTGGAATTGAAGCATTCCATCGATGGGATATCGCTCGTTCCTACGCTGATGGGTAAGCCGCAAGTGACTGGGAATCGAGATCTGTTCTTTCATCGCCGAGAAGGGGGAGATCGATATGGCGGTCTCACGATTCAGGCCTTGCGACAGGGCAAGTGGAAGCTGTTACAAAATAGTCCGTTTTCTCCGCTGGAGCTCTACGATTTAGAAACGGATCCCCTTGAAGCCAGCGATCGAGCCGTGGATGAATCAGCCGTCTTTCGCAAGATGTCTGCTGTGTTGCGAGCCCATATCCAACGTGGTGGAGCCGTTCCGTGGCAGAAGTTCGAACCGTCTTCGTTCTCAGAACCCGTTCAGAATCCGGCTGGGGAGTGACCTGATGAAGCTTCATGTGATTCTTTTTTGTTTGCTGACTGCTACGGTTGCTCGTGCTGGGACAGTTGAAGTTGAGCGAGACCCGAAAACCAATTGGCAGGTTTATACGCTGACTCAGGCAAAGACGACCGCGAAAGTGATTCCCGAAGCTGGCTGCAATCTGTTTTCATTTTGCGTGGAGGATGTGGAATATTTGCGTGTACCTGATGAATTGAGTCGGGTTCCAGGCGTTGGATTTGGAACTCCGATTCTTTATCCGACTCCGAACCGAGTGCGCGGTGCTCAATTCAGTTTTCAGGGACGAAGATTTCGTTTTCCGCCCAACTCGGCGGGAAACTTCATTCATGGATTGGTGCACAGCGTTCCTTGGCGCGTCACAGGCTCGTCGGTTAATGACGAGCAGGCGACACTGAATGCTGAATTGGTGTTCGATGCAAAAATGAAAGGATTCGACAAATTTCCACTTCGCCATCGCATCGGTTTGTCGATCACGGTTGCCTCAGGTTCGGTTCGTTGGGTGTATTCGGTTGACAATTCTGAAGGAACGACGCCCGTGCCGTTTGGTTTTGCCCTGCATCCATATTTTCTCTATCAGGGTGATCGTGCTAAAACATTTTTGACGGTGCCAGCGACTCATTGGATGAAATCCGAAAAGCGACTGCCTTTAGGTGAGTTGGTTCCACTCGGACAAACTCCGTTCGATCTGCGAAAGCCGATTTCGTTTGGCCAACTGAAACTGGATGACGTGTTCTTTGGGATGCAACCTGATAAGCCTGTGGTTGTTGAGTTCCGCGATATGAAACGTCGATTGGTGTTGGAAAGTGATGAGGCATTTACTCACCTCGTCGTCTACACGCCGAATCAACCCTTCTTTTGTGTTGAAAATCAAACTTGTTCTACGGACGCCCACAATCTTGCTAGTGCAGGAAAAAACCGGGAGGCTCACTTGCAGATTTGTCCGCCCGGCCAAGTGAGAAAGGGTTGGGTTCGCTTTGTGGTCGAGACGAATTGAAGCGACATCACCTCTGACTATGTTTGACGACTTTCATCGCCCTGATGGATTAGCGTCGTCGCAGGAGTGCGACTAAGCCGATCAAGAGCAGGACAACGCTCGAGGGTTCTGGAACGGCAGCTACAGCAGCACGAGGGCCTTGTTCGTATCCGCCCGATCGGAATGCGATGACCAGATCGCCGCTGCCGAACGTCATGTCGCCATCCCAGTCGCCTTCTGCCCAACCAGCCATTTCACCGCTCTCATATTTGCCGGCACTGAATACTGTAACGAGGTCGCTGCTGTTGAACTCGCCGTCAAGATTGGCATCGCCAAAGTAGCTATTGTTGATCGATTCGATCCAAAAAACGCGATCATTACTGTTGACTGCTCCGTCGTTGTTGACGTCGAAGCGGGTTTCCGAGTCGCCTGCTTTGAATGCCGCGCTGAGCTCGTCCATGTCCACGTCATTGACGGCGCCGTCACTGTTCACGTCGCCCGGGATACTGCCGCCACCCTCCACTGGATGACCAGGGATTGTGACCGTGTCAAAGCCAATCCAGCTATTAGGACCACGGTACGAATCATAGATGTCGATGCGATATGCCTTGTCGTTGTTTGCGTACGATGCAAGGTCTGCTTGCGAAATTGAAACCGTTTCCCATTCGTCACGCGTTTCGGCGTCGAACGGATTTCCTGGGCGATGTATGCCATCGTTATAAAAACTTGGAAATGCGTGAAGAACGTATTGGTTCGTCTCGACATCGAGCAGGGCATAGCCCTGTAAATCGGTATTTGAGTAGGTTTGGAGGATCGGCAATTCATCCGGTGATCCGGGTGGATCGTCGACGTCGAAAACGCAAGAATCTTTGCTGTTCCCACAACCGCCCATCATGTCAATCGAAAGATCGCCCGAGCTGTCTAGCAAGAATTCAGGAGATCGTAAAATGTGTGTGTGGCAGACGACGCCCATCAGACATTCACGCTTCTCCCAAGGGGTAGGAATGATTCGGTAATCAGCCGAAGTTGCTGGCAAGAGATTGAATCCGTTGAACGGAAACTTAAATTCGATTGTCTCGTTTGACGGAATCCAGGTCACGCTCTCTTGCGGAAGTGCTTCGCCATCCACGCCTATCAATTGCCAATCTCCCAAGGTTCCATCGTCGAATCCATAGACGAGTGTATCAGCGTGGGAAACTTGATTAAGAAGAAAGTAAACGCAAATTGCCGCGATCCAAAGCGATGGCTTAACTGAGTTGCCGATCATTGAACAGGTCTTCTTTTGGCCATTGATGGGTTTGCTGAAATATCAATTGCTAGCATTTTAAAGGGAAGTCATTCACAGCGCACCCGGTGATTTTGTGCGATTAAGTGAAAGTGCTACAAATATTATTTTAATCATGTCTGGAGAACACGGTCGGCGATCGGTTTTCGTGTTCATTTTTCTTAATGACTTGGTTGTGGCTCAGCAAAACGCAGTCGATACGCTGCCAGATGACGCAGGTTTTCGTGACATTTAACCGCGAGTTTCGAAGAGGAAAAGTCGTTTGGCGGTAATTGCTTGCGAATTGAAGCTTGGTCAAGTAACTCAGCCTAGGCGACGGCAATCAATTTTGGGGTTGGAAGGCGCGTGCCGAACACGCTTCCGTAAGCCTTGCTGAGCTCGGAAAAGTTAAGTTTTAAAAAGTTCAGCAATTCGTCGCGCGGTTGTGTCGCGAGCCAGCGATTGGCGAGTATTTCCATGCGAGCGTCGTACTCTTTTTGGGAGTGCGTGTGGGCATAACAGCGACCCGCATGGCGGCGAATATCGCCATTGAATTCGGGGTTAATGTGCCAGAGTTCGTGTAGCAGAGTTACCAGTTTTTCATGAAAGTCAACGTCCATGAAGCGAGGCAGGTACAACGTCAGAATGTAAAGCAGTTCGGCACCACGATCATCGTAGATTCGTTGCACGGTATAGGTGCGACGGCCTTGTTGCATGGTGAGCGATCCATCGAGAAATCGCATGGGAGTTAGGGTCGCATGAGTTCCATAGCGGGAGCGATTCCTCGCCTGTGCGAACGCGATTGCGACTCGATTGAGATCGATGTGTTGAAGTTCAGGTAAGCGAGCAATCATGTCGTCGATAACGACACGAATTTGTGACGTGAAGTTGATTCCGCGAGCATCCATGCTGGAGAACCTTGGCTCAGGGAAGGGGACGCGATCCAGCGAGCGGAGCGTCCCCCGATTGAGCGAGATTACTCGTCTTTGGCCTTCTCATCAGCCGCTTCTTCGCTGGTCGCTTGAGCTGATTCCGTCGATTCGCTTGCAGCTTCGTCGTTACTACCATCTTCGAAGGCTGGCTTTTGGCTAACTTGTGCGACGCGGTCATTCACGCCGACAAATTCGAGAATAGCTTGCTTTCCTGCGTCACCCAGACGTGGTTGAGCGATCTTAAGAATGCGAGTGTATCCGCCATCGCGGTCGGAAAAACGAGGTGCAATGTCATCGAACAGGATGCCCACTGCCTGTTTGTCTCCCAGCAATTGGATGGCACGTCGGCGTGCGGCAACCACAGGGGCAATTGCCTCGTTCCATTTGCGCCACTGTTCACTGCCTCGCCAAGCTCTCCACTGTTCTGTGCCGCGATCCGCATCGGTCGCGAACGCCTGGGCAGCTTCGGTGTGCTGCAAGGAGCGACGAGCAATCGTAATGCACCGTTCGACCAGCGGTCGAACTTCCTTGGCCTTTTCGACCGTGGTGATCACTCGCCCTTTTACCTTCGGGGCATTGTCATCTAACTCAGCATCTCGCTCTGTTAGGAACAGGCTGCTGGCCAGATTCTTCATCATCGCCTTCCGATGGCTCGAGGATCTTCCCAGTCGACGACCTTTTCTTCGGTGACGCATCGATCTATCCGCTACTAAAACGTGGTGATTGGTTGTTAGCTATTAGCCGGAACTCGCATGCCAAGATGTAAACCCATCTCGGTCAGTCGTTCACGCACTTCGTTGAGAGTTGTATCGCCAAAATTGCGAACTTCCAGCAACTGGTCTTCAGTCAGTTGTACGAGGTCACGAACCGAATTAATTCCCTCAGATTCCAAGCAATTACTGGCTCGAACGGAGAGTTTTAATTCAGCCAAGCTCATATTCAGCTTCGATTCCAGCACGACATCCGTCCCACCCGTGCCTCGATTAGGCGAGTGAACGCGGTCGCCGAGTTGCGAGTATTGGATGAAGGGATTCAGGTGCTTACGGAGAATCTTAGATGCCTCGACAATCGCCATGTCGGGAGTCACCGAACCGTTGCTCCAGATCTCGATGGTGAGCCGGTCGTAGTTTGTCTTCTGTCCAACACGTGTTTCTTCGACTTCATATCGCACGCGAGTGATCGGACTGTAGACGGCATCGATTGGGATCACGCCAATTTCATGCTCAGTTGTGCTGTGTTCGCTTGCGGGAACATAGCCGCGACCATTTTCCACGACCATTTCCATGAAGAATGGCACGTTGTCGGTGAGGGTAGCGATCACGAGATCTTGGCTGATCACGTCGATGTCTGCATCTACTTGCACATCAGCGCCCGTAATGGGACCGGCTGTTGATTTGTCGATTGTGATGACACGTGTTTCCGGCGTGAACTTTTTCACCACTAACGATTTGACGTTGAGAACGATATCCGTGACATCTTCGAGGACGCCCGGAATATTGGTGAATTCGTGCTGAGCACCACGAATCTTGATTTGCGTGACGGCACTGCCTTCCAAGCTGGAAAGCAAGATGCGTCGCAGGCTGTTTCCGATCGTGGAACCAAAGCCACGTTCGAATGGCTCGGCACAAAATTTTCCGTAGGTGCGAGTGAGTGTTTCTTTGTCGCAATTTACGACACTGGGCAATTCCAGACCACGCCACCGAATATGCATTGTAGCCTCCGTTTAAATCGCATCAGCTGGGCGATTGAATTTTGTTAAATACGCTGAGAAACGTCGCTAAATTTGTCTGCCTGTGACTACCACGTCTCCAAGGCAGATCGAATTAGACTCGACGCTTCTTGGGTGGGCGGCAGCCATTGTGAGGGATGGGAGTACAATCTTCCATCGACTTGACGTTGAGGCCAGCCGATTGGAGAGCGGTAATGGCACTTTCACGTCCAGAGCCGGGCCCCTTTACTCGAACATCAATGTCCTTCACGCCAAACTTAATTGCTTTTTCCGCTGCTTGCTGTGCAGCACACTGTCCGGCAAACGGAGTGCTCTTGCGGCTTCCCTTGAAACCACATGTACCGGCACTTGCCCAACACAGTGTATCGCCCTTGGTATCGGTGATCGTCACTGTTGTGTTGTTGAACGTTGATTTGATAAATGCGACTGCGACCGTAACGTTGCGACGCGCTCGACGCTTCTTGCTCTTTGCCACTGCGAAATGACCTCCAAGGACCTAGCCGAGGTAACGGGTGTCTTGTTTGTTTAATTGGGGAACCGACGGGGAACTATCGAAGATCCTTCACGCCCTTCTTGCCGGCGACTGTCTTTTTCGGGCCCTTGCGCGTCCGAGCATTTGTGCGAGTTCGCTGTCCACGAACGGGGAGTCCGCGTCGGTGGCGTATGCCTCGGTAGCAACCGATGTCACGCAGACGCGAAACGTTTTGAGCTAACTGACGACGCAGTGGGCCTTCTACTACGTAGTCTCGTTCCAGCAATGCAGCAAGCCGCCCCAGCTCATCTTCCGCGATTTCGCGAGCCGGCTTATTGGGTCCGATCCCTGCCTTGTGGCAAAGTTCTCGAGCTGTCTTCGGCCCAACCCCGTACAAATAGGTCAGCGATACCGAGATAGCGCGGTCGTTAGGAATGTCAACACCAAGGATACGAGGCATCTGTCTTACGACTCCATACAGTCGGGTTTCGGTATCTTAGGAATCTATGTAATCAAGTTTACTAAGTGAACCTTCGCGCAGGACAACAGCCGTCCAGCGATCGGGCAACACTAGCCTTGACGCTGCTTATGGCGCGGATTGTTGCAAATCACGTACACGCGTCCGCGACGCCGCACGACTTTGCAGTTTTCGCAGATCCGTTTTACGCTGGCACGAACTTTCATGGCGAGGTCCTGCTATGAATCTCGATTTCCGTCGATTAGAAGCACGTCAGTATAGAGAATTCTCGAATCAGCGAAAACCCCCTTTGGCCCGATTGCCCTTACCATTTTTACAACTCGAATTCGCAACCCGAAAAATCGCGATTCGTTACCCGGTTTGCCTGTTGTTGCCGGGTTCTTGACGATTAGGAGAACTTCCCGGCCAGTTCACCAATTAGGCTGGAAGCTCTTCTCCGGCTACGGGGGGTCCGGTGAGTCGCAAGGGGCCATCCGAGGTCAGCGCCACTGTGTGCTCAAAGTGGGCGCTCCGCTGGCCGTCCAGGGTCGCTTGCGTCCAGTGGTCGGCCAAGCAGTGGCTCTTTCCACTGCCCAGATTGACCATCGGTTCAATAGCTAAGACTAAGCCGGTGGTCAGCCGAAAGTCCTCGCTTTTTGAGGTGTCTTTGTTCCAAAAGTTGGGCACTTGAGGCGGTTCGTGCAGCTCTCGACCGATTCCATGGCCCACGAACTCTTTGACCACTGAAAGGCCGGCTGATTCCACATAGTCTTGCATTTGTCGGGCAATCCGGCTCCAGGTGGGTTCCTTGGTCAACAGTTCGATGGCCAAGTCCAGCACGCCCGAGGTGACTTCCAGCAACTGCTGGCTGGTCGGGTCGATTTGACCGACCGGGTAAGTCTGAGCCGAATCACCACACCATCCATTGACCTTGCAGCCCGTGTCAACGCTCACGATATCGCCCGACACGAGGATGCGATCTCCGGGGATTCCGTGCACGATTTCTTCGTTGACCGAGGTGCAGGTGGCCGCTGGAAAGGGCGTTGTTCCGGGAACGCCCTTGAATAATGGAATGGCGTTCACCCGTGCGAAGACTGCTTCGACGGCGGCGTCCAATTCAGCGGTGGTCGCGCCGTTGACGACTCGCTCTGCGACGGCTTGATGTGCTTGCCAGACAACTAAACCGGCTTGCCGCATCTGCTTGATTTCACGGTTGGATCTGAGGTTCAGCATGGTTTTTGCCAGGGGAAGAAGCGGATGGATGGGAGAGATTTCTTTTCCGCGGGTTCACCTTTCCAGCAAGGCGTGTTGGATACGGCAGAAGACTTCGTCGGTACTTCCCGTACCGTTCACGGCTCTCAGGAGCGATTTTTTTCGATAGTAATCAATTAGCGGTGCCGTCCTTGCGTCGTAGATTTCAAGTCGTTTCCGAATCGTGGCAGGATTGTCATCGAACCGTCCCTCGATGAAGGAGCGTTCGAGTAATCGTCGTCGTAATTCCTCTCGGTCAGTGTCCAACGCCAAAACGTGCCCGATGGTGTGACCCAGTTTGACCAACAACCGATCTAATTCTTCCGCCTGATGCAGGGTGCGGGGGAAGCCATCGAGCAACAAGTCTCGATCTCGAGCTGTTTGTTGAAGCTGATCGGCGATCAATCCGATCATTGTTTCGCACGGTACGAATTGGCCGTGATGGATAAATTCTTTTGCTATTTGGCCCAGGTCCGACTCTTCCTCAATGGCCGTTCGCAACAGGTCGCCGGTAGACAGATGCACGGCGTTCAGGTGTCGAACGAGCCGTTTCGACTGAGTCCCTTTTCCAGCTCCCGGCGGACCCACAAAGATGACCAACATGGCGAGGCTTGTCTGCTGCGGTGAAACGTCTAGTCTTGCCTCTAGGACGATTCGAGCAAGCCAGGATAGTTTCGCATGACCAAATGACTGTCGATTTTTTGGACTAAGTCAAATGCGACGCTCACGGCAATTAGCAACCCGGTGCCTCCGTAGAAACTAGCAACCATGAAGGAAACATTTAAGGAGCTGGAAATCATGGTTGGAATGATGGCGACCAAGGCAAGGAAGCCGGCTCCCACGTAGGTGATTCGCACCATGACCCGTTCCAAATAATCTGCCGTTCGTTTGCCCGGTCGATAACCTGGGATGAACGTGCCGTAATTCTTCAGGTTATCTGCCATATCCTTGGGGTTGAAGGTAATTGCCGTCCAGAAGTAGCAGAAGAAATAAATCATCGCCACATACAGCAAGCTGTAGAGGAACTGCCCGCTGGAAAAGGCCGTCTCTAAGTCACCGAACACACTGCCGAATCGCGACAGCATGCCGAAGATGATTTGTGGAAACATCAAGAGACTGCTGGCGAAGATGATCGGCATCACACCGGCCTGATTGATGCGAAGCGGCAGGTACTGTCGAGTGCCTCCGTAGACGCGACGACCGCGAACGTGCTTCGCGCTCTGCGTGGGAATTCGACGTTGTCCAAGTGTGATGAATACGACGCCACACACGACAGCGACGAACAGGAAGGCGAGGACTACGAGCGTCTCGATGCCGTGTTGGCCGGTACCGAATCCGGTCAATTCTTTCGTCGATTCACTGTAGAGACTCCAAGCAGCACCTGGCATTTGAGCCAGAATACCGGCCATGATGAGCAGGCTGATACCGTTACCGATACCATATTCGTCGATTTGCTCGCCAAGCCACATTAAGAAGATTGTTCCGCAGGTCATCGTCAGCACGGCGCAAATTTGCCAGCCGAAGTAGAGATTGGTTCCCGCAGCATTCATAAAGTCAGGGTGAACTAAGGAGGCGACGCCATCGCTGTTCACGCCCATGACATAGAGCTTGACGTAAAACCAACTTTGAATCAGGCAAAGGATCACGGTCACATAGCGCGTGTACTCGTTGATCTTCTTGCGTCCGGATTCACCTTCTTTTTGCAGCTCTTCGATCGGTTTCCAAACGCTGCCGAGCAATTGGAAGATAATCGAGGCGGAAATATAAGGCATGATGCCTAGGCCAAAGATGGTGGCCTGTTGGAGATTACTAGCGCTGAACACAGCCGCATACTCGATCATACTCTCAAGACCGCCGCCACTGCCTTCGCCACCAGTTGGATTAATGGCGGCTTGATTAATCATCGGCAATGTGATCTGCCAGCCAATACGATAGATGGCGAGCAGGAACAGGGTCAGCAGAATCTTTTGTCGCAACTCGGGGATCGAGAAAACGATTCTCAGCTTTTCAAACATACCTGTTTTTCCTTACGAGAAGGCAGCCTAATCCTTGGCCTTGGCCTTGGCCTGTTTTTTCTTTTCTTCGACAGGAGTCGGCCCGAGCAATCGAACAACTTTACCGCCCGCCTTTTCGATCTTTTCAGCCGCTGATTGGCTAAAGCGATGGGCGGAAACAGTGAGCTTCTTGGTCAGTTCGCCATTGCCCAGAACCTTGAGTTCATCGAACGTATGTCCGAGCAGCGGAGTGTTTTCCAGAATCTCTGGTGACACCTCATCGCCAGCCTGGAAGGTATTTTCGAGATCTCCGACGTTGACGATCACGACCCGTTTGCCCCACTTGTTGTTAAAGCCCCGTTTGGGGACTCGTCGAACCAGTGGCATGGCTCCGCCCTGAAAGGTCGGATGTTGCGACCAACCGGCACGAGATCCTTGCCCCTTGTGACCTCGACCGCTGGTTTTACCGTGACCGGATCCCGGTCCACGACCAACGCGTCGACGTTTTTTGTTTTTTGTAACGCCCTGATGGACTTCATCTAGTCTCATGTCAACGAAACTCCGCGCAGGACTTCGACTTCTTGTTTCGTCCTGAGTTCTTGCAAGGCATTCAGGGTGGCTTTCACCAACAAGACTGAGTTGTTGGACCCCATGCTCTTCGTCAAAATGTCATGGATACCAGCTGCTTCGCAAACGGCTCGCACAGCATCGCCAGCAATAACTCCCGTACCTGGACCGGCGGGAACTAGTAGTACTTTTGCAGCCCCACAACGTCCTTGGATCTTATGGGGAATTGTTCCCTCTTCGATCGGGACTTTGGTCATATTGCGGGTTGCCTGTTTCACGGCTTTTTCCACGCTAGGCGGAACTTCGTTAGCTTTTCCGTAGCCCCAGCCAACTCGGCCTTCCTTATCGCCGACGACGACCATGGCTGCGAAGCTAAAGCGTCGACCACCTTTGACAACCGCCGCACATCTTTTGATCTTCACGACGCGCTCTTCGTAGGCGCCCCGTGTCTTATCTTCGTCTTGTCTTTTCGGCTTTCGGCCACCGCTGGATGCCACGGCATTAACTCCGAATACTAGTAATCGTTTTGTATGCTTCCCGGCCGAATCCGGCCGTACGGTTTTATACCGAAACGCCTGCTTCACGCACGGCGTCGGTCAATGCGGCAACACGACCCAAGTACTTGCAACTGCCTCGATCGAGGCAAACAGCTTTCACACCTGCTGCGAGTGCTCGCTCGGCAATTGCCTTGCCGATCAGTTTGGCCGCTTCTTGGTTTCCACCATTCTTGATTTCGCCCCGCAAATCCTTATCCAGCGTACTGGCTGAGGCGATGGTTTTTCCGTCAAAGTCGTTGATAACTTGACAATAAATGTGCTTCAGCGTTCGGCTCACCGTTAAGCGCGGCCGTTCTTGATTGCCACGCAGCTTTTTACGGACGCGAAAGCGTCGGCGAACTCGCTGTTGTCCAACGGACTTTCGATGGTTCACGGTTCGGATCCTTGTTATCGGAGCGGGATTAGGTCGCCGCTTTACCCGGTTTAATCTTGACTTGTTCACCGTCGTAACGCACGCCCTTGCCTTTGTAAGGTTCTGGTTTACGTGCGGCACGTACTTCGGCAGCAAATTGTCCAACCAATTGCTTATCACAACCCTGGACGACGATGTGATTTTGATCGGGGCAGGTGACATTCAGGCTGCCGGGGATCTTCTTTTTGATTTCATTCGCGTAACCAACCCGGAGGGTGAGCACGTCTCCCTCGATTGCCGCCAAGTAGCCAACGCCGACGACTTCGAGTTTCTTTTCGTAGCCCTCGAGTACGCCGACCACCATGTTTTGCAACAGGGATCGCGTCAGTCCGTGGAAGGCACGAACTTCACGTTCGGAGGAGTCAACGCTGACGACTATTTGCTTGCTGTCATCGTCGAGTTTAATGTTTACCTCAGGTCGAAAGTCACGTTCAAGCTTGCCCTTCGGGCCCTCAACGGCAACATTTTGACCATTCACGGCAACTTTCACGTTGCTCGGTATGACGACGGGTTTTTTACCGATTCGGGACATGTCGGCTAAATTCTTTCTTCAACTTGAGTCTTGGTCTGACGTCTCGGTGCTGACGAGTCGGCGAATTTGGATCCTACCAAATTTCGCATAAGACCTCTCCACCCAGGTTTCGTTGGCGTGCTTCGCGGTCACTGACCACTCCGCGACTGGTGCTCAGCACTGAAATACCGAGCCCATTGAGAACCGGTCGCAGGTCTTTGGCACGACTGTAAATTCGGCGGCCAGGTTTACTGACGCGACGCACGGTGCTAATTACTCGTTCACCGTTGGGGCCGTACTTCAAGTCGATTTGCAAATGTGCAAACGGCTCGCTCTCAACTTCTTTCCAATCCCAAATGTAGCCCTCACGTTTTAGCACTTCGGCCAAACCGCGTTTGACTTTCGACATCGGAATCATGACATTTGGCCGTTCGACACGTACCGCATTGCGGATACGAGTCAACATATCGGCGATCGGGTCAGTCATCATATCAGTCTGGTTCCCTCTACCAACTCGCCTTGCGAACACCGGGAATGACACCTTGATCTGCTAGTTTGCGGAAACAGATCCGACAGATCCCAAACTTCCGGTAGACAGCTCGGGGCCGTCCACACATCCCACACCGTCGTTCTTGACGGCTCGAGAACTTCGGTTCGCGATTGGCTTTCGCTATTTTTGATTTACTTGCCACCGGTAGCCCACTTCTTAAATTGAAATGACAGGTGATGATTAGTCGTGCGTCAGGCCGCGCCCGCCGCTGTCTCGGATTCGTCCCGTTGGAAGGGCATGCCGAGGTGTTTCAGTAAAAGAAACGCCTCGTCATTGCTCGAGGTTGAGGTCACAAAAGTGATGTTCATCCCTTGCACTCGGGTGAATTTATCTGGATTGAGTTCGGGAAAGACGAGCTGTTCGACCAGTCCCAAACTGTAGTTGCCATTTCCGTCAAACGCTGCAGGATTCAGTCCGCGAAAGTCACGAACACGAGGAATCGCCAACGACACGAGTCGGTCGAGGAACTCCCACATTCGTTTACGACGGAGCGTGACCTTACAGCCAATGGGCATTCCTTCTCTGAGCCGGAAACCGGCGATCGCTTTCCGAGCAATCGTCACCACCGGCTTTTGACCGGTAATCTGTGTGAGGGCTGCTACGGAATCCTCCATGTGTTTCTTTTCGGTAATTGCACTGCCAACGCCCATATTCACAACGATCTTTTGCAACTGTGGCAGCGACAAACGGTTGTCGCGACCCAGATCCTGCTTGAGGCTTGTCAGCACTTCCGATTCAAATTTTTCCTGCAATCGTGGGGCCATGATTCACTCACGGGAAGCCGCCGTTTCAAAAGCGACTCAGGTTGAGGTTACTAGTTTCTATTTTTCGTACTTTTGATCTCTACGATTGGCTCTTCGTCGCTGGTCGGATCTCAAACGGCCTACTTGGCATAATGGGCTTTCGCTGGGGCTATTTGTCCCTGACTTTTACCGCATTTCTTGCAGAAGCGTTCTTTACTCCCATCGTCCAAGTAGCGAGCACCGGTGCGACTGGCGTTACCGCAAGCCTCACAGACCAATTTGACGTTCGACATCTGGACGGGCATTTCTTTTGACAAACGGCCCCCTTGGGGATTGCGTTGACTGCGTTTCACGTGCTTATAGACGCGATTGACACCTTCAACGATCAGTTTGCCATTTTGATGATTAACGCTGAGAACCTTGCCTCGTGTTCCCCGATCATCACCGACAGAAATTTCGACCGTGTCGTTAACTCGAATATGCATTAAACCACCTCATTGGCGAGGCTAACAATCTTCATGAAATTTCGCTCTCGCAGTTCACGAGCAACCGCACCGAAGATGCGAGTACCGCGTGGGTTGTTGTCGCCATCGATCAGTACGACTGCGTTACTATCGAATCGGATGTAGCTACCATCGGCACGTCGCGTTGGTTGCTTACACCGCACGATGACGGCACGCACGACTGACTTCTTTTTAACTTCGCTACCAGGAATCACACTTCTCACACTGCAGACGATAATATCGCCGATATGTGCGAAGCGTCGACGAGATCCGCCAAGCACTTTGATGCACTTGACCTCTTTCGCTCCCGTATTGTCTGCCACGGAAAGGCGACTTTCTTGTTGTATCATGACCGGTCCTCGTCTCATCGCTTCGGCAGAAGCGGTTGGAG
The DNA here is from genome assembly GCA_029243025.1 of Pirellulaceae bacterium. NCBI lineage: Bacteria > Pseudomonadati > Planctomycetota > Planctomycetia > Pirellulales > Pirellulaceae > Pirellulaceae bacterium. The sequence goes on along the minus strand of JAQWSU010000006.1, from coordinate 172,903 downwards.
TCTCTAACCTACTGCTGTTCTTCTTTCGCGGCCGCACGTAACGCGACGACGTCGACTGCTGTACTCTTCCGTACGACCTTCACTAAATCCCATCGCTTCAGTTTGGATAGCGGTCGCGACTCGATGATCTCGACCGTATCGCCTGCGCCGGACTGCTCGTCTTCGTCATGGACATAGCAGACCGTTTTACGTCGCACGTATTTTCCGTATTTCGGATGTTTGACTAAGCGAGGGATTTCGACTCGCCGAGTCTTGGTCATCTTGTCACTTGTGACTACACCAACAACTACTCGTTTTGGCATCTTTGTCGTCCTGTCGCGTCAGTTGGCGGGACCTGTGCGGAATGCTAACTGAACCACTGTTTTCGGTAAAAATCCGTTGTTTCGCTGTCGCTATGACGCGTCCTGCTTAGTTTTTTCAATTTCCCGCTGTCGTTGGATTGTTTTGACGCGGGCGATTAATCGGCGATGACGACGAAGTTCGCTCGGAGCGTCCAAACGTTCGGTCTGAGCCTGAATTCGCAACCGAAAATAGGTTTCGGCCGTTTCCGTCAATGTCAGCCCTAGCTGCTCATCGCTCATTTCTCGAAGTTCCGCGGATCTCATCAATCGTCTCCTCAGTCCTCATCGGGACCGTACCTAATCGGCGCCGATTTTCGGGGCCAGTCGATTTACTAAATAGCACGCCGTTTGACTAAGCGAACCTGGATTGGCATTTTGTGGGCCAACCGTGCGAAGCAGATTCGAGCCTGTTCTTCGGTCACACCACTTAACTCGTAAAGTATCGTGCCGGGTTTCACAACGGCGGCCCAAAAATCTGGCTCACCTTTACCTTTACCCATTCGCGTTTCCAAAGGCGTCGAGGTGACGGACTTGTGCGGAAACAGCCGCACATACAGCCGTCCTTCGCCACGTACGTATTGTTGAGCGGCGATACGGCCCGCTTCAATGGTTTGGGCCTTAATCCAACCGCCTTCTAACGCTTGCAGTCCAAAGTCGCCAAAGACGACTCGGTTACCGCGTGTCGCGTTACCTTTTATACGTCCTCTTTGGCTTTTGCGATGCTTGACCCGCTTCGGCATCATCGCCATCGTCTTCATCCCCTCTGTAAAAGCCTTGATTAACCCAAACTTGTATTCCGATATGCCCCTGCGGGGTCTTCGCTTCAAAAAATCCGTAGTCGATCTTGGCTCGCAAAGTGCTAAGCGGAATTGATCCGGAGATCTGCTTTTCGCGTCGTGCCATTTCGGCACCACCGAGTCGTCCCGCGAGCTGTATTTTGATTCCTTTGGCTCCGGCATCCATGGTTTGTTCCATGGCACGTTTAATCGTGCGGCGGAAACTGGAGCGTTTTCGGAGCTGTTCGCCAATGTCCTCGGCCACCAACTGGGCCTGGATTTCTGGTCGCGACACTTCTTCGATTTTTAAATTGACTCTTCGACCGATCTTGTCCTGCAATTCGCCCTGGAGAAGTTCGATTTCCGACCCTTTTTTCCCGATAATCAAACCGGGTCGAGCGGCGTGTAGGACAACTTTCACTTCATCCCGAGTGCGCTCAATCTCGATGCGGTCAATACCCGCATGGCGGTATTGTGATTTTTGCGGATGGTTCTTGATGAAGTCACGAATCTTGAAATCTTCCAACAGTAGCGAGGAGAATTCTTGCTTGGACGCATACCATCGGCTCTTCCACGTCACCATGACGCCGGTTCGAAACCCAATTGGATTAACTTTTTGACCCATCGCTTTTATTTCTCCTGCGACCTTTTTGGTCGAGCCACCTGTCGTAACGTGTGGTTACAGTTCCTCGAGCGTGACATGGATGTGCGAAAAACGTTTGCGAATCATAAACGCCATACCTCGGGCACGCGGACGAATCCGTTTGAACATGGGGCCTCCATCAACATGTGCATCACTCACGACGAGCGAGTCCACGTCGACATTTCGACCGCGGTTCTGTGGATTATCGGGATCCTGTGCATTCCCTAGCGCACTCTTGAGTGCTTTTTCGAGCATGCGTGCTCCGCGATGAGGCTGGAATCGCAAAATCTCCAGAGCTTCATCCGCGAACTTTCCGCGAATGAGGTTTGCCAAGGGGCGTACCTTTGTCGCGCTAATTCTCGCGTAGCGGATACTTGATTTATATGCCATCGTTCACTCCTGCATCCACTCGCCCTTTGCGAGTTGGATTGCGGCTGCCTAACGCTTGCCTTTACCACCGTGGCCACGAAACGTTCGCGTTGGTGCGAATTCACCTAACTTGTGGCCGACCATGTCTTCAGTCACCAGTACCTTCAGGTGCTGTCTGCCATTGTGCACCATAAATGTCACGCCCACGAATTCCGGGACGATCGTACAGGCGCGGGCCCAAGTCTTGATGGGTTCTGAATTGCCTGATTCCTGCTGACCCTGGACTTTTCCATACAGCCGCGGATCGACAAACGGACCTTTTTTTAATGATCTACCCATTTAACTTGTACTCGCAATCCTATTTCTTCAATTGGCCATAACGACGCGATCGACGTCTTCGTACGATTGCGGCATTCGACGGCTTCCTCTTTTTGCGAGTGGAACCGCCCTTTGCTGGAACGCCCGAAGGACTCACAGGGTGACGACCACCTTTGGTACGGCCTTCACCACCACCATGCGGATGATCGATCGGATTCATCGCAGTACCTCGGACATGCGGTCGGCGACCGAGCCAGCGTTTACGTCCGGCTTTACCCAAGGTGATATTCATATGATCGGTATTACCCACTTTGCCGATCGTTGCTCGGCAAGTGGAGGGGACACGCCGGATTTCACCGCTCGGTAGGTTAATCTGAGCCCAATCTGCTTCGCGTGCCATCAGTGTGGCGCTTGACCCGGCACTGCGACAAAGTACGCCGCCTCGGCCGGGCTGCATTTCTATATTGTGTAATGTCGTGCCGAGCGGAATTCGTTTCAGCGGCAGCGTATTTCCCAGCGAGGGCGGTGCTTCCGCCCCACTTTCGACGCGGTCGCCTGGCTTGAGTCCATCGGGAGCGAGAATGTATCGCTTTTCGCCATCGACGTAGTGGAGCAACGCGACTCGGGCACTGCGATTTGGATCGTACTGAATCGACGCCACATTGGCGGGAACGCCATCTTTTTTGCGAGCGAAATCAATCACACGATAACGTCGCTTGTGACCGCCACCTCGGTGACGACAAGTGATTTTACCCTGATTGTTACGCCCACCCTTTTTGTGGATTGGCTTTAACAATTTCTTTTCGGGCTGAGCGTCTTTGCTTAGGTCAGCAAAGTCACTCACGCTGGCGTTGCGTCGCCCGGCTGAGGTCGGTTTATATTTGCGAATACCCATAAAAACGTCTTTCGACTAATGCGGGATCATTTCTTGGTTTAGAAGAATTCTATTCGGTCTTCGGAGTCCAAGGTGACGATCGCTTTCTTCCACGACTTGGTCGAACCGTAACGAAACCGATAACGACGCGGCTTTCCTTTACGATTCTGCGTGCGAACCTTCGTCACCGTGACGTCAAACAATTCCTGAACAGCGGATTTGATCAACTCCTTGTTCGCCAGCGGGTTGACTTCAAACGCATACTGATTGTCGCGTGTCGAGCGATGCATCCCTTTTTCGGTTACCAGAGGACGCAACACGATCTGGTGCGGCTCCAGCTTAATCTTCGAAGGCGTGGTGGTTGGGGGTTTAATGTTCGACATGCTTGTTCATCCGTCTTGCAGGGGTGCATTTGCAACCTGGCAGCAACGCTATTCGCCTGATTCCTTACTTGAGGCCGATGCACGTTCTTTAATCGCATCCAACGCCTGTCGGGTGATCAACAGGCGATGAGGCTTCAAAACATTGAGTGCATTGAGGTCAGAAACAGGTGAGGTATCGACCCGGTCAATATTCCGGGCACTCTTGTATACGTTGGAGTCATGTTCGGCTGTTGTGATCAGAGTGCTCACGCCTTGGAGCCCAAGTGCTTTGAGCACGCTTGCCATCTCTTTGGTGGCCGGAGCATCAAAGCTGAGATCATCGAGCACAATTATTTCGTTGTCGCGAATTTTGGAGGCGATCGCCATGCGTGTCGCAAGTTGGACAGCCTTGCGCGGTAGGCGGTACGAATAGTCTCGAGGTGTTTTGGCAAAAATATGACCACCCCCACGCCGAACACCACTGCGCCGCGAGCCGGCACGAGCGTTACCGGTCCCTTTTTGGCGATACATCTTTTTGGTTGAGCCAGCAACTTCAGCACGCGACTTTGTCTTGCTGGATCCGAGTCGCTGATTGGCCTGATACATCACGACCACATCGTGCAGTAACTGCTTGTTGATCCGCGGAGACAAATCGGTCGGTTCGATCTCATACGTACCGACTTCTTTGCCCTGTCGATCAAATACGGTTAAGCTTGCCATCGCCGTTCTTGCCTGCGTTTCTTTGGATCCAAGGTTAGCCTAATTTATTGGTCTCGCGGACGACCACCAAGCCACCATTTGGGCCTGGAACCGCACCCCTGATGACCAACAGGTGATTATCGGCGTCCACATTGACAACCTTCAGGTTGCGTGTGGTTACCTGAGCATCTCCATACTGACCGGACATGCGACGGCCTTTGAACACACGACTCGGGGATGCACTGCAACCGGTACCACCCGCATGACGATGTACTTTTTTGACACCGTGAGTCGCTCGTTGCCCAGAAAAATTGTGTCGCTTCATCACACCCGCGTAGCCACGGCCCTTGCTCGTGCCAACCACGTCGACGGACTTCACTTCCCCAAGTGCTTCGATGTTGAACTCCTGCCCAACTTCGTAGCCGTCCGTTGACCCACGTAATTCACGAACGAATCGCTGTGGCTCGCAATCTGCCTTGGTCGTCACCTCAACCCCGGCGGCGGCCAGCTTTTTGCTTCGCTTGCTGGTCAGCTTGCCGACACGCCCACGCTCACTGCGGCTGGCTAGACGACGCGGCTTATCTTCAAAGCCGAGCTGAACGGCTTCGTAGCCGTCCCTTTCAAGAGTCCGCAGTTGCAAAACGTGGCACGGGCCCGCTTGGATCACGGTCACCGGGACAATCTGCCCTTTTTCGTCGTAGATCTGGGTCATACCGACCTTACGGCCAAGAATTCCCTTGCCCATCGTTTTATTCCCTGCGGTTGTTGCCGGCGGGGATCGGTGAGTCAAACTCACGATTACCCAGCTGGCTTCCAATTCATAGAGAGAAGACCTGCGAGTGGAGGTCGAACTTTCCGTTACTTAGTGGATGCCTTGATTTTGATGTCGACGCCAGCTGGAAGACTGAGCTTATTTAAAGCCTCGATCGTCTTTGCTGTCGCTTGCACGATATCGATCACCCGCTTATGGGTGCGGATTTCAAACTGTTGTCTGGCCTTCTTGTCGACGTGCGGTCCCGATAGCACCGTATAGCGTTCGATTCGAGTAGGCAGCGGTATCGGTCCGTGGACCTCTGAGTTAGTTCGCTTTGCCGTCTCGACAATTTCTTTTGCACTCTGATCCAAGATCAGGTGATCGTAGGCTTCCATTCGAATCCGAATGACCTCGTGTGTCGGTGTGACCACGAACGCGACTCCCGCTGAATTAATCCAGCCAACTAAATTTCAATGATCGATCCGTTGCGATAACGAACCCCGCTGAGCCAATTCGCTCATGGGGAAGCTCACTAATTTAGAGATGTCGACAGCGTCCGTCAACACCTAAGTCGGTCAGGAAACGAGAAGACAGAGGATTTCAGTGGCGGCCCAGGAGGGTGGTGTGGCCTGCGGCGACCCCGGTGAAATTGTGGTTTGCTCGTGCCACGTAAGACTGGGGTTTTGAGCGAACGCCGCTGTTTGGCCGTAGTGATCAGGTGGTTTGGGCTGGATTGATCGAGTGCCTGCCGAGGAATCACATTTCGAATTGTTGAGCGACTTCGGGCGGTGCGGGCTGGTATTCCAGGGGTTCCATGGAGCATCCTGCCAGCCCTTTGCTGAGGCTGCGCATGGCACTGGAATAACCGAAGAGTTCTGCCAGCGGGGCGTGGGCCTCGAGAACGGCCAGTTTTCCGCGGTTATCGGTGCGGTGAATGACGGCTCGTCGTTGCTGCAGGTCGCCGACGAAATCGCCCAGATATTGGTCGGGAGTCGTGATATCGAGCCTCATGACCGGTTCCAGTAGGACGGGTCCTGCTGCTCGTAGTCCGGTCTCGAACGCATCGCCAGCAGCGATGCGGACGGCAATTTCGTTGGTTTGCTCGTTGTTTTTTGCCGACAACACGGTCGCTTTGAGCCCCATCAGCGGAAAACCTCCGAGGATCCCGCCTCCTTCGCCGCGGGCTCGCAATTCGTCAATTGCGACGCCCAGCAGTTCGCCTGGCAGATCTTCTGGCGAGCAGCGGCTGGTGACTGTGACCGGCGAGGAGCTGTTTGAATTTGGCTCTAGGCGAAGCTTCAGCTCGGCAAACAGCTGTTGTCCGCCCATTTGGCGATGGCAAATGCCTTCGACTTCGATGGTCTGTCGGATTGTTTCGCGATAGCTTACTCGGGGCTTGTGGACTTTTACTTGCAGGTTGAAGTCGCGTAGCAGTCGATTACGAATCACCTCCAGGTGCAATTCTCCCATCCCGCTGATCAGCGTTTGGCCCGTGTCTTCGTTTTCGATAGCGCGAAACGTGGGGTCCTGACGTCGCATGAGATCGAGCGTATCCCCCAATTTTTTGCGTTCTGCAGTGGTCTCGGGTTCGATGGCCATCGACATGACAGTTTCCGGGAATTCGATGCTCTCGAGCAGGATAGGTTCTTTGGGTTCGCAGAGTGTGTCGCCGGTGACCGAGTGTCGCAGGCCGATGATGCCGGCAATATCGCCCGTCTCAACCAGGTCGACCTGTTCGCGCCGAGAAGCTTGCATTCGCCACAATTGTGCGACGTTTTCCTTTTTTTCGCGGCCCGGATTGAGGACTCGCGTGTTGGTTTTGAGCTGTCCGGAATAGACTCGGACCCAGGAGAGATCGCCTGTTTTGGCTGGCAGGACCTTGAAAACCAAGCCGCAGAATGGCTCTGACGGTTCGGGTTGGCGGCTTTCCCGGGTCTCTTGTTTCTTGCGAACGGCAGTGCCTTGCACGGGAGGCATATCGGCAGGGCTTGGCAGGTACCAGGCGACTGCGTCCAGTAGCGGTTGGATGCCGATGCCGTCGAGGGCAGAGCCACAAAGGACGGGTTGGATGAGTTGTTGGGTGGTGGCTTCGCGAATAACTTTTCGAATCAGTTGAGTTGGAATGTTCGTATTTTCTTCCAGGAGTAATTCGATCAGTTCGTCGCTATGTTTCGACAATTCTTCGAGCAGTTCTTGGCGTGACAATTCGGCATCATCTGCCAGTTCAGCCGGGATTTCCGCGGTGCTGACCTGATCTCCTTTTTCGGAGAAGGTGAGCATTTTCATTTCGATCAGGTCGATGATCCCACGAAATGCATGGTCCAGGTGTGGGGGACCTTCGCCAATTGGCAGTTGGAGGATAATCGGATTTGCTTCCAGTCGATCCCGGATTTCATTGAGCGTTCCCTGGAAGCTCGCGCCTTCTCGGTCCAGTTTATTGATGAAGGCGATTCGTGGGACGCTGTATTTGTTGGCTTGCCGCCAAACTGTTTCGCTTTGTGCTTCGACGCCCTCGCGGGCACTGAAGACGACAACGCCCCCATCGAGAACTCGTAGGCAGCGTTCCACCTCGGCAGTGAAGTCGACGTGTCCGGGCGTATCGAGCAGATTGATATGCGAATTCTTCCACTCGAAGGTGACGCAGGCCGAGTAGATTGTGATCCCCCGCTGCTGCTCTTCCTCGTCGAAATCTGTTTCGGCCGTTCCTTTGTCGACTTGTCCAATTCGATGGGTGGCTCCGCTGCAAAACAGCATCCGTTCGGTGACCGTCGTTTTTCCGGCATCAATATGTGCGATGATCCCGATATTACGAAGATCCTGTAGGCGACGCGGCATCGTGGATTTGTTCCTGTTTGTTTGGTCCGCGCATAAGAAACGCCGTGCGATGTTGGGCATCTGACCACGGCATTTCGTTGATTCGGGCTGTCTACCAGGCGAAGTGAGCGAATGCTTTGTTCGCATCGGCCATTCGGTGGACGTTATCGCGTCGCGTCATCGCAGCGCCTTCACGCTTGTAGGCTGCGAGCAGTTCCTCGGCGAGTTTGCTCGCGGTTGGGCGTCCCTTTTTCTCGCGGACGGCTAGGAGTAGCCAGCGAATGGCGAGCGATTGCTGACGGTTCTTGTTAACCTGCATGGGAACCTGGTAGGCGGCACCACCGACTCGCTTGCTGCGGACTTCGATCTGAGGTTTGATGTTATCGAGTGCCTGATTAAACACATCAATCGGCTCTTCGTTTGGCATCTTTTCTTTGATGAGTTCCAGGGAGTCATAGAACACATTCAAGGCGATTGACTTTTTGCCGTCCCACATCAGGCAATTCACGAATTTGCTGACGAGCAGGGAGTTATGGCGAGGGTCACCTTTGAGTTGACTTCGGCTGGCAGTAATCTTTCCCATGTTTCTAGTTTATCCAAATCTCTCTTAGGATTTCTTAGCGCCATATCGGCTACGAGAACGTTTGCGTCCGTCGACGCCGAGCGTATCCAACGCACCACGTACAACTTGGTATCGTACTCCCGGCAGATCGCGAACTCGTCCGCCGCGGACGAGCACAATCGAGTGTTCCTGAAGGCTGTGGCCTTCACCCGGGATATAGACGGTCACTTCTTTACCGTTCGAAAGCCGGACGCGGGTAATTTTCCGCAGCGCCGAATTCGGCTTCTTGGGCGTCATCGTTCGCACCTGCAGGCACACACCACGCTTTTGCGGGCATTGATCCAAGACCGGTGCCTTGCTTTGGCTCCGTTTCGACTTTCGTCTGCGGCGAACGAGTTGATTTATCGTGGGCATCGACAGCGCCTTTGGATGAATAATTACCTAAGGGGAAGCCTACCAAGGTACCAATTTGTCAAACTGCGTCAAGCCGGGGTCGCTGTTCAAGGGGCGATTCCCTCGGCTTTTTGGGCTGATGCCCTCACCACCCACCGCGACTTTACGGACTCGGCGGGTTAGGTGAATCTTCGGGCGATTCTTCGTTGTCGCTGCCGCTACCAAACAGCTTATCCAGTGCATCAGCTCCCGGTTCGGCTGGCGGCGCTTCGGGAGGCGTGAGGCCATCGGGGGGTGTGATTCCCAGTGATGCAAACTCGGACGGTGTAAGCTCTGGGGGTGAAACGGCAGCCGGTTCGGAGCTTTCGAGGGAGGGGGATTCGATTGACGATCCGTTGCCGTCGGCGGAAGCTGAATCGGCTTCGAGCAGCGGGAAGCTGTCGACCAAGGCTCGGTCTTTTTCTGCGGCCATCGAGGCCAAAGCTTCTGGCCGAATTCGCACTTCGGCTTCTTGGAAGGTCCGGAAGCCGGTTCCCGCTGGAATCAAGTGACCCAGAATCACGTTTTCTTTCAGCCCAACGAGTCGGTCCGTTTTGCCTGCCAGAGCGGCTTCCGTCAGCACCTTGGTCGTTTCTTGGAAACTGGCTGCCGAGATAAAGCTGGAGCTTTGAACGGCTGCTTTGGTGATGCCGAGCAACTGCGTGCTGGCGGTTGACGGCTTGGGTCGCGTCCCCTTAGCAGGCGTTCCACCGAGCGCCTCGATTTGGGCATTGACCGTATCCAACGCATCGCGGGGTACGATTGTCCCGTCTTCAAAGTCGCTATCGCCCTTTTGGCTGATCTTCAGGCATTTCACCAGGTTTTCGTTTGCCTGGCGGAAATCAAAGCGGTCCATCACGCTGCCGGGTAGCAAGTTGGAGTCACCCGGATTCTCAATCTTCACCTTTCGCAGCATGCGGGCGATGATGATTTCGCAGTGTTTATCGTTGATTTCTACACGTTGGCTGCGATAAACGCCCTGGATTTCGTGCAGCAGATACTGCTGGACAGCCTCTTCGCCAGAAATTCTGAGGATGTCATGGGGAACCAAGGGACCGTCGACCAGCGCTTGGCCGGCGCGGACTTGGTCACCCGAGTGCACCAGGAATCGTTTACCATGAGGAACCAAATGTTCTCGTTCCAAGCCACTTTCACTTCTCACGACGATGGTTCGTTTGCCGCGTCGTTTTTCGCCAAGGATTTCGACGACACCATCGACTTCCGCGATGACGGAAGGATCTTTCGGTTTCCGAGCTTCAAAGATCTCGGTGACTCGTGGTAGACCACCGGTGATGTCCTTAATTCCAGACGCTTCACGGGGTGTCTTGGCGACGATGGTTCCGGCTGCGACCTGTGCTCCTTCATCGACCTCAATGTGAGCCCGTTCGGGTAGATAGTAGACATCCAGCGGCTTTCCGTCGTTGTCTTCCAGCACGATCTGCGGGTGAAGATCGCCTTTGTGGTCAGCAATAATTCGCCGTTCGTGACCACTTGGATCTTTTTCAATTCTCATCGTGTCGCCTTCGACAACATCCTCGAAGCGAACGCGCCCGCCGACTTCACCAAGAATGGGAATACTGTGCGGATCCCATTGGCACAGCACGGTGCCGGCTTTGACTTCTTGGTTTTCTTCAACCATGAGGACGGCACCAGTGGGTACCTCGAATTTCTCCAGTTCTCGGCCCTTGGGGTCCAAGATGGAGATCTCGCCATTGCGGGTCAAGACGATCGTTTGACCTTCTTCACTGGTCACGGAACGCATGCGAACGAATTTGACAATACCACCTTTTTTCGCCTTGGTTTCGCTTTCTTCGACATCGGTACCAGCCACACCACCGATGTGGAAGGTCCGCATGGTCAACTGGGTGCCCGGCTCACCAATACTTTGGGCTGCGATAATACCAACCGCCATGCCTTCTTCGACTTGTGAACCGCTGGACATGTCCATTCCGTAGCAGGTTCGACAGACTCCCAGTGGAGCTTCGCAGGTCATCGGGCTACGAACTTGGATTCTTTCGAGCCCCATTTCTTCGATCCGGCGAGCGATTTCATTGCTGATCATTTCGTTTTCGGCAACGATCACTTCATCCGTAACCGGATTGACGATGTTTTGACGGCTAACACGACCATTGACCGCATCCGCCAAACGAACTTCCACCTTTTCACCTCGGTAGATAACTCCTTTGGTCACACCCTGGGTGGTTCCGCAGTCATCCATGGTGACCACGACGTTTTGAGCTACATCGGCCAACTTACGAGTCAGGTAACCGGAGTCGGCCGTTTTGAGAGCCGTATCGGCCAAGCCTTTTCGAGCACCGTGTGTGGAACTGAAGTATTCCAATACCGACAAGCCTTCGCGGAAGTTGGCTTTAATGGGTGTTTCGATGATTTCACCGGACGGCTTGGCCATGAGGCCTCGCATGCCGGCCAGCTGTCGAATCTGTTCGACACCACCACGAGCACCGGAGTGTGCCATGAGGAAAACCGGGTTGATATATCCGGTGTCACCGCGGATATCGGATTCCATGGCCGACATCATCTCGGCCGTAATGCGTTCTCGAGCATGTGTCCAAGCATCGAGAACCTGGTTGTAACGTTCGACGTCGGTGATGATACCCCGATCGTAGAGCTTCTTGTATTTCAATACTGTTTTTTCGGCTTCACCGATGATCTTGGTTTTCGTATCCGGAGTAACCAAGTCGTCGGTGGCGAACGAGAGGCCACTGCTTGTGCTTTCGCGGAAACCGAGCTGATTCATATCGTCGAGCAGTTGAATGGTTGCTCGCCGTCCAAGCACTTGGTAGCAATCGGAGATGACCATCGACAATTCGCTGGACCGCAGGGGGATGTTGTAAAAATCCATGCCGTCGGGCAGCATCATGTTGAACATAATGCGACCGCAAGTTGTCTCGACCATGTCCATTTGCTCGCGTGTGTCGTTCTCGGTTCGAACGATTCGACCCGCGGGCAACTTGATTTTAATTTTGGCGTGGAGTCCGACCACGTTGAGTGAGTAAGCCAGATCGGCTTCCTCTTCGCCGGCGAAGACCATCCCTTCACCCTGGATGCCCGGGAGCAACATTGAGATGAAATAGCAACCCATCACGATGTCTTGCGACGGACTCATCGTCGGCCGACCATTGGCAGGTCCGAAGATGTTATTGGTCGACATCATCAAGGTATGAGCTTCGACTTGAGCTTCGATCGAGAGCGGCAGGTGAACTGCCATCTGGTCGCCATCGAAGTCAGCGTTGAAACCTTTGCAGGCTAACGGATGCAAGTGAATGGCGTTGCCTTCGACAAGCACAGGTTCGAAGGCCATGATTCCCATGCGGTGCAAAGTGGGAGCACGATTCAACATGACGGGGTGGTTCTGAATCACCGCTTCCAAGATGTCCCAGACCTCTTCGTCTTTCCGCTCGAGCATCTTCTTAGCGCTCTTGATCGTATCGGCATGGCCCATCTCTTTGAGCTTGCGGATGATAAAGGGCTGGTAGAGCTCCAGGGCGATCTTCTTGGGAAGACCACATTGGTGAAGTCGCAGTTTCGGTCCAACGACAATCACACTTCGAGCGGAATAATCAACTCGTTTACCCAGCAAGTTTTCGCGGAACCGACCTTGCTTTCCCTTGATCATGTCGGTGAGGGATTTCAGGGGGCGGTTGCTGCTGCCCAGCACGGGGCGCTTGCAACGATTGTTGTCGAAGAGGGCGTCGACGGACTGTTGCAACATTCGTTTTTCGTTACGAATGATCACTTCCGGCGCGTTTAGATCGACCAGCTTTCGTAGGCGATTGTTCCGATTGATGATACGTCGGTACAGGTCGTTCAGATCGCTGGTGGCGAAGTTTCCGGAGTCAAGTAGCACGAGTGGACGCAGGTCGGGTGGAATTACCGGAATGACGTCCAGCACCATCCACTCGGGCTTATTGTCGCTGTCGCGAATCGCTTCGACGATTTTCAAGCGATTGATTAAGTCTTTTTTCTTCTGCTTGGAATTGGTCTCAGCCAATTCGGTTCGCAGTCGTTCAGAAAGAGTGACCAGATCGAGATTGCCGAGCAACTTACGAACGGCTTCGGCGCCCATGTCGGCATCGAAGCTTCCGTCACCCCACTGTTCACGCGCCGCTCGATACTCTTCTTCGGTGAGCAATTGTTGTCGTTCGAGATCGGTTCCGCCCGGATCGATGACGACGTAATCCTGAAAGTAAATCACCTTTTCCAGGCTGGTGGTCTTCATGTTCAGTAGGTTGCCGAGTCGGCTGGGCATGGCTTTAAAAAACCAGATATGCACGACGGGTGCGGCCAGCTCGATATGTCCCATACGTTTACGTCGTACACGACTGTGGGTGACCTTTACACCACAGCGATCACAGATCATGCCCTTGTACTTCATTCCGCGGTATTTACCGCAGGCACACTCCCAGTCTTTTTCCGGACCAAAAATTCGCTCACAGAACAAACCATCTTTTTCGGGACGGTAGGTTCGGTAATTAATGGTTTCGGGTTTCTTGACCTCTCCGAACGACCAACTGCGAATGTCGTGCGGTCGGGCCAGGCTGATTTTGACGGAAGCGTAATCGTTGATTCGGTCGTAGGAACTTTCGCCGATCGTCATCTGCCTGTGCTCCTGTATCGGGTTCACCAAATTCGGTGTCGTTGGTATGTAGTTTTGGCATCTGGTGTGACCGGCCACGGCGGGTGGTCGGTCATCATGGGACGTCGAGTTAGACGCGTCGTTTTTCCAACTGCATGTTCAGTGCGAGACCACGAATTTCGTTGGTCAGCACGTCGAAACTGGCGGGCGTTCCAGCCTCTAGCGTATTTTCGCCCTTCACCATGGATTCATAAATCTTGGTTCGGCCTTCCACATCGTCACTCTTGACGGTGAGCAATTCCTGCAAGATGTAGGCTGCTCCGTAAGCTTCCAACGCCCAGACTTCCATCTCTCCGAACCGTTGACCACCGAAGCGGGCTTTTCCGCCGAGTGGTTGTTGCGTAATGAGTGAATACGGGCCCGTGCTGCGAGCGTGAACCTTCTCATCGACAAGGTGATGCAGTTTCAACATATAGATGTAACCGACGGTCGTTTCTTGTCGCATTGGCTCACCGGTCCGTCCATCGATCAGCGTCGCTTTACCATGACGGGGCAAGCCGGCTTCTTCGAGGGCGTCATTGATGTCCTCTTCGGTTGCTCCGTCAAAAACGGGAGTCACGGCTTGAAAGCCAAGTTTCGCTCCCGCCCAGCCCAGGTGGGTTTCGAGGATCTGACCGACGTTCATACGACTGGGGACACCAAGCGGGTTCAGCATGATTTGGATCGGCGTACCATCCGGCAGGAACGGCATGTCTTCCACGGGCAGGATCTTGGCGATCACACCCTTGTTACCATGTCGTCCGGCCATCTTGTCCCCGACCGAGATGACTCGTTTCGTGGCGATGTACACTTTGACCATTTGGAGTACGCCGCTGCGTAGTTCGTCACCTCGTTTCATGCTGTTCAAGCGTCGATCTCGATCATCGAGTGCTTGTTCCACGTTCGGCCAGCAAGTTTTGTAAATCGCTTCAATCTGCGAAATTTTTTCCGCACTTCGAAGGCCACCTGTCACGGAATTTAAGCGGAACTGTTGGGCTCGCTCGGAAACATATTTCGCATCCTGATCGGCGATGAGCGGTGTACCATCCTCATCATTCAGAGCGCGTCCGATCACCGCTTCGATTTGCGACACCATGTCGCCAAAGCTCTTCGAGATTTCCTCGTTGCCTTCCGTCTCAACCTGCTTTAGCTCTTTTTCAAACGTCTTTCGTTCGTCTTCGGTGAGACTCATGCGACGCGAGAACTTTTGCGTGTTGATGACGATGCCTTCGATTCCCGATGAAACTTCCAGCGAATCGTTCTTAACGTCTTCACCGGCCCGTCCGAAGATCGCATGGAGCAGTTTTTCTTCCGGCGTGAGTTCGGTTTTTGACTTTGGCGAGACTTTCCCAACTAGGATGTCTCCCGGGCGAACATAGGTTCCGATTTGGACAATCCCGCTTTCATCCAAGTTGCGTAGAGCTTTCTCACTGACATTTGGAATGTCACGGGTGAACTCTTCACGCCCCAACTTCGTTTCGCGGATTTCGATGTCGAATTCCTCGATGTGAATCGAGGTATAAACATCGCGTTGGACAAGTTCTTCGCTAATGATGATCGCGTCTTCAAAATTGAAGCCATCGAATGACATAAAGCCGACGAGTACATTCCGCCCGAGGGCCAACTCGCCTTGGAAGGTGGCGGCCCCATCGGCGATCACTTCGCCCTTTTCCACTTTCTGTTCTGGAACGACTACCGGTTTTTGGTTCAAGGAAGTCCGCTCATTCAGACCTTGGAACTTTTTGAGAGGGTACTTGTCGCCGCCGATCTCGATGCGGTTGGCATCGACGTACGAGATCTTGCCAGCCCGTTTGGCTCGCACGACCATGCTTGAGTTGCGGGCCACATCCAATTCCATGCCAGTCGCCACCACCGGCGGTTCGGTGATCAACAATGGGACCGCTTGGCGTTGCATGTTGGAGCCCATCAACGCGCGGTTGGCGTCATCGTGCTCCAGGAACGGGATCAATCCGGCGGAGACACCGACCATCTGGCTGGGGGAGATGTCAATGTAATTGATTTCTTCTGGATTGACCAAATGGAAGTCCGAACGGTAGCGGGCAACGATGTTCGTCCCCGTGAGGTTGCCGTCAGTCACGGCCGCATCGGCGGGAGCCACGAATGCGTCGGACTCTTCATCGGCTCGCAGCCAAATCACTTCGTCCGTCAGTTTTCCTTTCTTGACGACTCGATAAGGCGTCACGAGAAAACCGTAGTCGTCGACACCCGCGTAAATCGCCAAACTGGAGATCAAGCCGATGTTCGTACCTTCCGGAGTCTCAATCGGACAAATACGTCCATAGTGAGAAATATGCACATCTCGAACTTCGAAGCCCGCTCGTTTCCGGTTAAGACCACCTGGCCCCAACGCTGACAGACGACGTTCATGGGTCAGCATGGAGAGCGGATTGGTCTGGTCGACGACTTGAGATAACTCGCCCCGTCCGAAGAAGTACTCGATGGCGGCGGAGATGCTCTTCGGGTTAATCAGGCTGCGAGGCGTCATGTCCTCGACATCCTTCAGGCTCATCCGTTCCTGCACCGTGCGGCGGAGTTTCAGGAATCCTTTGCGAAGTTCATCGCAGGCCAGCTCACAGATGGTGCGTAAACGACGGTTACCGAGGTGATCAATATCGTCGATTTGCGATTCGCCACCGACCGATGCGAGATCGAGCAGGTAAGCGATTGCTGCGATCATGTCATCCGGTCGCAGTGTCATTTCCTTTTCAGAGACGCCCAAATCCAATTTGCGATTGATGCGGAAGCGTCCAACACGGCCGAGGCGGTAGCGGTTGACATCGTAGAACTTTTCTTGGAACAGCTGCCGTGCCTTTTCCAATTGAGGCGGATTGCCCGGACGCAGCCGTTGATAGATTCGCAACAGTGCCTCTTCGTGACTGGAAGTCGTGTCATCGGCAAGGGCACTGAAGACCAGTGGCACTTTGGGAGGTGTCATCACTTCCATCGACTTGACGCCGGCGGTGCAGATGATCTCGGCCGCGTTCTTTGTCACTTTGTGACCGGCTTCGACGATGATCTCACCCGCTCGGTCACTGCCGCTCGGATAAACTACATCATCGACGGCAATCTTGCCTTCAATCTTGGTGACACTTCGGCCATCAACGATCTTTTCGCTGCTCGTATCGTAGAAGGCGCGAATGAGATCCGAGTCGTTTCCGTAACGCGGGTCCATCGCTCGCAATAACGTCATGGCCGAAAACTTGCCGCTCTGGTCGATGCGAACCGTTAGGCTGTCTTTCTTGGTGACGTTGACTTCGATCCAACTGCCCCGTTCCGGAATGATTCGGCAGCTTGGCAATTTACGATCGGAGGTCGTATCGGCTTCCATTACGAAGTCGACGCCAGGGCTGCGGTGCAACTGGCTAACGACAACGCGCTCGGCTCCGTTGATGATGAACTCACCACCGCCCAGCATGATCGGCATGTCACCCAGATAGACTTCTTCTTCAATGGGTTCGTCTTTGTTGAGACGAAGCCAAACGCGAAAGGGACGCCCATAAGTCAGCCGCAGTTGTCGACATTCCTCAGGAGTATATCGCGGTTTGCCCAGCTCATATTTGAGATATTCCAATGACAGTTGCTTGTCGTAACTTTCAATTGGAAAGATTTCTCGCAAGACGCTTTCGATTCCTTGATCCTTGCGTTTTTCGGAATCGGCTTCGGTCTGTAAGAAATCGCCGTAGCTGAGAGTTTGAATTTCCGTTAAATCAGATGTGTAGTACTGATCGCGACCGCTACCGAAACGACGAACTTGCGTGTGATTGAGACGTCGTTGAGCTGAAATGGCCATACGTGCAGATACTCCTTAGGAACTGAGAGATTCAGCTGCTTCCACAAGTTGAAAAGGATCTAGATCTACCCAACAGTTGCTTTACGAATCCGCCTGTCATCCGAGAGAGCCCTGGGTGAGGCAGAAACGCCCGAATTCGGCGCACACCTTCCCCTACGCTAGCTTCCGCACAAGCGAAAGCCAGCTTCGACAGCAAGCGAAGCGACGAGTACGCGAGAATCAAGCCGATCCTACCTGCCGACCGCATCTTTTGGGAAACGATCGGCTTGAGGTTGATGGGACAACGCGAACTATTTGATTTCGACGGAGGCTCCGGCCTCTTCCAGCTTCTTCTTGGCCTCTTCGGCATCTTCTTTGGAGACGCCTTCTTTGACCTTGCTGGGTACGCTTTCGACGACTTCCTTAGCTTCCTTCAGGCCGAGGCCTGTGATGCTACGAACTTCCTTGATCACGCCGATTTTCTTTTCACCAAAGCTAGTGAGCACGACATCGAATTCGGTCTGCTCGGCAGCAGCACCTGCGTCTCCGCCGGCACCGCCTGGTGCCATGGCGACAATAGCTCCACCAGCGGCGGGCTTGATGTCATACTCGTTTTCTAGGTAATCGCTCAACTCTTTGGCTTGCTTAAGCGTCAAGTCAGCAATCTGATCGCCAATCGTTTTGATTTCGGCTGAGACTTCTAGGGTTGCGGTTTCTTCGGACATAGTGGACAGGATCCTTTCTTAACGGATGTGCAAAACGTGGCCGTTGGGTCGCCACTGAATTGTCATCATCCAAATTGCTTGATTGGGTCAATTGGACGGTTATTGAAAATGTCACCGGAGTTTGCGGAGTGACCAGGCTATTCGGCTTCCTCTTCGGATTTTTGCTTAATCTGACTGGCAATGTTACCGCCAGGTCCTACGATCGCACCGGCGAGTTCGCTGCCAGGTCCGCAGACTTGGCCCGACAAGATGCTTAGCTGTTCGGCCCGGTTCGGCCATTTGCTAATTTCCTTGACTCGCTCTGGCGTGAGCTGTTCGCCGTCCATGACGCCGCCACGCGTCTTAAATGCTTCGAAATCATCGTCTTCGTCTAGCTTGTTGACTTCCTTGACCAAGGACACGAAGTCTTCGGCTCCCCAGACGAACGCCAAGCTGCCTTGTGCGCCTTCCATGGCTGGTGCCAGGGAGGTGCCTTCGGTTGCTCGTCTTGCGAGGCCGTTTTTGACGACCATTAACTCGATCTTCTTCTCTCGCAGTTGACGTCTTAGGCCGACACTTTGGTTGGCATCGAGTCCGACGACATTGACCAACAGAGCATCGTCAACGCCCGCTAGTCGCTGAGAGAATTGATCGGCTAAAAGGTTTTTAATGCGTTTACTCATTGGGGTCGAACTCCGCTCAACTAGGCCGCGATTCGCACGCTAGGGCTCATGGTTGCGCTAATGCTAAGCCCCTTCATGTAAGTGCCTTTGACGGCTGCGGGTTTAAGGTTTTGAATGTGATTGACGAAGGCTTCGACATTTTCCAGCAACTTTTGCTGATCGAAGCTCAGTTTTCCGACGACGGCGTGGACGATGCCAGAAGCGTCATTACGGAATTCGACCTTACCGGCCTTGTATTCCTGCACTACCGTCGCGACGTCAGCAGTAACGGTACCGGCTCGTGGTGACGGCATCAGGCCGCGTGGCCCGAGTACACGACCGAGTGGTCCGACAAGCCCCATCATGTCGGGCGAAGCGATGCAGGCGTCGAACTCGAGCCAACCATCCTTGATTCGTTTTGCTAAATCGTCTTGACCGACCTCATCGGCGCCGGCGGCTTTGGCCGCTTCTGCCAGGTCGCCCTTTGCAAAGACGACGACACGCTGTGTCTTGCCAATTCCGTGCGGGAGCACGATTGATCCACGCACAAGCTGATCCGCCTGCTTGGAGTCGATCCCCAAGCGGATGGCAACTTCAACCGTCTGGTCAAATTTGGTGTTATCGAATCCTTTGAGGGTTTCGACGGCTTTGTCCATCGATAGTGCCTCATCGGAATTGGTCTTTTCGGCCAGGGACCGAAATCGTTTGGATTGCTTTGCCATGCGCGTTGTCCTTGAAACTATTTACCCGTCGATGACTTCAATGCCCATACTTCGGGCCGTTCCCTCGATCAACGCACGAGCATGTTCGAGATCCCTGGCGTTCAGATCAGCCATCTTCTGGTTACAGATCTCGTCGATCTGCGGCCGGCTGACCTGTCCTACCTTTTCCTTGTTAGGGACCCCTGAACCCTTGGCGATACCTGCAGCCTTTTTGAGAAGCGCGGCCGCGGGTGGGCTCTTGGTAATGAAATCGAAACTTCGATCGTTGTAGACGCTGACGACCACAGGAATCGGTGTGCCACCATATTCCTTGGTGCGATCATTGAATTGTTGGACGAATTGGCCCAGGTTGATTCCAAACTTACCCAGGGAAGTACCGACTGGCGGTGCTGGGGTTGCTTGACCGCCCGGAACTTGGAATTTGGCGGAGCCTACGAGTTGTTTAGCCATAACAGGTCTGGATATTTCGAGACTAGAGTAACGGGCTGGGATTTAACGAAAGGATTTAGACCGCCTCGATCTGCCAATGTTCGAGTTCGACAGGCGTCGAGCGTCCAAAAATGTTGATCATGACGGTGACTCGGCCATTAGCCTCATCAATCACGTCGACGTCACCCTCAAAGTTTTCGAAGGTACCTTCCTTGATTCGCACGCGATCGCCAACCTTGAATGGGATTGCCGTCTTGATCGGTTCGGCTTCATCCGTGGGCCGAACTGATTTGACAATCCTTTCTACCTCGTGCTTCAACATTGGCGTTGGCTTACCGGCTGCTCCGGTGAAGTCGCCAATGCCGGGTGTTTCACGTACTAAAAACCAGGTGTCATCGTTGATCGCCATATGGACAACAATGTAGCCCGGGTACAGTTTCCGCTTCACGATACGACGTTTGCCATTTTTGAATTCTGCGACGTCTTCGGTTGGCACCAAAATGTCACCAAAGAAATCATCCAGACCGGCAACAGCTACCCTGCGTTTGAGGCCATCGCAAATCGAGCTCTCCCGATTGCTTTGCACCTTCAGGATGTACCAATCCATCTTCATGGCGTCGGGATCAATTCCTGAGGACTCTTCCAGGGGGGCGTCCGGATCGCGATCTTTCTTAACCGGTTCTACCTCGACTTGTTCGGCTGCGGTCGTATCGTCCGTATCGCTATCACTTGGCGTGAGCGTTTCGGCGGCCGTCATCTCGTCCGACACCTCGGGCCCAGCTTCTCGAACCGCATCATCTTGATTCGAGTCGCCTTCGGCGGGAACAGGTTGAGTGGGTTGGTCGTTTGTGTTCATCGTCTTCTTATAAACCGCGGTCTTGCCCACGTGCTCGTCGTGATGGAGTCCAAGTGCTGCTGGGTGAAAGACTAAATTCCAATTCCAATTAGCTTAAATAATTCACGCCAGATTACATCGAAGAAGAACAGGCTGCCGGCGAGAAAGAACATCAAGATAATGACCACAATGGAGCTGCGAATGAGTTCCTGTTTGCTTGGCCACGACACTTTGCTCATTTCTGCTTCGACTGCGATCAAGAAATCTGCAAATTTCGGGTAATTCACGCTTCGGTAGCTGATCCATAAGCCGCCCATCGCGATCAACCCTGGCAGGATGTAATCCAGCCCAGTATGCACATACCAAGACTCCTGCGATGGATTTACCATGAAGCGATGGAGCTGCCAGGCCCCTACCAGGAACGTGATGCCCATTGCAGCAAGTGTTACTTGCCGAACGACACGGCCCTGACTGCGCTTATAGACACCAAAAGTGAACAGATCCCGCAAAAAGGATACTGCGGCGACATTTTTTTCTTTAGCCATGCGATCCAACCGACGGCAGGAGGAATGCGATGCAACACGCTGACAAACTAAATAACAGGTGGGACAACTCGACGGGACGCCTTATTCGAGTGTCGCGATTCCACCTAGCGTAACATTTTTCTCTGCGTCCGAAAACAGTCGTACCGAGAGGCGTTTTTTGGTCGCCTCTCGGTACGATGATCCTGTGTGGCAGGGGCGGCGGGAGTCGAACTCGCAACCCCCGGTTTTGGAGACCGGTGCTCTGCCAATTGAGCTACGCCCCTATATCTCGGTTCGATCTACTCAATAATCTTGGTAACAACTCCGGAACCCACGGTTCGACCACCCTCGCGGATGGCAAAGCGGACGCCGTCATCCATGGCGATCGCCTTGTGCAATTCGACTGTGACACGGACGTTGTCGCCTGGCATGCACATTTCTGCACCTACCAAGTCTGCCGTGCCGGTAACATCCGTCGTTCGGAAGTAGAACTGCGGTCGATAACCGCTGAAAAACGGCGTATGACGGCCGCCTTCATCTTTCGACAGGCAGTACACTTCGGCCTCGAACTTGGTGTGAGGCGTGATTGAACCGGGCTTTGCCAAAACTTGGCCACGCTCGATATCGTCACGTTTCACGCCACGCAGCAGGCAACCGACGTTGTCGCCAGCGCGACCTTCGTCCAGTAGTTTGCGGAACATTTCCACGCCTGTGCAGGTGGTTTTTGTCGGTTCGCTCGACAGGCCGACGATTTCTACTTCTTCGCCGACTTTGATTACGCCCCGTTCAATACGACCGGTGGCAACCGTTCCGCGACCTTCGATCGAGAAGACGTCTTCGATCGCCATGAGGAATGGACGATCTTCTTCTCGCGCGGGCTGTGGGATATAGGCGTCGATAGCGTCCATCAAAGCGCCGATGCAGGCGTTCTTTGTGTCGTCCGCCGGTTCTTGGTAAGCAGGCAGAGCGGATCCACGAACCACCGGAATGTCGTCGCCGGGGAAGTCGTACTTGGACAGCAATTCGCGAACTTCCAATTCAACCAGATCGAGCAACTCTTCGTCGTCGACCAAGTCGATTTTGTTGAGGAAAACCACGATTGCAGGCACGTCAACCTGACGAGCCAGTAGGACATGCTCTTTCGTTTGCGGCATTGGACCGTCGGCAGCCGACACGACCAGGATGGCACCGTCCATTTGGGCGGCACCGGTGATCATGTTCTTGATAAAGTCGGCATGGCCGGGACAGTCGATATGCGCGTAATGGCGCTCCGCCGTCTCGTATTCAACGTGGGCGACAGCAATCGTTACTGTCTTCGTCTCGTCACGAACCGTACCGCCTTTGGCGATCTCCGCGTACGACTTGTGTTCAGCCAATCCCTTCGCTGCTTGAACCGCAAGAATAGCACCGGTCAGCGTCGTCTTACCGTGGTCAATGTGGCCGATGGTGCCTACGTTTACATGCGGTTTTGTGCGTTCAAATGTCTCCTTGGCCATGCTCTCTACCTAACAATTACCAGTGCAAAGCTGACTACGAATCGGGGCCACACACCACGATTACCGTATAAAAAAATTCAGAGCTGCTGACGGGACTCGGACCCGTGACCTCGTCCTTACCAAGGACGCGCTCTACCAACTGAGCTACAGCAGCGAAGGTTTTTGGTTCCTCAGGACTGCCGTTGGACCGGCTCCAAAATTATCCGTCATGCTTGCAGCTCTCGTTTCTCTCTAGTGGCTCTGCGGTTTTGAAAACCTGTCTGATTCTCGCATTTACCACGATTTACCGACTATTCAAAACTGAGTGCCGCAAAAAGCGGGTGAAGGGAGTCGAACCCTCGTCTTTAGCTTGGAAGGCTATGGCTCTACCGTTGAGCTACACCCGCAGCAAGCAAAAATATCCGGAATTAAATAGACCCTCCAGTTCGAACCCATTTATCGACTTTGGCCGCCCCATTTCTTGGTTAATGGGGGGTGCAGGATTCGAACCTGCGAAGGCATTGCCATCAGATTTACAGTCTGACCCCTTTGACCGCTCGGGAAACCCCCCGTTGGCCGCCGCCGGATGTGCTCGCAATCCTTTTATCTCAACGGAACGAAGGCCCGTTACCCTTTCTTTCCGATCGCTTCGGAGTTTATCCCGAGAGCTAGCGGAGGGACTTGAACCCACAACCTGCTGATTACAAATCAGCTGCTCTGCCAATTGAGCTACGCTAGCGCTGAGTTCAAGTTCCATGAAAACCAGTCACTATACTGACCTTGGCGCACGGTGCAATACGGAATAGTAGAAAATCATGGCGTGTTCCGCTAGCCCAACTGTGGAAGTTCGCAAAATGATTTTTGGAGCCCCTTGGTGGCTGGGTGTGTTCTTTGGGAATGGCGAGGCTTGGTGGATTGTGCGGATCGTGGTTTGCGGTGGGTTTGCGGTGGGTTTGCGGTGGCTCGTCGACGGCTCGCATGGGCAAAAAAAGGCGTCCGTGAATCCACGAACGCCTCTCATCATCGACCGGTTGTTGTCGGCCCTTGTGTCAGTTACTCGGGAATTTCGATCTTTTCCTCCTGAGCCGCCAAGCGGAGCTTGGTGAGGGCTCTGGCTTCGATCTGACGAATTCGCTCCTTTGTGACACCCATTTGAGCTCCGACCTCTTTGAGGGTTTGAGGCTCATTTTTGTGGTCCAAGCCAAATCGGCTGATGATGATCTTTTGTTCACGATCATCAAGACTCGACAGGATTTGGTCCACTTGGGACTCACGTAACTGTTGAGCACTCTCTTGCTCGTAGAGGCCCTTTCGGAAATCTTCCGTGGAAACGAACATTTCTTCGCTACTGGTGCGGAATCGATCACGCTGCTTGAATTCCTGCGGGATTGTGCGAGCAAAGTTCTTCATAATGGCCCAACTGGCGTAGGTGCTGAACTTGTTGCCTCGAGCGTAGTCGAACTTTTCCGCGGCACGAATCAGGGACATGTTTCCATCACTGACCAGCCCGAAAAACTCCTCGGATTGGGTTACGTGTCGCTTGGCAATCGAAACGACCAGCCGCAGGTTCGCTTGCACGATCTGGTTTTTCACGTCGACCGCCTGGTCATACAGCTTTTCGATTTCGTCCATGACCGTGCTCTTTGCGTTGACCAAGTCAATCGATTCTCGCAGTTGAGCTGCCTTGAACTTGAGGAAGTTAAGTTTTCTGAATAGATGTCCTTCTTGCTCTCGATTCAGCAGCGGGACGTCATACAGGGACGCCAGGTAAGGAGGTAAACCACTTGGCGAGCGAGCCGCTCGTGCCTTTTTGTCACTCTCAGGCATCGGTGTCAGGATGACTTTTTCCGCATGACGTTGTTCAAAGCATTCGTTACCGATGAAATCGAGTGGGAGCTCCATGATCCGCTCGGCCCGCATCTCGTTGACCACTCGGTAAATGCTGGTCTTGGTACGGCAGTGGCGTTTGGCCAGCTCGTCAACGGTGGTGCCGCGACGGTACTGACGATAAATCGCTTCCTTTGCTTCCACCGTGAGTGGCCCCGTGCGATCGGGGAAAATTGCCAGTTCAGGGTGCTTGCTGTCGAAATGTTTCAGCGTGTAGCGAATTGTTTCGATACTCCGATTCATCTGTTTCGCGATGCGACGGGTGACTTCGGAAGGTGTTCCACCGGCTCTGGCGAGTCGTCGTGCCCGCTGAACAATCTCGCCACGCTCCTGACTCGTCAATTGACTGAAGCGTTCTCCCCGTTTCACTCGCTCGCGATTGTTGGTGACGAACCGATCAACGCTCTGCTGCAAAAAACCGACTCGTTTACGACCGTTGAACAAAAAGCGACGACTGACCAACCCTTGTTGACGCCATCGCGAGATTGTCTTGGTGGAAACGTTGAACAGCTTGCTCAAATCTTCGACCGTATAGACGGGTTGTCCCGCTTCTTGAACGTTCACATCCGCAGCGTCCGAGACATCTTCGATGAAGAGTCTCAAGTCGTGTCCGAGCTCTTCGCCTGCCACGGTCAAATGTGGGGACGATTCGGGACGATAGCCCGTGATACGATAGCAGAGGAATTCGTAGGGATAGGTTTTGTCCCCAGAAACCTCGTGGAGAAGGGCCTCAGCATTGCTGACCTGCTCCAGCTTCTTATCGCGCGGTGCGTACCGGACCTGTTGATCGCGCAATTGCTTCAGGATTTGATTTCGATATTCCGAATGCATCACCCACCTCGTTCTCTCCGTTTGCGGATTCGAGTCGGTGTTCCATGCGATTCCCATCGCCCGACAAATAATCCGAAAAATGGACTGGCGGTTGTTCCCCAAGCCGCTCGTCCCGACCAGCTATTCGTCCAATGAGGCCGAATGTTGCAGTCGAGTGTATCCAAGTTGCCGAAAAGCCTGCGAATCTTGCAAAACAAATGGTCAAGAGCCAAGTGATTTCCGATAACAACTTCTTTATAGCGGTTTACGTGCAAACAGTCGCAAATGATCGGGGAATGTTCGCGGTTTTGCCCGAATCGATTTGGGACAGCACTCGTTAAGTCATTTTTTAGTAATGACTTAGGTTCTTTTTTGGGTGGTCGGATTATTCCGTAGCAAGCGGATCCCCAGAGTCAACCCAACCCTCGTTTCGCGGATGTCGACGAAGATAACTGACGCGCATGTATTGGACACTTGACGCCAAAGTTCGCCCCACGGGTCAGTCGATCTATCTCTATGAGGAACGAAAACGCCCAGACGGCCCGGAGGTGGACTGATGTTTCATAGATTTTCCAGAACTTTGTGTTCGTATCTTTCCCGAGTTATTGGCGGGTTGGTACTCCTTTCGAGCGTTTCCCTTCAGGCAGCGCCAGATAGCGTTGACCTTACGCCGTCAGCGGCGAGGGGAACTCGACAGGTGAAAGTTGCTTACGAAGTGTCTGGCCGGCTTTTTTCCCAGCGTGGCGGGAAGAACAAGCCAAAAGAACATCCGTTGAAGGCGATTGGTAATTTTCTCTACGAGGAACGAGTGCTCGATCAACAGACGGGCCGGAGTGTTCGCTACTTCGAGGAGGCCAAATCCGATTTCCAGGTGGATGGTCGCGGCAATTCTTCGCAGCTGCGGGACGCGTCACGATGGATCGTGGTCGATCCGAACGAACTCGAAGATATGTTTGTTTGTCCAACGGGCGCACTCAGCCGACAGGAACTGGAACTGATTGAATTTCCGGGTTTGAGTAGTTTGATCGAACGGCTGCTGCCTCAATCCGAACAGGAGCTGAACGACACGTGGAAGCATGACGACACCCTGTTGGCTCTACTTTTCAATCTGGATGCGGTGACCGTCAACGCTGTACAAAGCGAGCTGGTAAAGCTTGAGGATGGCACCGCTTATATGACCCTTGAGGGGAGTATAATCGGCACCGTCAAAGGAGTTGTCACCGAGGTCAAACTCACGGGCAAGTACAACTTCGATGTTCAATCTGCTTTGATCAACTGGGTTGCGATCACGATTGAGGAACAGCGCGAAATTGGTGCCTCAACGCCAGGTCTCAACGTTAAGGCCCGTCTGCGAATGGTGCGCGGACCTGTTAAGCAGCCGAAACATCTCCATGATCAGGCCATCGCAGCTTTCGATCTGCGGCATGGCGTTCAAGGCGGCTTGCTTGAGCATGTCAACGATGAGGCTGGTTATGCGGTCCTTCATAACCGCCGCTGGCACGTTTTTTCCGAGAGTCCGACGATTACGGTGTTTCGATGTGTGGACGATGGCCGCATGCTGGCCCAATGTAACATCAGCGCCTTGCCACCGGTCAGCAAGAAAAAGCCGCTGACGATGCATAAGTTTCAGCAAGATATCAGCATGGTTTTGGGTGATTCAGTGACACAGATTGTTGATGCCAAAAAATCGACGAACAAAAAAGGGCAGAAGATACTCCGGGTGGTTGCGGCGGGGACTGTCGATCAGGCACCCATCTTGTGGATTTACTATCATGTGACTCACACGGATGGTCGTCGAGTTTCTTGCGTTTTTACGATGGGTGCGACGGATGTCGAGCAATTTGGCGGCGAAGATCTTGCCTTGACCAGTAGCATTCGATTCCTGGATCTTCCCCAAGAAGAATTTGACCATGATGCGACGGCAGCCTTAGACGAAACGGTTCGGTGATCGCCAGAGGGTCATCGGTCGTGGTGAACTGAAGCCGAAGCGGTCAAGCTTGATCCTCCCGACTTCGTGTTCGAATTTTTGTGATAAACCTTCTGCGAACCGGGCTGAACCATGATTCGCCGTTCGACCGCTGACGGCTCTGACTGGCTTTTGATCCACCAAGTGGATCACGCACGTTTGTCAGCCGGGTTCGCCGCATGCTGGCAGGCCATGGTCGATTTTGGAAGCTGGCAGGATCGGGAGGCCTTGCTCGCGGCAATCCTGCATCACGACGATGGTTGGCGCGAATGCGATCTGCAGTCGAACGGAGACCCCGAATCGGGGGCACCGCGAGCGTTCAATGAAATGGCGATCGCAGAAAGCAATGCCATCTGGACGGAATCCATTCTGTCAGCAGCCGCGATGGGGCCGCTGACGGCTTACATTGTGGCTCAGCATTTCTTGCGGATGAGGCAACTCTTTACTCCGGAAGACACCAGTGATTCGACCTGCAAGTTTGTGGAGCGGTTTGAAGCCGAATCCGAGCGTTGGCTGCGGCGATGGACATTCGAGCGGGGCAAGGCTGAACCGGATCGAGCGCTGGCTGATTTGGCGGTGGATTATCTGCAATTCTTCGACAAGCTGAGCTTACTGCTTTGTTTGAATCGGATGGCAGTTCAATTGTCGCAACCCTCAGGACCCGACCTGGAGCTCGTACAAACAGATGAGTCGGTTTACTCCATTGTTCCCTGGCCTCTGACGGTGGTGGAAATCACCCTTGCGGTTCCTGCGCTTCGAATACCCGCAACAAAATACAGTTCGGCTAAGCAAATGAAACAAGCAGCGGTTGATCATGAGCTCGTTTGGAAGTTTCGTGCGTGCGAATAAATTGGATTCCGGCTGAATTGGAATTTGACCCAGTTTGCGCAGGCCAGCTATACTGTTAGTTGGATCCGTCGATATGCGTCTAGCAGTCGCTATTCCCTCTTTAGTTCCTCCTTGCTCGACGTTTTTTTACTCATGCTTGCAATGCTTAACACTCGATTCTTTATCGCTCTCTTCCTTCCTGCCGTGATGGTTTTCGTGGTGGATGTCGACTTTGCTCCTGCCCAACGGCGAGCGGCAAAGACAGGGACGCGCAAGTTGGCGCCGGGCGTGATGACCACGATCCCTTCCGAGGTCCAGGATGACGAAACTTTCAGCGGGCCACGAGAAATCGTAGAGCTGTCGGTAGGTGCTCCGCAACTCAGTTGGCAACCGAACCTCTCTGCCGAGAGTGAAACATTGCTGGCCCGCGTCAAAACGACCATTTTTCGTCGTAATATTTGGGCACTTGAGTTCAGCTTCAAACCGCTCAGTATGATTCAGGTCGATCTCGAACAGCCAGATGGCACGGTGAAGCCGCAGACGGTTTGGTATTTGGTCTACAACGTCCGGAACAATGGGAAGCATCTGAGTCCGTCACCCGTGCCGGATGAGTCGGGTCGGAACACCTATGCGGTCGAGCCGGTGGATCACACGATCCGATTTTTCCCCAATTTCTTGCTGCAGTGTCACGACGTCGATCGGGTTTATTTGGATAAAGTGATGCCAACTGCGGTGGCTGCGATTCGCCAGCGGGAAGATCCGAATAGAAAGCTCTACAACTCAGTATCGATCAGCGATGTGAACATTCCGATTAGCAGCGAGCTTGAGGATAAAAGCGTTTGGGGAGTCGCGACGTGGGTGAATGTCGATCCTCGCAGCGATTTCTTTTCGATTTACGTACGAGGGCTGACCAATGCCTATCAATGGCAGGATCCGGCCGATGGCTTCAAGGCCGGAGATTCGCCTGGAACGGGCCGTAGATTCCTGTTTAAGACGCTGCAGCTCAACTTTTGGCGACCGGGCGACGCGATCAATCCGACGGAGAGCGAGTTCCGTTTTGGGGTGCCGAATCAGTCTCAAGTACCCGCTGGCAAGACCGAAGACGATATTCTTAAGCTCTATGGCCTGAAAGAACGGGTTGATTACCAGTGGGTCTACCGGTAGAAATAGGGATTCGCCGATCCGGTTTCTAAGGAGCGATTGCCATGGCACATAAGAAGGGTCAAGGATCCAGTCGTAATGGACGTGACTCCAACGCGCAACGACGCGGAGTTAAAAAATATGGCGGTGAGAGCGTACGAGCTGGAAATATTCTGGTCCGGCAAGTAGGCAACCGCTTTCACCCAGGCTCAAACGTTGGCCAAGGGAAGGATTACACGCTGTTCGCTTTGGTGGATGGGGTTGTTAATTTTGACCGCAAAGGGCGCCGCATTAACGTTGTTCCCGCGGCCTGACCTCTGGTCCAAAGAGTCCATCATCATCGCGACCCCGCCTTCAGGGTCGCGTTTTTTGTTTGTACACAGATTTTCATAGGGCACTCGCGGATAGAAGCGAGCGGTCGAGCGTAGGGGATCGAGTCGTGTTTGTTGATCGCGTTCAAATCGACGTGCAGGCGGGTGATGGTGGTAGCGGATGCTGCAGTTTCCGACGCGAGCGATTTGTCCCGCGAGGAGGTCCGGACGGGGGTGATGGCGGCGATGGCGGCAGCGTGATTCTGGAAGCACAGACCGGTGTCAATCAATTATCATCTGTGGCGCACCGCAAGCTCTGGAAAGCTAAGCGAGGTCGCCACGGCGAGGGCAGCAATCGTCAGGGGAGGAGTGGTGAGGATCTGCTTGTTCCTGTCCCCCCGGGTACGGTTGTGGTCGATGCCAAGAATGGATTTGTGATCAAGGATCTGGCCAAGGAGGGTGATCGGGTGACTGCCGCCCAAGGGGGTCGTGGTGGCAAGGGGAACACGCACTTTAAGAGTTCCACCAATCGCGCTCCCAGAATGCATACTTCGGGGGAATCGGGTGAATCTCGCCGATTGCTTTTGGAGCTTAAGACCATTGCGGACGTCGGCCTGATCGGGCGCCCGAACGCAGGCAAGAGCACTCTTCTTAGCCGATTGTCTCATGCCAGACCGGAGATTGCAGATTATCCGTTCACGACCAAAACGCCAAACCTAGGTCGGGTGAAGATCGACCTCGATCGATCGTTCATTATGGCGGATATTCCTGGGCTGATAGATGGGGCCCATCAAGGTGTTGGTCTGGGGCATGAGTTCCTACGTCATGTGGAACGCACCCGTGTGCTTGTGCACTTGGTTGAGCCCACACCGATGGATGGGACTGACCCGATGGAAAACTATCATGCGATTCGTGCTGAATTGGCAGCCTATGATTCCCAGTTAGCAAATCGTGCTGAGGTGGTGGCGTTGACGAAGGCCGAGTTGCCGGAGGCCACGGAAATCCACGCTCAATTCAAGTCCGAACTCGACGTACCGGTACTTCTCATTTCGGCGGTTACCGGACAAAATCTGCATCAACTGATTCACACGATTACAGCTCATCTGGATGAGCTATCAGAAAGTGATGATAAAGAAGGTTGAAATTCGAGTCACATGATACCTCGCGGGTAATTCATGAACTGTTCGTCTGAATCTTCGTTGCTGGCCATTGATGTCGGTAATACTGCCATCAAGGTGGGACGTTTTCACGGTGCGGATCATCCGTCCTCTCCGTTCCCGATCGATGTGATTCGACTGGATGCGAGGTCTCCTAATTTTGATGAACTGCGTGCTTGGTTGCCCGCTGATCCGTTCACTTGCTGCATGGCGAGCGTTTATCGGCAGGCGGCCGAAGAGATTGTCGACTGGATGCGTACTATTCCGTCGATTCGTCGAGTGCATCAACTGCAGCACAGCGATTTTCAAATCCCTATTCAGGTGGATCATCCTGATCGCGTTGGTCAGGATCGATTAGCGAACGCGGTGGCAGCACGATGGGCCAAGTCGTCAGAAAGTTCGGCAATTGTTGTCGACGCCGGTTCCGCTATCACGGTGGATTTGATTTCTGCGGCAGGTTGCTTCTTGGGTGGAGCGATTCTCGCGGGTCAACAGGCTTCAGCCCTCGCCTTGTCATCAGGCACCGACTTGTTGCCAGTGATCAGTACCTACCGGATGGATGACCCACCCGAGGTAGTGGGAGCGGCTACCGATTCTGCCATTCGCAGTGGTGTCTTCTGGGGTGCGGTCGGTAGCATTCGTGAAATTGTTGAACGCATGCAGGTACACGTCGGTTCCGCTAGCGAGATCTTTTTGACCGGTGGCGACATGCGTCGACTCGCGCCTCATCTGGCCCCTAATGCTCAATACATGCCGCATCTTGTTCTGTCGGGCATTGCTCTCGCGGCTCGCTCTCAAACGAGTTTCGCATGAGTGGTGCACCCACCTTTGTGACTCGTTTGACCCCTGCGGGACGAGCGGCAATTGCCACGATTCTTGTTCGCGGTCCGATTGCGATTACAAGCCTCGAAAGGCATTTTGAACCGTGCGGATCTAAGCAACTGCGTGATTTGCCCCTGAATCGTATCGTCTATGGGGCTTGGTCTGCCCGTGAAAATTCAAAAGAGGGAGTGGTCCTCTGTCGAACTTCCGATGATGCGGTCGAATTGAATTGTCATGGAGGTCAGGCTGCTGCTGATTCGATCGTAAGCGGCTTGCAATCGGCGGGTTGTCAGCTGGTGGAATGGGCGTTGCTCGCAGGAGCCGATTCAATCCAGCGGGAGTGCGTTGTAGCGCTTGCGGATGCACGCACAGCAACCGTCGCCACAATTTTACTCGATCAGCATCGTGGCGCATTGCACCGTGCGTTTCAGGAGATCCAACAATCGCTTGCAGATGGAAATGTTGCCGAGGCGCGGAGGCAGGTGACTATTTTGGGAGGATTTCGTTCGCTCGGGTTACATCTTACAAAACCATGGCGAGTGGTTCTGGCCGGCGCGCCGAATGTCGGAAAAAGCAGTCTGATTAACTCGCTTGTTGGATTTCAACGAGCTATCGTCTACGACCAGCCAGGCACCACTCGCGATGTGGTGACCGCTCAGACCGTCATCGACGGTTGGCTCGTCGAGTTTGCCGATACGGCCGGAATACGTCAAACGGATGAGCCAGTCGAAGCCGCAGGAGTGCAGCAGTCGGTTGACTGCTTGAGGGATGCCGATCTAATCGTGCAGGTACTCGATGCGGCATCGCCGCAACTACCCCGCGAACAGCTGGGTGACCTAACCAAGGTGCTCTCCGTCTTCAATAAGATTGATCAACAGCCGTCTATGGCCCTACCGATTCCGGCCGATTCAATTCTGACCAGTGCTTTGACCGGTGAGGGAGTGGAGCATTTACTTGGCGAAATCGGCTCTCGGCTTGTGCCTCAATCCCCCCCGTCAGGAGCTGCCGTGCCCTTTACCGAACGGCAATATGCCGAACTGGATCGGATCTCCTTAGCCATGGAAGATGGTGAATTCGAGGCGGCCAATCAGTCTCTCGCACGTCTTGTGGATGTCGCGCCAATCTTCGATTCTTAGTGGGCGAAAAGGCGAGTGGGTCGATCGTCCGAACAGATTCGGCGTTCTCTGTTTTGTCATTTTCTGCTGCCAACTTTTGCGACTCGCAATCGATTCATCCAACCATTGAACCAACGCAAGGAGAGGTCTTGCTACTTTGCCTAGCTTCGCCGGACCTCGCTAGCAAATGGCTGATGCGGTGCCGATACAAAGAATCTGACCTAACAAACTGTACTCACGGTGCGGATTTTCCGATCTGAGTTGACATAACGGATTTTGCGACGCGGAGGGTCCGCCGGTGTTCTTGATACACCGTCGTCTGGATCGCGTTGAATCGAAGGAGAGGTGTTATGCGTTGTCCCAGTCATTCGCGAACGATCATTCAGGTCCTGTCCTTGACTCTTGTA
This sequence comes from Pirellulaceae bacterium, assembly GCA_029243025.1. Taxonomy (NCBI): domain Bacteria; kingdom Pseudomonadati; phylum Planctomycetota; class Planctomycetia; order Pirellulales; family Pirellulaceae; species Pirellulaceae bacterium. The sequence goes on along the minus strand of JAQWSU010000006.1, from coordinate 139,739 downwards.
GTTTCGTGGGTGCCAACGGCATCTGCGCAGTTCCGCGAGATTTCGCCTGGCCATTCGGATGGTTCCGCGGCGGCCGAACTGGTGCCGACGACAGAGCCATTTGTGCCACCGAACGTAGAATCTCCGGCCAAGGAAGAATCTCCGGCCAAAGAAGAGTCTCCGGCCAAAGAAGAGTCTCCGGCCAAGGAAGAGTCTCCGGCCAAGGAAGAGTCTCCGGCCAAAGAAGAAATCGTTAAGAAGACAGAGAGCCACGTCAAGGCAAAGGAGCCAGTAGTTCCTTCGACGGACGGTCCGAAAACGGTCGTTGAGGAAGATACAGCTGATGGGGTAGCAAGAACGATCGAGAGCGAGGAAGCTGCGGCCAACGCTGATGCTGTCGTATCGAAGGAGCTGGAATCCGATGAGCTCCAAGGATCAGAGCTTGAGTCGATCGATCCGTTTCTTTCATTTCGAACTGCGAAGGCTGAGCCGTTAAGTGCACCTTCTCCATCGAATAGTCATGGCTACGAGCCTCTCCGTTTCAACCAAATCGAGCCGGGCACAACCACCGTGGAGGTGCTACGGGACAGCTGGGGTGAGCCGGGGAAATACATTGATTCGGAAGAAGGTGACGTGCTGGTTTACGCCTTTCCCGGCTTCCGGCAGATTGACGTGTATGCCGATGCCGACGGACTGTTGGTCCAGTCGATTTTGGTCCATCTTGCGAAGCCGACGGAAAGTGACGAGATTCACGAACAGTTGGATTTGGTGGATCTCCAGCCCGTTGAAATATCTGACGATGCAGGCACGCCACTCGCGCATGGTTTTCCAGAGCGAGGCGTATTGCTGACTTTGGCCGATTCAGCGGAGAGCCGTCTCGTGGCTCAGATTTCACTCGGCCCGATTCAGGGCGAGATGTTTCGCATGCGAGCCGAGAGCGACGAAAAACATCAGATCGCTGACAGTTTGGCGGATCTTGAGGCAGCGACCGAGTTGGATGATCAGGATGATCACGCATTTTGGTTGAGAGCTGAGTTACTTTCACGCGTTGGACGAAGCAAGGATGCGATCGAAAATTGCCAATCCGCATTGCGATTGGATCCGACGAATCCTCTTTATCGATTGACATTGGCTCGACTGAACGCGGCTGACGGACAGTTGGAGTCGGGTGTGAGCGACACACAGGCAGTCATTGACGATCCTGATGTGAGCACAATTGTGCGAGCAAGAGCCGAATACCAAATTGGTAATTTGCTTACCTCCGGGCCTGATCCAACCTTTGAGGATGCGATGGCGCATCATCTTAAAGCGATCGATCTGGCAGTGAAGCATGTGAATGATGACACAGAGTCCATGCGTCGAATGGCGAAGGATGTGTTGGTTGATGCCCACCTTGCGGTCGCTCAAGACGTGGCTCTTGGTAATTTTCAGCGTCAGTCCGAAGTTGTACCCAAATGGTTGACTCGTGCTGCCCAGATTGGTGAGGACTATATCTCTCAAGATGGGGGTGATGAGACGATTCGGATGGAAATCTATCGAACGACTTTGGCTATCTACTCGGTGTTGGATGGAAGTTTTAATGCTTCGGTCGCGACGGAAGAGGCATTGAGGGAAGGCAAGCGATTGATCGCTTCTGCCGACGACAAACTTTATCAGGCACGTATCGAGCGAGAACTCTCAGAAGCCTTGTTGTATGCGGCGGTCGTTGAGCAGCGACGTGGTCGTGCTGAGGAAGCAATGAATTACGCGAGCAACGCAGTCGCTTTGCTGAACAGTCAACAGGCAGAGCGTCAGCCTTCGTTGTTTGATGAAATGATGGAGGGTCAGCTGTACTTCTTGGTTGGCTCGTTGTATGCAACGACGCGTGACGACCATCGGGAAGCCGTGAGTTGGTATGAGCGTGCGAAGCCAATGTTCTCTGATGAGTCGCTATCGAACCTGGTCGATAGTAGCAGTTTTGGCGATCTGTTTGTCAGCATGGGCGTATCCTACTGGACCGTGGGTGAACGAGAGAAAGCGGTTGAATTGACTCAGGCCGGTGCCGATTTGATGCAGCAGGCTGTTCAAGTCGGAACGCTTGATTTGGCCGCCTTAACCGTGCCTTACGGGAACCTGGCCTCCATGCACAAGCATTTGGGGAATGGTAACCGAGCCACCCACTTTGCTGAGATGATGGCACGAGTTGAGAAGGAAACAACAACTCGATAATCGCTTCATTGGTCGATCGGAATTTGTGAGTCGGAGCAATGTGCGGGCTAGCCTTTGCTCCGGCTTTTTTGCGCGCTAATGGTTCTCCCCGCTCTTTTGCGATGGCATTCGAGTTGTGGTTTGCGAATGCAAGCGACCGCCGCTTTTGCGACCTGAAGTGTCCGAAGATGGGTTGTCCTTCGTCGCGGGTTCGAGCGGAGTGTAACATCTTCGTTTGAACAACGACTTCAATCAAAGGCTAAGCAGGCGTGTCTTGACTGGGATCGAAACGCAGAAAGGCGAGACTCAATCCGTGCAATAGCAGGCCCGAAGCTCCGCACAACATCAGCCCCATTCCGATGACAAAGATCGTTGCTGAGTGTGAGGAAGTGCTCAGGAGTGATCGTGAGAGAAAGTTGGCAATGAAACCCCAGGCAAAGGTTATCCCCAATGCCATCGCGAACAAAAGTCCTTTTGCTGTGAACGTCAACGTTGTCCGTAACAGGATCTCGATTCCTTCCTGGTTAAGTCGGTACGGGTAGAGCAAGTAGACAAGATTGTCCAACGCGAAAATCAGAATATTGAGGGGGATCAGCAGCGCGAGGATAGTTGTCATGATCCAGATGGGATAGGGCCGCACGGCCATGGTGATGATTAACACGCTAAGTTGAAACAGAAAGGCGAGTGCGACGGGTGCGGTGATTTGTCCGATCACGAGAAAGATAGGGCGGATCGGAAGCGTCTTGAGTACGATCATTCGGCGTATGTCTCGCCGGAAGTCAAATTTCAGCGCGGAGGGAAGCAGCAAGAATGTGTAAAACACAAGCGCCGCTGCCACACTAAGGACTGCTTGTGTCCCATCCGCGTAGACGTAGAGGGGGAGGCAGGCAAGTCCGCCCGGCAAGGCCAACGCGAAGGTCAAACTGCTGCGTTGTTTGAAAGCACCAACGATCTGTCTCCAGGCGATAGGGCCGCCACCGTGCCATTGAGGGATGCGCGCGAGGCGTGGGGTAGTTGCTGTTTTTTGGGGATAATTCTGCTTCATCGGCTGTTGGGGAGGATAGGCGTCTTCTTCGCGCTGCTGAATCGCCTCTGAAAAATATCGATCCAGGCGAATCAAAATCACCAATGATCCGCCCACCATTGCGACTGCAATGGTTAGCCAGCCAAAAGTCGTTGCCGAATACGAAGTGGCGGTAATCAGTTGGCTAAAGACTTGGAATGGCGCGATCAACGTCTCTCCAAACGGCGTCTCGACTAAACTGGCGCTTGATTTGAAGACGTGACCAATCAATCCCAAGGACAAGCCCACCGTGTTGGTTGCCAATGAAACGGGGGTGTTGGCAGCGATGACCAGTGAAAAAACGCCGATCACCAAAATGATCAAGGTCGTCGTCCACCGGAAGGTCAGGTAGGCGATTTTCGACATTCCATGCGTCGTCACCTCCACACCCAATCGGATCAAATCCAGAAACATTAGTGCCAGAAATGTCCCCGCAAATGCGGCTAAAAAGAGACTCAGTTCCGGTAGCATGAGCACGGTGAACAGCAGCGATTTAACGAGACCCGCACTCGCGACGCCCGCCAGTCGATAGATGATCAACTCCCAGCGTTGAAAGGGTCCGCCAGATAGCAGTTCACGTTCAGCCGGCGTCCATTCAATCGCTTCCTCGGGACGTTGGAATGCTACTTTGATAACGTGCCATAATGCGTAGGCCAGTAATCCTAAAGGAACCCATTTTCGAAATTGTTCGATGTCGGCAGATTGGCGAAACACGATCGTCAACGCATTGCTAAACCACAGGATCGCGAGCATCAAGCCGATAATGGACCAGATCACGCGTCGAGGATTGGTGAAGCCTCGTAGCATACGTCGACATTTTGCGCTGGCCTGAAATTGTATGAGTCGCCCAATGCCCGGATTGAGGGGGGATGAATTTATCAAGTTGTCCTCAGCAAGATCAAATGCATCATTTAATGACCGTTGGCCACTGTGGGACCGCTTGTGGTGGCATGGAAAAAGATCTCTTCGAGTGACGCGGCGGTCAGATGGCTGGCAAATTCCGTTTTGACCTCGGAAAGCGGACCGAAGTAACGCTGGCTTCCATGATCCAAAATTAGTGTGTAACTGCAAATGTCTTCGACCATCGCCAGTAGGTGGGAGCTAATGATGATCGCTGCTCCATCATTCGCACGTTGGATGATTGATTCTTTCAACGCACGGATTCCGCGAGGATCAAGACCTGTGAGGGGTTCGTCAAAGAGGATCGCCGTGGGTTCATGAAGATAGCCACAGCACACGGCAAGTTTCTGCTTCATGCCGCGCGACAGATCACCGACGGGTGTGTTCGCTTTGGATGCTAATTCGAAAGCATCTAATAAGGCTCCGATTCGAAGAGACGCATCTTCGACTTGATATGAAGCAGCCGTGAAAGCCAGATGTTGCGACACCGAAAGATCTTCGAAAAGTTGAGGTTCATCCGGGATGTAGGCGAGGCGCCGTTTTGCTTCCAACGGTTCGTCTCTAAGATCGAAGCCGCCCACCGCCATTTTCCCTTGACTGATCGGGATGATGCCACACAACGCTCGAAGAGTCGTTGTCTTACCAGCGCCGTTTGGGCCAATCAGGCCTAGGATTTGACCCGGCTCGACCTGGAACGATATTCCGGCGACGGCGATAGTTTGATTGTAGGCTTTATGAAATTCTTTGACGCAAATCACCTAACACGCTCCTGGGGCGTGGTGAAATCACCACGCAGAGATCAGTTGGTAGGAAGAGAATCCGCTTCGAGTCACTTATGGCCTCTTTAACTTTAGCTCACGAATTGTCGTGGATAATCGCTGAAACACTGTTCAGCATGGTCGCTGTCACCTCGCGGGTCGCTGTGAGTTGGTGCCAGTCTTGGAGGATTACGTGGACAAATTTTCGGCTCTTTTCCGAACTGCCGATGAGGGTCGACATGCGACCCGCTTGCGGCGAGGCTGATCGAGTGTTTTTCTCGAACGCCGCCGCTTTTTTGCCGCTCCCCCTCGATCACGCATGAGGGTGAATCCTCATCGGTGATGCTTGTCGGATTACCCATTGTGGCGCAGCATCCCTGATGGCGTTGTCTGCTTTTGTCCAGACATTCGTGGTATTCTTTTTATTTGCTTTGACAAGTCGTTTTGTCGTACCATTCAGACTGTTGCTTGGTGCCGAATCGTGAGCAATCAACGCACCACTTGTGTCTGGATTGCCAGTACGGTGCAGAGGGATATTTGCCCAGACGGTCCCAAGAGTCAGATTGGCAAATGCCAGGTTCGTCTTTTGTATCTGGTTGATTGGCTAACATCGACTGAAACCTATTCACCGCAGAAAAAAGGAGTCAAATCCAATGTTGCGTTTGATTGCCATCCCGCTGATTCTGTTGACTTGTCTGTTCGACTCGAGCGCTTGGCAGCAGGCCTGTGCAGACCAGCTTGATTGGTCAGGTTGGCTGGGTCCCCAGCGTGATGGCTGGGTGAGTGGGTTCCAGCCGCCGACTGTTTGGCCCAAGAAACTCGAGAAAAGCTGGCAGGTCGAGGTAGGGAGTGGCTATGGTTCTCCGCTCGTGTCGGGTGATCGAGTTTACCAACACGCGCGACAAGGCGAACAAGAAGTGGTGTGGTGTTTGGATCTGAAGACTGGCGCTGTGATTTGGCGAAAGAGTTACCCGGCTCCTTTCCAAATGGGTGGCGGTGGTGAGAAGCATGGCAAGGGGCCCAAGGCATCTCCGACGCTGGTGGATGGGAAAATATTTACGCTCAGCATCACGGGAGTTCTTTCTGCCTGGGATGCAACGAGTGGTGAGTTATTGTGGCGACGCGATTACAGTTCGCGGTTTGAGAAGACTCATCCCTACTGGGGCGTAGCGACATCGCCGTTGGTCGATGGCAACCATGTGATCGTTCACTTTGGCAATGATGAAGACGGGCAGTTGGTGGCTTTGGACGCCACGAGCGGGAAGGAAATTTGGACTCAGGGCCAAGATGGCGCTTCCTATTCCTCTCCGCTTGTGGTTGAAATTGATGGTGTGCGGCAGATCGTGGAATGGAACCACCGTGCCCTGTTGGGTGTCGAGAGTGCAACCGGTCGCTTGCTCTGGGAATATGAATTTCCGCACGAAGGTCACAACCAAAACATGCCGACACCTGTATTTCATCGGGGACATATTTTGCTTGGTGGCGAAAATCGCGGCTTACTGAGCCTGCGACCGACTCGCGACGGCGATCAATGGACGGTCAAGGAGGCCTGGTATCAAGAGGGTGTGGCACTCGACATGAGTTCGGCTGTGATCAACGGCGATCTGCTGTTTGGTTTTTCGCATTATGGGAGTGGTCGGTTTTTCTGTCTCGATACCAAGACCGGACAAATCAAATGGCAAGGGCCTGGTCGCACAGGCGACAATGTGATGTTCTTATCTGTTCCGGGATATGTGGTAGCTTTGATCAACGATGGTCAATTGCAGGTAATAGCCGCCAAAGATGACCAGCTTGATACTGTGGCAAGCTATCAAGTGTCGCAGACTTCCACCTGGGCACCGCCCGTGCTTTGGCAAGACAGTATCTTGATCAAGGATGATCAAACGCTGACCAAGTGGCGACTTTCGCCGAAAGAATGAACGGCTCTCGCGAACTTTCCAGCGGAGCAGCGAAGTGGGTCAGGCCGCTCGGCGGAAATGGATTTCGTGCAGCCGCTGATAGATTTCGCAGCGACGGATTAACTCTTCGTGGCTACCGACATCATTGATGCGGCCGGCATCCATCACGACCACGCGACTCGCTAACCGGAGCGTCGATAAGCGATGCGTAACCATGATCGCTGTTCGACCTTGAACGAATGATTCAAGTGCGCGATGGATCGATTGTTCGCTCTCAATGTCAATCTGGCTGGTCGCTTCATCGAGAATCAGTAAGTCTGGATTGCGGAGAATTGCGCGGGCCAGGGCGATTCTTTGACGCTGTCCACCCGAGAGGCAACTGCCGCGCTGACCAACCGATGATTCGTAGCCATTCGTCAAGTCATTGACGATGAAGTCGTGTGCGTGAGCTCGTTGAGAGGCATCTACGACTTCGGCATCGGTCGCAGTGGGCGAACCATAACGGATATTGTTAATCACTGTGTCATCAAACAAGTGGGGTTGCTGGGTGACAAGGCTGATTCGCTGCCGCAAGGCGCGGACGCGAAGTTCTCGCAGATCGATGCCGTTCATCGAGACTGATCCTTCGGTCGGATCGTAAAATCGCAGCAATAGATTGATGAGTGTGCTTTTTCCGCTACCATTGGAGCCAACGATCGCCAACGTTTCGCCTGCTTTGATTTGGAGATTGACCTGTTCCAGGACCAAGTCGGACTCTTGATACGCGAAGCTCACGTTGTTTAGTTCTAGTCGATGGATCGGCTCTTGCATCGTGACTGCGGTTTTCTTGTTTGTGATTGTCGTTTCGCGATCCATCAATTCGTAGACGCGGTCGGCGGCGGCAAAGCCGCCTTGCAGAGATACTAAAAGTCCTGACAACTTGCGTGCGGGTCCACTGGCTCCCGCCAAAAATCCGTAAAACAGCAGCAACGACGCCAGCCCCAGCGGACGGCTCGACATCCGAATGCCCCACAAGTGCGTTTGCTGCTCAATGACCAAGTAGGCACCCGCCACAAGCGACAGCGAAATAACTCCGATGCCCAAGAGTTCCGTCATGGGACGCGCGAACGCGTTGTAGATCACGATTTTCATCACTGTTCGAAGATAGCGTTTCAACGCTTTGTGGAAACGAAGCCGCTCCCACCTTTCAGTGGTGAACGCCTTCACCGTGTGGATGCCGTTCAAGGTCTCACTGATGACTCGATAGATCTGAGACATTTCTTCCATAGCGCGATGGTTGGCTCGTTTGATCGATTTCGCGAGAGAACGCATCAGGACCAAGGCTGGTGGGGTGATGATCAGCGACAATAGCACCAATTGCCAGCTGATCAAACAGGCACCAACGAGGCAAAAGAACATCTTGAATGGTTCCAGCATGGCCTTGCCGAAAATGCTGCTTAAACCTGCATTCAGTTTGTTGACGTCGTTTGTGAAATGGCTGACCACAACGCTATTATGACGTTTGCTAAACGTGGAAAGATCGCTCGCTAACGTGCGTCGATAAAGTTGATTTCGCAGGCCGAATACGGTTAGGTGCGAGAGTCTGGCGACGAGAATCGAGTTGATCGATACTGCGACATTTTTCAGTACCGTGCCGAGTCCGAGGGCGGCGACGATCCAGACCAATGTTTGAAATGGGTCGTCGGGTGCGTATCGACGAATCCAGGGCGCGAGTTGCTCGTAGCGGTGTTTCGCTTGCCGTTCGGCTTCCAGTCGAGTCTGCTGCAAACGAATTTCGGAGGTAATCACCGGATCATGCGGTTGAGCTTTGCTTTGATCTTCGAGTGAGAACAGCTTTGCTTCCAGTTCGTCGACGCGGGTGTCGACCGACTGGATTTCTTCGTCGACCCAACCATGTAACGATTGCCCACGGAAAATGACTTCTACAAACGGATAAACTGCCCCGATATTGATGCCCCACAGGAGTCCGACCAAGATTGCTGTCGCGACGACGCTAGCAAGCGTGAGCCGATAGCGCAGAGCATGACGAGCGGCTCGCAGGAAGTTTTTCATAATGGCGACGTTGCGGGGGTGCCAAAGCGAAACAGAGTGGATCGATCCGGGCGACGCTTGTAACAGATTGTTCGGCGCTCTCCAAGATCAAGGCGCATTTCAGGGCTTGCTGGCAGGGAGTGACGTTGACAGCATGCTAGAACGGCTGATACTGTCTGCCCGAGAAAATCCCCGCCCGCTGCATCCCTGCCCGCCGCGACGCAGGGGATACTTACTGACGGATTGGGAATCTGCCGCGAATGGAGTCCGGTAGCATGCGAATCATCGTATACGCACCTTATGCCTACAAGTTGCGTTACTTCGAAACGGAATTGGAATTGGCACAAAAGCATCTCGATGCGGGTGACGAAGTCACCGTGTTGACCTGCCAAGCCAAGATGCCTGAGTGCGACATGAAGCAGCAGAGGCAGTATGTCTGTGTGCGTTGCATGGGCCGGAGTGCTCACGGTTTAAGCTTGCTTGAAGGTGATGTAACTTGTGAACCATTTTATCATTTGAGCGATCACGAAGAGCAGCAGCTGCGAGAATTGAAGACCGATATCTTCGATCACGAATCCTTGTCACAGCTTCGGGTTGATAACTTTGACATTGGTTGGGCCGCACTGTCTTCGATTGTGAGCATTCACCGCGATCCGTATGTGGATTTGCGAGCCAATGCAGATCAACTTGACGGGCTGCTGCGGTCGGCGTGGTCAGTCTACCACTCGGTTCGACGTCGTTTACGGGAGCAGTCCGTGGATCGAATGTACGTTTTTAATGGTCGGCATGCTCCCATGCGTGCCGCATTTCGTGCGTGTCAAGCTGAGGGCGTCGAATGTCTGCTCCATGAACGGGGAAATGATTTTCGTCATTACGAACTCTACCGTAACGCGATGCCCCACGATTGTGATTACTTTGTTGAGCAAGCGGAGGCGGCATGGGAAGCGTCCACCGTCCAGGAGGAAGCCGAGGGCTTGGGGGCTGGTTGGTTTCAGGATCGCTCGCAGGGCGTGGAGCAGGTGGGTGTTTCTTTCATTCAAGGGCAACAGCAGGGACAGTTGCCCGAGAATTGGGATGCTCAGCGGCGTAACGTCGCAGTATTTGTCTCTTCGGAAAACGAATTCGTAGCGATTGGCGACAGTTGGAAAAACCCGCTCTACGAAAGTCAACTGGATGGCCTGCAGAAGATGATTGATTCGTTGGAGTCAATTGATACTGATTTGCATCTTTACATTCGCGTTCATCCGAACCTGTGTTTTGTGCACAATCAGCAGACACGCGGTCTGGCTGAACTCAAGTCACCGCGCGTCACGGTGATCCCAGCCGATGACCCGATTTGTAGTTATTCGTTACTGTTGGGTTGTGAGAAAGTATTGACGTTTGGTTCGACCATGGGAATTGAGGCGGCTTATTGGCAGCGCCCTTCGATTCTGGCCGGAATGTCATTCTACCGTGAAATGGGTGCGACTTATAATCCGACAAGTCATCAGCAGTTGATGGATTTGCTGCATCAACAACTTGAACCGAGGCCCCAACTGCCCGCCATCAAATATGGCCACTACATGGCGACCTTTGGAATCGAATACGAGCACTATTTACCGGAAACTCGCTACGAAGGTCGGTTTCGCGGTGAATGGGTGAAACCAACTCGTAGTTCCTGGGTGAAGTCCCGCTTTGTCAAACTCTACGGCAGTGCTCAAAAGCGCATTAAACGTCTGAAACCTCGGAAAGCTGCCTGAACGGTGGAGGATCCAACGATGAAGACCTCCTGCTTAATCAATAACTTCAATTATGCCGACTACGTTTGTGACGCGATTCAGAGCGTCTTGGACCAAACCCAGTTGGTTGACCAAATTGTTGTTGTCGATGATGGCTCGACGGACCGATCCTGTGCGCGGATTGAGGCTGAGTTTGGCAGTCTGGACCGCGTGCTTCTGATTCGAAAAAGTAATGCGGGCCAATTGTCTTGTTTTAATCGCGGAATGCGAGAAATTTCGGGAGATGTGGTGTTCTTTTTGGATGCGGATGATCGATACCGTCCGGACTATGTGATGCGTGCTATGTCTGTTTTTGAGCGACATCCCACGGTTGATTTTCTCACGGTTGCCGATCAACAGACCGGTCCAACAGCATCTCCACCTTCCTCGTTACCCACGCGAGACTTGGGGCTATCGACGCTCGCAACTCTACTCGACCGAAAATGGATCGGTGGCGTTACTTCCAGTCTGTCCATGCGTACGGCGTTGGCGAAGCGAATTCTTCCTTGTGCTTTGGAATCAGAATGGCGCACTCGGGCTGACGATGTGCTGGTGTTTGGATCGTCAATTTTGGGTGCACACAAGTACTATTTAGGTGAACCGCTCATCGAGTATCGCTTGCACGGTCGTAATTATTTTGCTGGACAGCATTTCACGGCCGTTCAGCAAATGCACTATTCGTTGGCCGTGAATCAGCTCATCGCTTGGTATGCTCGGTTTATGGGCTTCGATACCAATCGTTTACCGCCGTTACTGCATCGTGAGTTTCGAACCATCGAACGTCCATCATTCCGCGAATGGGCTGATTATTTCGGTTTGGTCTGGCGACAAAGAACCCCGTTCTCGATGCGTATTCGCCAATCCTTTGCCCTGACAGGTCATGCCATCGATCAGCGTCGAATCCCCGCCCCTCGGAAACCGCACGTGTCGGTTGCGGCTGCTCAAAGCAGGCAACCGACAGTTGGCGTTTCTGTGTCATAATTGCCTTCAGGATCGGAATCATGCGCGTCGTTGTCTTTGCACCTTATGCACACTGGAAATTGCATGTCACCGATCTTGAGTTGATCCAGAAACACGTTGATGCAGGTGACGACGTTACGGTGCTGACCTGCCGCGGTGAGATGCAGGCCTGTGACAATAATCCGCGTCAACAAGCTTCCCGATGTGTTCGCTGTATTGGCCGCAGTCAACTTGGGTTGCGGCGGATCCGTGGTCCCTTTCAGGTTGCAACCTACTATCGTTTGACGGACCAGCAGGAACAGCAACTCCAGGAACTACCGACCGAGTTTTTGGATCGCGAGCACATGCAGTCGTTTCACGTAGAGAATTTTGATATTGGCTGGGCGGTCTTGTCGTCATTGATTACGCGACATCGGGATTCCGAAGTGGATTTACGAGCCCATGCATTTGAATTGGCGGGTCTGATGCGAGCGGCTTGGAGCGTCTATTATTCGCTTCGAGCACGACTTCGTGAACAAACCGTGGATCGCGTTTATGTCTTCAATGGTCGCTATGCACCGTTGCGAGCCGCCTTTCGCGCCTGCCAAGCTGAGGGGATCGACTGTCGGATTCATGACGTCGGCCAGGACCATTCTTACTACTCAATCTATGAAAATCGTTTGCCGCATGATCACTTGGCCTGTGCAAAGACGGTCCAGCAAACCTGGGAGCAGGGTGAAGCCGATCGAGAGTTGCAGGCCGAACGCTGGTTCGACGAGCGGGCAAGCGGAAGGGTGCGATCGGGACGCTGCTTCGTTGATTCCCAGAACAATGGACAACTTCCAGGACAATGGTCGCCGACGAAACGCAACGTCGCCATCTTTACCTCCTCGGAAGATGAATTCGCAGCGATTGGCGAAAGCTGGAAAAATCCCCTCTACAAAAGTCAACTGGATGGGTTGCAGCAAATCGTCCATGCGATGAAGGCATGCGAACAAACGCATCTCTACATCCGCGTGCATCCCAATTTGAAAGGGGTGAATAATCCACAAACCCGCGCCGTTCACCATTTGGTCGGAAATAATCTGACCGTGATTCCAGCAGAAGATTCGGTGAGCACTTACGCGTTGATACGTGCATCGGATACGGTGCTGACTTTCGGATCGACTGTCGGTATCGAAGCGGCCTATTGGCGGAAACCGTCGGTCTTGGCTGGGATTGCACTCTACCGAGAGTTAAATGCGACCTTCAATCCCGGCAGTCATGATCAATTGATCGCCTTGCTGTCGCGCCGTTTGGCGCCTCAAGATATCCTGCCGGCACTCCAATATGGCTACTATCAGGCCACCTTCGGAGAGCCCTATCGCTACTACCAGCCAGCCGCCGACTATCAGGGACGGTTCAATGGGGGCGGTCTTCAGCCGGGTCTGAAGACCTGGATGCGGTCTCGTCTTGCCAAGGTCTGGCCTTCCCAAATGCTGCCCAAGTCGCCCGCGTGGTCGCGGAAAATCTCTGCTTAGCGATCTGAGATGCCATTTGACCCCGGCAATTGTTCGTAAATTCCGCGACGCTAGCACCAATCGCTGTTGACCGCAAATCAGACCATGGATTATCACCATGGACGCTTGCGTCGGCGAAGGTCCGATGCCAAACAACCCGGAGGTAACACATGGAAGTGCTTGCCATCATTCCTGCACGCGGTGGTTCGAAGGCCATTCCACGCAAGAATCTTGCGCCCTTATGTGGCAGACCGCTGATCGTTTGGATGATTGAAGCGGCCAAATCCAGTTGTCATATCGATCGTGTGGTGGTCAGTACGGACGACGCCGACATCGGTCAAGTTGCCGAGGAGCATGGAGCAGAGGTGGTTTGGCGACCGGCCGCATTAAGCGGCGATTTTGATTCGTCAGAGTTGGCCTTGTTGCACGTGCTGGAGACGCTGGACGCGTCCGAGAACTATCAGCCTGATTTGACAGTGTTCTTGCAATGCACGGCTCCGTTGACGACAGGTGGGGACATCGACGATGTGGTCCATTCGCTGCTGTTAGAAGAATCTGATAGCGCGCTGGCCGTGACCCATTTTCATGAATTTGTCTGGAAGCAACAAAATGGCGACGGGGTTGGTGTCAACCACGATAAGTCGAAACGACTCATGAGACAGCAGTTGGATCCGACTTATGTTGAATGTGGATCGGTCTACGTTATGAAGACAGATGGGTTTCGAACCCATCGCCATCGTTTTTTTGGTCGCACGTCCATGTTTGTCGTTCCGCGAAATCGTCATTTGGACGTCAACGAGTTGGTTGATTTGGAAGTAGCGCAAGTCATGTTGGCCAAGCAACTGCAACCGCATGAGCAACCGCATGAGCAACCGCATGAGCACAAGCGCGAACTAATTCCCGAAAATTTGAAAGCGATCGCTTTTGATGGTGATCGACTATTGACGAATGATAGTCTCTCGAGTCTTTCGCATGAGACCGTGAATACTGATCTATTGAACGGGCTTGATGTGAAGCAACTTCGCTCGCTCGGTCTGGAATTGCTGGTATTGTTGCCGGAGATGAACCCGGTCGTCTCGGCATGGTGCAGGGATCTTGGGTTAGACGTCATTGATAAATCGAAAGTTAACTCGCCCACATTGTTGGAATGGTTGTCGCAGAACGACATTTTGCCCGAACAAGCGGCCTATTTTGGAAATGGCCAGGACGATCTGGACAGCTTGACTCGAGTCGGTTGTGGTTTGGCCGCGGCGGACGCTTTACCGGATGCCAAGGCGGCAGCCAGCGTGGTGCTTACCGCTTCAGCAGGGCAGGGTGCGGTTCGCGAAATTTGTGAATTACTTCTCCATCGATTCACAGAGGATCATTCCGTTTCCCGTTCTGGCAGTCGCATCGATAAGTGCCGTTGATCGTTGTCCCAGGCGATGTCTTGAAGAAGAGAGATCGATGAAATCGACCCAGCGAGAGCCATCGAGTTTTATCTATACCAAACTGTTGCAGGCGTTACTCTCGACGCGGAGTGCCGGTACCAGGCGTAATTTTCTATTGAACCAACTAGAGCATGAAGTCAGCGATGCTCCGTGTGAAGAGGCCTACCGTTTACGAAAGCGAATTTGGTATCGATTTCTCAAGAAAATGCCGACTGCGACGGCCGAATTTGATCTGCGGGTCCACGGCTTTTTCGATTTATTTTCACAGCTCAAAGAGGTGCCTGGCGAGATTGTCGAGTGCGGTGTGGGGCGGGGACAATTTCTGAGTGTCTTTCTCTTCGCAAACGCCTATTATTCGCTGAATCGAAAGGTGATTGGATTTGACTCGTTTACGGGCTTTCCGCCCGCGAGTGAGCACGACATTGGTGATCGGGTTGAGAAGGTTGGAGAGATTGACGGTTGGGCCGATTCGACGTTGCAAACGGTACGTGACACCATCGAGACGCTCGCACGTGGGGCGGCGTTCTGCACCCCGAACGATCTGGACCGGTTGCAACTCATTCCCGGCTATTTCGATCGGACTTTGGAAGCAAATTTGCCGGATCGTATTTGCTTTTTGCATCTTGATGCAGATCTCTATGAATCGACACGAGACTGTTTGCAAGCATGCCTACCCAGGATGGAAAGTGGATCGTGGATCGTATTCGACGAGTTGCACGAAACCGAACGCTGGCCAGGAGTGGGAAAAGCCGTTGATGAACTCTGTCGTCCGTCTGGACTGATTCCCGTTTGGTTACCCGCCATTCAACGAATGGGGATCCAGGTGTAAAACCAGCGACTGGGACACCTCCGCACAATTCACGAAGACTGTAGCTGTATTCACGAAGACTGTAGCTGTTGTAAGGTGAAACTATGATTGCCCCGATTGTGGCCGCGCTGATCGGACTTGGTATCGGTGTTGCAATTGGCTACTTGGTGACGTATCGATACAAGGCACAATATGAGATTGTTCAACGGCAGTTGGCAAACTTACGAGGCGAAAACTACCGCGGCGAAGTTGCCACGATTCCATTCTCCGCGGCCGCAACTTCTGAAGCGGCCAGTCCCGTGGGAATCGCTCCCGTGAGTCGGGAGACGCCCGCGGAGGCCTGCGAACGTTGTGCAGCGCTCGAACAGGAATTAGTCGAGGCGAGGCAAGTTTCCGTCCCGGTGAGCGAAGCGGTCTCAGAAGAGCCGATCGTAGGCGGGACGGAGCAATGGCAATTGGCTCAATTGCATCGTGAGCAAGTCGCGATGCAGATCAGCTTGGATGAACACCAAATTCAAGTGCGAGAGCTTTCGACTGAACTAGAGGCGGTGCGTGCGAGATCCACGCTGGATCTGGAGCAGCTTCGCCTTCTGTTAGGTGAACACGAAGCGACGATTGCTTCACTGGAGCGAGAGAAAGCCAGTTTGTTGGATCAGGTGCCTCCCGTCGATCCACCGGTCCAAGAAGGCTGACCTTTCATCGCTTTAGTTTGGCTTCGACGATTCGTCTTGCTTCGCTCTTTTGATGCGTTTTCGTGCCATCTTGCAATAGTCCTGCACGCATTCGATGCCGACGAAGTTTCGATTCAAACGTTGGGAAACAATCGCGGTGGTGCCACTCCCCATGAACGGATCAAGAACAACTCCCTGATCGGGACAACCGGCTAAAACGCACGTTTCGACGAGTGATTCCGGGAACACCGCAAAATGAGCTTCTCGAACTTTTGAGAGGGGAATTGACCAAACGGTGCGTTTGTTTCGTCCTTTGGGATGAAAGGCTTGGTCCCAACGACCATTGTGCAGATTGGGATGGCCCCCGTTCTTGCCGTTTTCGGGCGTGCTGTCTCGTTTGAAAAAGTGATTCCGTCCGCCTTTCATACGACTGTTTTCAGAGAAGGTGACGTGAGGTTCGCGGATCGCGTCGATATCGTAGTAATACGACTCGCCCTTGCTCAACAGAAAGACATATTCGTGGTCGGTCGTGGGACGGTTCTTGACGGCTGACGGCATGGCGTTGGGCTTTTGCCAGATGATATCGCTGCGAAGGTACCAGCCGTCTTCTTGTAATGCCAACGCGACACGCCAGGGCATGCCTAACAGTCGTTTGGCCTGGTATTTGTCGCCCAACACAAGCCACAATGTGCCGTGGTCGTGCAATGATTGCCTGGCAGCCCGAAAGAGAGCGACTAGTCGCTCGATGTATTCTTCGGGGGTCCGCTCCTGTCCGACCTGATTCGCATTCGCGTAATTTCTTTGCCGGAAATAAGGCGGACTTGTGACGATCGTATCCGCAAAGCCAGGTTCGAGACGGCCAAGTTGGACTTTGGCATCCCCGCAATAGATCGTGTTAAGTTTTGGCGGTATGAGTTTGGCCATCCTGTTACCTCAAATGCTGCACCGCGCGGCTGCTAGGAGATCGTTACATTTTCTCCACAACCTGGATCCCAAGTAACGACAAGCCGGTTTGCAAGGTGCGAGCTGTCAAATCACATAGCAGAGCTCGGCTGTCACGCAACTCCGTGGATTCCGCCTTGATGACGGGGCACGCTTCAAAGAATCCCGAAAAGGAAGTGGCCAGCTCGTACAAATAATTGGTTAAGTGATTGGGGCGGTAATCGGTGCTTACTTCCTCCAACGCTTCTGAAAATCTCAGGATCTGCAAGCCCAGGGCTCGTTCCTTTTCGTGTTCGAGCGAAATCCTCATGCCGGATTGTCGCAAGCTTTCGATGTCAATTCCACCGCGAGCGAAGATGCTTTTCACACGAGCGTAGGAGTACTGCAGATAGGTGGCCGTATTGCCTCGAAGCGCCACCATTTTGTCTTCATTGTAAACGTAATCGCTGGCCCTGTTTTGCGACAAGTCCGCGTATTTGATCGCTGCATGCCCAACGATGTTGGCGATTTGGGTGCGTTGTTCGGACGAAAGTTCCGGGCCGTTCGGTTTGCCGTCGTCGTTTGCATTCACGACCGCCGCTGCGTGTTCAACGGCTGCGTCCAGTAATGACTCTAAGCCGACGGTGTCTCCCGAGCGTGTTTTAAAGGGCTTGCCATCATCGCCGAGTACCGTGCCAAATTCGATGTGTTTAAGTTCGACGTCTTGGATGCCCCACTTTTTCGCAGCGGCGAATAGTTTATCGAAATGGTCTGCCTGTCGAAAATCGACAACATATAGAATGGCATCCGGCGACCAACGCTCCCTGCGATACTGGATCGTGGCCAAGTCGGTTGTCGCGTACAGGAAAGCACCATCCTTCTTGCGGATGATCATGGGTGCTTCAAAGCCATCTAGAAAGACACAAGTTGCCCCTTCGCTTTCGCTCGCTAAACCACGTTGCACCAAGTCATCGACGACGGTACCCAAACGATCGTGGTAGAAACTTTCACCCAGTTCTTCGTCAAACGTGACGCCGAGGCGACCGTAAACACGTTCGATTTCAGCGCGACACTTGGGAAGAAAATCCTCCCACAACTTGGCGTTGTCAGGATCCCCCGCGTGCAGTTTTGCGGTTTCTTGTAAAACGTCTTGACCGATTGTCGCATGTTCAGCGATCCGTGCCGCGAAGGCCGTGTCGTTTTGAGCAGCGGATAGCTTTTCCGCAAGGCTCGCAAGGCTCGCTCGCGTATCGGAGAGTTGAGACTTCAGTTTCTTGATGATCTTTTTTTGTTTTTTCTGCGCCGCTTTGTCATCGGCCGACTGTTGTTCCGCCGTTTCTAGCTCCGTTTCCAGTTCTGTGATCCGATCCGCGACGACAGGTTGTTGTGCAACTGCCTCGTGGTAATCCACCAGTCGACGGACAACACGATAAACCCGACCTAGCTCTTGCACCGGTGCTTGCTGATAGGCAGTCGGATTTGCAAAGTTGCGGTAACCGTAGATGATCATTCCGAATTGGGTGCCCCAATCGCCCAGATGATTATCCGAAACCACCGTGTTACCCAGGAACCGCAGGATTCGACAGAGCGAATCACCGATGACGGTTGATCGAATGTGTCCAACGTGCATCGGCTTGGCGACATTCGGCGATGAAAAATCAATGACATATGTTTTGGGTTGGGGGATCGCCTTGATGCCAAGTCTTTCGTCTTCGGTGGCCACATGGAGCTGCTCCGCAATCCAAGTATCTTGCACTTGCAAATTAATGAAACCCGGGCCAGCGATTTCAGCCGGGTGGCAAAAGTCATCGATTTGAAGGGAAGCTGTGATTTGTTGGGCTACTTCCCGTGGAGGCTTGCCGAGCTTCTTTCCCAGCGGCATCGCGCAATTTGCCTGGTAGTCACCAAAGCGAGCATCCTGAGCAGGCCGAATCATGTCCAATTCGGCGGATGGATCGGTGATGAGACGCTCGAGAGTTGTTCGGAAGCGGTCCCGTAATTCGTGCAATATGTTCATGGTTTGTTGGTTGCGGGCCAGGCGGAGTGAAGATGACCAGTCTGAATTCAGATGGCACACTTTAACCCGCAAAGACGAAAGCGAGAAGAGATCGACAGCGGTCGCGCGGCAGTTTATCGGAGGCAAGAGGGCCAAGCTGAGAAATTGCCGCCTCTGAGCAGAGTTGGCCGCGGGGTCGATCGGAGGGAAAAGCGATCGACCCTTGCGGTGAAATAGGCTTCGCCGTTAGGACTGCGAGCTTTCTCGCTCCCACGCGATGCGGGGTGCTTCCGCCCACATCTCTTCGATCGCAAAAAAATCTCGCGTCTCTTGATCGAACAAGTGAATCACCACGCTGCCGTAGTCGAGCAGAATCCATCGACTTTCTGAGTAACCCTCGATCCCCATTCGTTGATCGTTAAGATCATCTTCCAGCTTGTGGTCGATCTCCTCGCTCATTGCGTGCAATTGACGACGGCTTGCGCCGGTTGCGATCACGAAGTAATCAAACATGCAGGTCAGTTGTCGCACGTCGAGGACCGCAATGTTTTGCCCCCGGTTCTCATCCGCGGTTTGAGCAGCGGCCACGGCAAGTTGTAGAGCACGTGCCGCTTTGTCGACTGAGTTGTTGGCTGGCTGGACCATTTTGGATTCAGGCACGTAGTCTCCTTTTCGAACTGGGTTGCTCTTGTCTGCTTGTATGGTAACCAGACCGGCAGCTGTCGAAAAGGTTCAGCCCTGTTACGTTTTCAAGTCAAAACTGGCCATTTATGGCACAGCGTCAAGAAAAGTGGCTGAAATCAAAGCGAAAGGGCATACCAATCACCGTTTGGTATGCCCTTTGTTAAAAAGCTTAACCTGGGTGTCAAGCTGTAGCGAGCATGACACCTAGACTGATTTGCTAAAAGATTCCAAGTGCCATGAGGCTGTAGCGGACGACGAAACCGGCGACCACCACACTGACCATGCTCATCAGCTTGATCAAGATATTGAGGCTCGGACCGCTCGTGTCTTTAAACGGATCGCCGACCGTGTCGCCGACGACTCCCGCTTTGTGAGCTTCCGATCCCTTGCCTCCATGGTGGCCGGCTTCGATATATTTCTTGGCATTGTCCCAGGCACCACCCGCATTGGCCATGAAGATCGCCAGACAGAAGCCGGTCGTGAGGGTACCGACGAGCAATCCCAGCACGCCACCTACGCCGAGCAAAATGCCGACCACAACGGGCGTGGCAAGACCGAGTAGCGAAGGCAGCACCATTTCGACTTGGGCTGCCTTGGTACTGATCGCCACCGGGGCAGCGTAATCCGGTTGTTCCGAGCCTTCCATGATTCCCGGTTTTTCGCGGAACTGACGTCGAACTTCCTCGACCATTCCCTTGGCAGCTCGACCCACCGCTTTCATGGTCATGGCACAGAAGACGAATGTCGCCATGGCTCCGAGAAAGACTCCAACCAGTACTTTGGGATTCATGAGTGAGGCGTCATAGTAGGTGGCAAAATCGACCAGGGTGGCCTTGTCGACGGCGATCAGTTTGCCTCCCGTATCAGCGAAAGCAAGCTCGCCGTGTTCCATGCTTTTGAACATCTCGTCCGGGATTTGCACCGGGCCGGATCGGAAATCCAAGTCGCCCCATTTATCGGTGATTTCAGGCTTGCGCAATTCAGCCGGAAGTGCCAAAAAATGATGTGCGTGATCGCCATGTTTGTGCAGAATGAAGCCGTTGGACAGCTTGAAGTAGCCCGTTTCAGCTTCGATTTGTTCCACGGCGGCCTCGCCCCAACGGTCAAAACCAATTCGGACTTCCTCGACGTAGGCTGCCAGTAGCGCGAGAGCGGTGAGAGCTGCCGAGCCGATTGCGAATCCTTTGCCTGTCGCAGCGGTTGTGTTTCCGAGACTATCCAGTGCATCGGTGCGTTCGCGAACAATCGGCTCCAAACCTGCCATCTCGGCATTACCGCCTGCGTTGTCAGCGATTGGGCCGTAGGCGTCGGTCGCCAATGTGATACCCAGTGTGCTGAGCATGCCGACTGCTGCAATGCCTACTCCATACAGGCCAATTGAAAAGTAGCTGATGTCGGCGAAGTTCCACCCGCTGGCAAAGCCAAAGGCGGTCAGGGTAGCGACGCAGATAACGATCACAGGGAACCAAACGCTCATCATCCCGTCGGCCACACCGCCGATGATGAGCGTGGCTGGGCCAGTCTCAGCTTGTTCGGCGAGTTTTTTCGTGGGACTGTATTCATCACTCGTGGAATATTCCGTCCATTTTCCGATTAACCAGCCGGCTAATAGACCGACAACAATACTGACAGCTACGCCAGGGATTGGGATGCCGGACGAAATCAAAGTCTCCTCGTTGTGTGGCATCAGCCACCAAGCGAGCAGCACGGCAGCAATCGCAACCAAGACCGTCGATGCGTTGATTCCGCGACCCAGAGCCTTGAGCAAATTCTTCTGTGTAGCGTCTTCACCCGTACGCACCAAAAAGATGCCCAGGATGGAGAGGAAGATACCAACGGCCGCGATCGCCATCGGCAGCAGCAAAGCTTGTAATTGAGCCTGATCGGGCGTCAACCCGATTGCCTGAATACCGGAACCCGAGAAAGCGGCTACGCCTAAGGCTGCGGTGGCAAGAATCGATCCGCAGTAGGATTCGTAAAGGTCAGCGCCCATGCCCGCGACGTCACCCACATTGTCACCGACGTTGTCGGCAATGGTGGCAGGATTCCGCGGGTCATCTTCCGGAATGCCTTGTTCAACTTTGCCCACCAGGTCGGCACCAACGTCCGCGGCTTTTGTGAAAATTCCACCGCCGACTCGGGCGAACAACGCTTGAGCACTTGCTCCCATACCAAAGCACAACATGGTCACCGTGATTTCTGCCAGCGGCATTCCCACGATCCATTTGAGCAGCGCGAACCAAATAGTGATGTCTAATAAGCCCAGACCGACTACGGTCAGACCCATCACGGCCCCCGATCGAAACGCGACCTGTAACCCCTGATTGAGTGATTTTTGAGCTCCGGCCGCCGTTCGGCTGCTGGCCCAAGTGGCCGTCTTCATGCCGCACCAACCGGCGAGTCCAGAAAAGAAACCACCCGTTAAGAACGCGAAGGGAACCCATTTGCTTTGAACATCGAGCACAAAAGCAAAGATGGCCAACACGATCACGATCAGCACAAAAAAGATCGAGACCACAAAGTATTGCTGACGCAGATAAGCGTTGGCACCCTCGCGGACGTGACCCGCGATTTCAATCATCCGATCGTTTCCTTCGTCGGCAGCCATCATTTGTTTAAAGAAACGATAGGCAAAGACAAGGGCAACGATCGAGCCGACAAAGGCGATGGTCCAAATCGTAGCTTCCGTGGCGTTAAAACTGCTCGCGGCCGCCTCGGGCGTTTCTCCCGTTGTTTCGGGGGCTTGTCCCCAAAGAGTTGAGGCAGTAATCAGCACGACGGCGGTTGCCGCCGACGCGCTCTGTAGGGCTTTCCAGCTTCGTGACATGAGCCTAAACATTAGTTTCCTTTTTACTTCTTCGACTGGATTTTGTTGGGCGAGCAAATGAGGTTGTCAAAGGTATGACTTTCGCTCGAGCTTGTTCCTGGGCCGTGTGTCGATTCCCTTCGCCATCCACGCGCAATGGGATGAACAGTCAAAAACATCGGAGGCAAATGATTCAAGTCGGTCACTTCGGTTCGTCCCGAAGGCACTCCTTTTACCGATCTTCTGTGAGAAGTCCTTGGTCACCCCTGCCGGGGGAACTTGCGCCGCCCAACCTTTTCAGGCTCGGAAGGCATTGAAAATCCAGTTTCATGGGCAGGTAATAGGTGAGGCTTCGGAGTGTAATTAATCCGCAGGAAATCTGTCAATAACATAGCATGCGCTAAACGGGTTGAACTGGCAGGATATGCGGATCGCTGGCCGTTTGAGGCGAGATTCAACCAAGTGGGGTGATCATCGCCAGATCCTCGAGCGTTCCGATTTAGCCCGATAATCGGTGAAAAAACGCACTTTTGTTCTGGTGGGAAACAGAATTTTGGATTTGGAGAGGGATCGCGGGAAGCTCTTCGTTCGGGCCGGTTGATCGACAGAACGAAGATGGGGTGCTGGTTTAATCGGGTCGAACCGCTCAGATTGTGCGGATTCTGCCGACGCTTAGCTCCGTGTTCAAATTGAAAAACACTTGGAAATCCGCATTGGGGCGATTATTCTGTAGTCTAGGCAAACCTCGCAGGCGGCCGATCTGGTACCCCTACGCGATCCTGCCTCCTTTTTTATTCCACGGGAACGGAGATTAAACCATGTCGTGTCGCTGTCTCGCCGTACTGGGGCTCATCTGCCTTTCGGCCGTTGCGTCCAATGTCTGCGCGGCTGATCGTGTAGCCCGAAATACTGGCGATCAAGTCGAACTCTTTGCTGCTATGAAGGCCGAACAGGTCGACGTGAAATTGATTCCAAAAAACTCTGAGCAGGCAACCGTCATTGTGAAGAACAAGACGAATCGGCCTCTTTCGATCAAAATGCCTGAAGCTTTTGTCGGCCTACCGGTCCTCGCTCAAATGGGTGGCATGGGTGGCATGGGCGGCATGGGTGGTGGCGGCATGGGCGGCGGTCAAGGCATGGGTGGCGGCATGGGCGGCATGGGCATGGGTGGCATGGGCGGTGGCATGTTTAACATCGGCCCCGGGCGCGTCGGCAAAATAAAGGTCGTTACCGTTTGCCTCGAGCATGGAAAGAAAGATCCCAATCCTCGGATGGCTTATGAACTCAAACCGATTGAAAGCTTCACTGACAAAGCTCCCCTGATCGAGGTTTGTAAGATGCTTGGATACAACCAGCTTGATCAAGCTTCCGCCCAGGCAGCTGCATGGCACCTGAGTGATGGTTTGAGTTGGCAGGAACTGGCGGGTAAGGTCAAGATCAAGCATCTCAGCGGCTACCAGCAGCTTTATTTCAATGCGGCCAATCTGAACTTGGCGGTGCAGGCTGTGCAGGAAGCGAATCGTCGTGCTCGAGTCTCCGAGGAGTCGGAGCCAACAAGCCCCGGTGAGCTAACGATCAGCCAGCGATAGCTCGTGCTGACTGGCCACTTCTCAGGAGGTGGCCACGGCGGAGCCGCTTCGCAATTCCCATGAGAGCCGTTCGATTTCTTGCCGGTAATCTTCGCGCTGTTGCTGCCACTGGAGCGATTGTCTGGCGAATTCAGCTTCCATCTGATCGAGTTCTCGTTCGCGTCGGATGAGGTGAGCTGTACGAGTTTCGATCTCGTCATACCGCCGATCTGCCCACATCTGTAGCTCGCGGCGTTGCTGCCGCAGGCGAGTTTCTTGGGAATTCAAGTCTTCTCGCAGCGAATGAAGCTCGTCCTTTCGCTCGGCTAACGTTTCATTGGTCAAGCGATAGTGGTCGGTCAAACGCGCTCGAGTCTCAGCCAGTTGTTGAGAGAGGTCTTCTGCACCCGGGTGATCTGCATGGAGTTCCGTCCAAAGGGACTCGGTCGATAGCTGCAGTTCTAAGGCTTCGCGGTGTAACTGGGTTACTTGTTCGTAGAGTTGTTCGACATGTGTTGATCTCGCGTCCAATTGGACTTTGCGACGAATCAAAGCATCTCGTTGCTCGTTGAGTTCGCGTTGCTGTACGGGCAAATCCTTAATGGGTTCCTCGGTGGAGTTGCCCCGGGTGGTTGCCGGTGCCGCTTCTGTTGAGCGGTTGTTCGGCTGGATGGGGAGGGTCGTGGCGATCTCGATTTCTTCGCTGTCATCGTCCAGCGACAACATGGGCTGAGCCATGTCACTTGTCCTGTCTCGGTCGTCAAATCGCCAACGAACTTGCTCGGATGGAGCTTCCGTCGTTGGTTCGGTAGTTCGATCTGTCGCACTGGAAATGGTCGGATTGGGACTGGCTAACGATTCTTCGTTCGTCAGCGCGTTGGCCAAGTCGATGCCATATTCCATCGGGCTGGATTCAATTTCGCTCGTGTTCGAAGCAGCGTCCTCGTCTTGCTCGGAGGCTTCGGGATGGGGTCTGAGACGGGAGTTTCGCAGATCGTTTTCGAGTAACGCACTACGCGAATTGAGCTCCGATTCCCGCTGGTCCAGGAAACGTTGTTTCTCCTGTAGCAAGGTGGCCAATTCGATCGCTTGCTCGCGTGATTGCTCTGCGGCTCGTGTCGGATTCTGCCCAGCGATTGCACTCAGTAAGTCCATCGAGGGCTCGCAGCTTTTTGGCACTTCCTTAGCGATCGGAAGGTGCGCCGCATCGACTCGTGTGGTGGACTGGGAACGAGTGTCGGCAGACGGTTTGGTTTCGCTCATTCTGCGATTCCCTTGCGTCGTGTGGGGGTGAGCAGTAGATCTGGTTTGCAGGTCGTTAAAGTCGGCTTTCCTTACGTTATCGGTAAAGTCGGTGTGATTGTTGAGGCTTCTCGCTAGAGTGGGGTCGAAATCCTCGTCGCTGACCGGAAGCCTGCGTTGCTAGCAGAGCAGCCGTTTCTCGCTCAAAAAATCGGGCGAAACCGAATTTTTCGGCGATTTACCTCCAAGTTAAGAAATCTGACGTCTTGAATGCGGCGAATCGGCGCGGGACAATTCTCCGCTGGCATTTATTTCTGCGAGGCATCCTGGGTTCGTGCGTGCGGGTCCGGTTGTCGCGAATTGTGAGCGAATTAATCGAATGAGAGTTGAACCGTTGGGGGACCGGGTGGTTGTCAAGCGACTGGAAGCTGAGGAGAGGACCCCAGGTGGAATTGTTTTGCCTGATTCCGTGAGGGAAACGCCACAGCAAGGGCGTGTACTTTCCGTGGGTGACGGCCGTCTGCTTCGAGATGGGTTGCGAGCCCCGCATCAGGTTCGGGAGGGAGATCGTGTCTTGTTTGCCAGTTATGCTGGCGCCGACGTAATGGTGGATGATGAGCCACTATTGATTATGGGGGAAGACGACATTCTCGCGATTTTGGTCTGATTTTTCGGCCATTCAGCGCAGCGAGGTTGCTAATCCGTTTCATCGGGCCAAATTGACCACGCTGCTCCTGGAAAAACTCTATAATTCAGGGCGGGCGTTGAGTTACGAGTGGGCAATCTTTGTCGGCCGACTCAATTCCGAGCTAAGCAAACACCCACACTCGTTCGAACCAGGGGATGAGGCAAATTCATGGCAACTTTCATCCGAGCAACGCTTTCGTTGTCGTTAATCTTATCACTCTCGCTGACTAGCGTCGCACAGCAATCGACGGAAACGGAGCCTGTCTCCGATCATCAGCAGATGGTTGGTCGGGCGATTGAATTTTTGCGAACTCGACAAAATGAAGATGGTTCCTATCTGGTTGCAGCGGGTCCCGGCGTCACGGCATTGGTGACGACTGGTATTCTCCGGCATGGTCGCTCGGTCGAGGATCCGCTTGTATCTCGAAGTCTCAATTACCTAGAGAGTCTCGTGCAACCGACTGGTGGGATCCACCGACCGGAGACACTCTATCGGAATTACGAAACCTGTTTGGCGATGATGTGTTTCGCAGAAGCCAATCAGGATGGTCGTTATGACGAGACGTTGAAGCGGGCTCAGAAGTTTGTAACCTCGATCCAGTGGGATACCAGTGAGGGCAAATCACAGTCGGATCCTGCCTACGGTGGTGCCGGATATGGCAAGCATTCGCGTCCTGACTTGTCCAACACCAGTTTTCTGGTCGACGCTCTACACGCCGTGGGAAACGATGCTGACAGCGAGGCGATTCAGCGAGCCTTGGTTTTCGTATCTCGATGTCAAAACCTTGAATCGGTGGACAATACGACTCCATTTAGCGACAAGATCAATGATGGGGGCTTCTATTACACACCGGCAGCTGGCGGTACTAGTCAAGCCGGAGAAACGGCCAATGGAGGCCTACGAAGCTATGGCTCGATGACGTATGCGGGCCTCAAGAGCATGATTTTCGCCGGCGTCGATGCGGGGGATCCTCGGGTCAAGGCAGCCACCGATTGGATCCGAAAACATTACGATTTGTCGACCAACCCTGGGATGGGGAATGCGGGGTTGTTTTATTACTATCACACCTTCGCGAAGGCTCTGGACACGCTTGGCTTTGCTGAATTTGTGGATCAGGATGGCAATTCCCACGATTGGCGTTCGGAGCTCAACCAGGAACTTGCGGGGAAACAGCGTGCTGATGGCTCCTGGATTAACCAAAATGAGCGATGGTTGGAGGGTAATCCAGAGCTAGTAACCGGTTACGTCTTGCTGGCCTTGTCCTATTCGGAGCCGTCCCGTTAGGGGGCTGCGCCTCAGCGGACCCCATAATTCGCTCACGCTGTCCTCGATTCAATTTCGATAGAGCCCTATACTGGGCGTTGGCCGACAGTTGGTCGTTGTCGATGATTTCCCTGTTTCCTGTTTTTCTGCAGATCCCCTTAGGCCCAAGTACCCCTTATGCCCAAGTACGTAGTCCGATACGGTGCGATGCGAGCGCTTGGAGTATTTAGTGTTCGCGGCCACGACAAGCTTCGTCGCGGCGTTAACGTGATCGCACGAACCGAACGGGGGCTCGAGGCGGGTGAGGTGCTTTGCGTCGCCACCGAAGATGCTTTAGGCCATCTTGATCGACCTCCCCAGGGGCAAGTGTTGCGACGTATGTCGGCCGAAGACAGTAACGAGTGGTTGCACATTCAGACCCAGGGTCGCGAGGAATTCGAAACTTGTAAGCGACATGTTTCGGAACTAGGTCTGCAGATGGAATTAGTCGATCTGGAGCACATCTTTGGTGGTGAGCGGGTCGTCGTTTATTATCTGTCTGAGGAGCGAGTCGATTTCCGAGAGCTCGTTCGCAAATTGGCTTCCGAATTCCAAACGCGGATTGAGATGCGTCAGATCGGTGTTCGTGACGAAGCGAAACTACTCGCAGACTACGGCGATTGCGGGAAACCGGTTTGTTGCAACACACACCTGTCGGCGATGCCTCCGGTTTCGATGAAAATGGCAAAGCTACAAAAAGCAACGCTGGATCCCACGAAGATTTCTGGCCGCTGTGGGCGACTAAAATGTTGCCTCCGCTACGAATACGATACCTATGTGGATATTCAGCGGGAGTTGCCGCCGGTTGGATCCGATATCGTGACCGACAACGGTCGCGCTCGAGTCGTCAGTCAATCGATTCTGGCAGAGCAATTGATGGTTGAGATGGAGGACCATCGACGTGTGCTAATCGGTGCATCGGAGATTCTGACCGTCTTGCGTCGCGGATCAGGAAAGTCGAAATCGTCGAAAAATAGAGGTGCTCCCAAAGTCCAAAACAAAACGAAGAAGACAAAAGGGACAGATTCTGATCAGGATTCGGCAGAGGCAGAGTCGTAAGTTTGTCCTGCCGATCAAAATGATCTGCCTAGGGTGAGCAATCATCAACAGGAAAATTGCGGTAAGTAAATTAGTCGCTCGAAAGCGGATTCTAACTTTCCAACCTTGCAGGTCGTATCAACGCGAGAATCGAAACTATGTCACATCCATTGCAGCTGGTTCTAGAGCGTGATCCCAAATATCCCGTCGAAGCTTATGAATTTGTGAGAGACGCATTGGCTTATGCGCAGGATGTGATGGACATGGGGAAACCTGACGACGTGGAAGTCGTGGAGGAGCAAGCTGCGAAATCCGATGTGTCCGACGAGAAAAGGCAGGAAGAGCCTCAGGTGGAACGCCATTTGACGGGACAGGAATTGTGTGAAGCTTGCCGTCGGTATGCAATCGAACAGTATGGCATGATGGCTCGAGTCGTCCTCGGTAATTGGAACATTGATAGCACGAATGATGTCGGTGAGATTGTCTATAACCTCATCGGTGTCGACTTGATGCGGAAATCATCCTCCGATCAACGCGAGGATTTTAATGATGTTTACGATTTCAAAAAAGCGTTTGATGAGGACTTCGATTTTGCCGCAGGACAGGCAGGTGACGAAGAAAGTTAGGTCGTTGTGTGCAGGGGCAAAATTCGGCAGGTAAACATCCCGCCTAGATAGGGAATTATCGACAGAGATGGGATCATCAAGAGGCCAGCCACGACAGGTAGCCGATTCGGGAGTTCAGGAGTCGGTGGAGTCGGTTGCCGCGGCGGATCAGCCCAGAACGAATTGGGAACGCTGGAGCCCACCCCGAAAGGTCTGGTTACTCTGCCTAGCCGGACTGCTGTTCATCGCTTGGCTCGCCGCCTTGCTATTGCTAATCGACTTCAGTTGACGGGCCTCTGCGACGGGCCTCTGCGACGCACCCTAGCGAGCTCAAGTACCGTTGCGGACACGGACTTGTTGAGTAAGAAAGGCAGAGGGCAACTGCTCGGCGGCTGCGAAAACGGCCGAGCATTCCGAATTCTGCGCGTGGGGCCTATGCCTTGGCCGCGTCGATTGCTTCCTGCAACTTCGCTTTCGGTTGGACGCCCACAAAACGCTCTGACACATTCCCATCCTTGAACACGAGCAGCGTGGGGATGCTCATCACGCCATATTTTTGGGCGGTTCCTGGATTGTCATCGATATTGACCTTGAGAATCTTGGCCGAGCCGCTGTTTTCGCTCGCAAGTTCTTCGATCATCGGAGTAATTTGCCGACAGGGTCCACACCAGGGAGCCCAGAAGTCGACAAGGACGGGTTCACTCGATTGCAAGACTTCTTGCTCGAAATTCGTATCGCTCAACTCGGCAACCATGATTTTTATCTCCGCTGGTAGGACTGGCCGGCCGACCGCTATGTAGAAGTTTTGTCCACGGGGGATTAGCGGTGACCCGATTCATTGACCGAAAATTATAGGGTCAACGGCCTCATCGTCAACAGACCGCGGTGTTCAACTGCCATTCGATCGGCTCATTGATGATCGGCCTTTCCTAGGGGTTTTCGTCCAAAGATCTGCGGCAGTTGTGGTTCTTCAGTGCCCTTTCCGCGCCGATACTGGATGAGTTGGCTGCCAGCAATGTTCTGATTCAGGTCGAATCGTCCTGCTTGAATTTGGGCCATGCGCCTGATTTATCAGGAAATCTAACAGGTGATTTCGACCTGATCTTCCTGACGTTGAGCCTGCGGACGTCGTCATCGCTCGCGTCATTGTCCGAGAATCGGGTCATCGGGGCTCGACTCGATTCGTGCGACTGTCCAGCAGCATCGATTGTTCGGCCTCAGTTTGCCAGCAGCGATAGATCGAGGAATTGCCGGATTCACTCCGCCCAGGCTTCGCGAGTGCCAAGGCACAGCTCTCGTTTGGATGCCTTCATTTTGGCTAAGTAGCTTCCGGATTCGCATTAGAGGTGAAACGGACTACAATCTTTCAGGCGGTTGCTTGCGATCTGGATCTTTGTCGGATCGAATTGAATCAGCGAGATCAACTAGCAAAATAACTATAATCTTGTGCCGAGGTTCCTTGTGCGACTCATCCTGCTGTTTGTGATGGTCCCCTTAATCGAGCTCTTCATTTTGTTGAAGCTTGCCGATTTGATCACCGGTTGGCGTACGTTTGCGATCGTTGTGATAACGGGTGTGGTTGGTGCGACATTGGCCCGTCATCAAGGTTGGAATGTGATCCGGCGGCTTCAAAATGAAACTCGCTCCGGGCAATTGCCAACGACGACCTTAGTTGATGCCTTGATGATTTTCGTGGCGGGTGCTTTGTTAATCACACCGGGAATCCTCACCGATGTGGTCGGTTTTTCGTTGTTGGTCCCGATGTTTCGTGCGATTTATCGGCGGTGGCTGATGATTTGGTTCCGGAAACGGGTTCAGGTCCAAGGGGTTACGGCGAGTTCATTTGGAGCCGCGGGACCCTTTCGCGCGGCTCCGTTCGGCGGCGACGATTTGTCCCGCGATCAGGTAATTGACTCTTTTGTGATCGATGCCGATTCCAAGTCGACGGATGGGAAATCCGATAGCTAATCGGCCAGCAATGCCTGTTGAGCCTGCTCAATGACTTTTGTGAGGCAGCCCTCTTCGAACGGACTGATGAGTTGAGCCGATTGGGCTAAATCTTGAAATGCCGCTTCTCCTCCCCGACGGCAGAGCGCGACGAATTCGTTCATGGTGTTTTCTCGATCATGGGTAGCCTTCAACCAAAATTGGAGAGCACAAGTTTGGGCCAGGGTGTAGTCAATGTAGTAGAAGGGACTCAGATAGATGTGCCGTTGCAGCTGCCAGCGGCCCCCATTGGCAGGATGACGTAGATCACCGTATTTTCGCCAGGGTAAATAGCGTTCTTCCATTTGCTGCCAAAAGCCGAAACGTTCATCGGCGGACGCATCAGGGTTGGCATAAACCAGATGTTGGAAATGATCAACGGCCACTCCGTACGGCAAAAAGAGCAAAGATTGCGTCAGATGGATTGTTCGGAATCGTTGAGCTTCATCGCCGAAGAATCGTTCCATGTAGGGGTAGGTCAGGAATTCGAGCCCCATCGAATGGATTTCGCATGACTCGTAGGTTGGCCAGAGGTAATCGTAGAGTGGTTGATCGCGACTCATGTAGGCTTGGAATGCGTGCCCCATTTCGTGAGTGAAGACCTCAACATCGCCTTTGGTTCCATTGAAGTTTGCAAAGATGAAGGGAATGCCATAGCTGTCAAACGAAGTGCAGAATCCGCCGCCGGCTTTTCCTGAACGGATCTTCAGATCCATCAGATCAGCGTCTTGCATCATGCGAAAAAAATCGTCCAGGCCGTATCCCATGTCGTCGAATATGGCTTGGGCCATTTGGATTAGCTTGTCGTAGTCGCTGTCGGGTTTGGGATTCCCCTTGAGGTCATAGATTGGTTCGTCCCAGTGACGAAGTTCGCCGGCAGGGAGCCCCAGCCGTTTCTCTTGTTTGGCCAAGAGTTGTTCCGCCAATGGCACGACCTCTGTCCGAACGGCTTCTCGATAGCGTTCGACATCTTCCATGCCATAGTCGACGCGCGTCATTCGTTTGTAGCCTAATTCGATGTAGTTTTCAAAGCCAAGTTGTTGTGCCATGCCATGTCGTAAATGCACCAGTTGATCAAAGATGTCATCGAGCTGTTGTCGATGGTTGTCGAACCATTGCCAACGAGTCGCGTCAGCATCGTGACGAACTTGTCGATCGAGATCCTCAAGGAACTTAGAAATGCTAGACAAGTTTTGAGTCTCTCCCGCAAATTTCAATTCGGCACTGGCGAGTAATTCGTTGTAGTCGGCTTCCAGTTCCGATTCTCGAATTAGGTCCGCTTCGATTGCCGGATCGTACGTGAGAATGTCAACTTCCCAGAGCTGGATTACGTGCTGCCCGTATTCTTGCTCGACCATGCTGCGGTGTGGACTGTCGAGTAGTTTGCGCTTCATCGCGACCTCAAGCTCTGTCAGCTTGGGCTTTAATTGATCGCACTGTTTACGTGCTTCTTGAAATTGGGCGTTGGTTGTGTCCTGGTTAAAGTGCAAATCGACCAGTGACTGCCAGCTACTCAGCGATCGGCGCAACTCATCCCATTCTCGTATGCATGACAGCGTCTTGGCCGGATTTTCGGTGATTTGATTGAGCCAAGAGGCATATTGTTCCTGGATCCGGACCATTTCAGGAGCCGGAGCCTTGATATCTGTGAATCGGATCGTCGCCATTCGTTTTTTCTCCACGCATCGTCGCAAAGGCCGGCAGGTAAACGTTTTGTCTTTGCCGTCGGCTAGAAACGCGCTAGAATACGCTGCACGCGACAGCCAGTTTTCGTTCTATTCCATGAGTTTTCAGGTGTAACATGAAAAGGCCCGATGGCCAAACGGTGTTCTTGGGGTCAGCCGTCTTGATTGGCTTGGCGATTTTAATCGCGATCGTCGTTATTCCTACGAATCGGCCTGGTGAGGCCGAAGGTGCCGCCTCCCAGAAATCCAAGCTCACTTTGGGGGATATTCCGTTTGATGGCCAGCGGAGCTACGAGATGCTCCAACGGATTTGTGGCCTGGGTTCCAGGATGAGTGGATCGCCCGGCATGCTGAAGCAGCAGGAGTTGCTGCGAGATCATTTTCAGCAACAAGGCGGGCAGGTAGAATTCCAGCGGTTCTCGGTGCGACATCCGCGCAATGGTTCGGCGGTGCCGATGGCAAATCTCATTGTCCGTTGGCACCCAGAACGAAAGGAGCGGATTTTGCTCTGCGCCCATTACGACACACGCCCTTTTCCCGACCGAGATCCCGATCCTCGCAAAAGACGTGGCTTGTTTGTGGGCGCCAATGACGGTGCCAGTGGGGTCGCGTTGCTGGCAGAACTCGGGAATTTGATGCCCCAATTGAATTCGAAGTACGGTGTTGACTTCGTCTTGTTTGATGGTGAAGAATTGGTCTATGAAGACGATCGGGATCCTTATTTCTTGGGGTCGCGTTACTTCTCGCAGGATTACGTCGCAAATCCACCAGCGCATCGATACAAGGCGGCCGTGCTGCTGGATATGGTGGCTGATACCGATTTGCAGATCTATCAGGAACGCCATAGTCTGCGCTGGCGAGATTCTCGTCCGCTGGTCAAAGATATTTGGAAAAAGGCAGCCGAGTTGGGAGTTGTGGAATTCGTGCCTCGTCGAGGTTACGAAATTCGTGATGATCATCTCATGTTGCATGATATCGCCAAAATACCTGCTTGCGACATCATTGATTTTGATTACGGACGGCCCGGAAGTCGCGATTCATTTTGGCATACAACCGAGGATACGCCCGATAAATGTTCTGCCCTATCTCTCGCGAAAGTGGGTTGGGTCGTTTCCGAGTGGTTGAAGCAATTGTGATGGTGTAGTTTCATGTATGCTGGATTAATAATCGCTTTGGTCTTAGTCTCCCTTTCCGCATTTCTGATCTTCACTCACTCGCGGAAATGGGGTCAGGTCAAATCCGCCGACCTCGATCCAAGGAGAATCAGTTTTGGGCGTCGGCAATTTCGTCGCCGAATGTTTACGAGTTTCTTGATCGGCTTGGCCGGCATTTGCTTTCTCGGCAGTCCGTGGATGCTTGATCCCACGAGATCATCGTTCTGGTGGTATTGGCTTGGAATGCTGTCTGTTGTTGCTTTACTAATGGTTTTTGCTTTGCTCGATTTTTGGGATAGCTACCGCTATTTACGCTTGGTTGAAAACACCCTACTAGCAAAGCGGGCTGCAGTCGTTGTTGGGCAGTCGTCGAAGGATTGAGCGGAAAGGCGGGTTGGCCGCGAGCGGCTGCTTGTTGACCGGTCTCGGAATGGGATCTAGAATCCTGGCATGCTTTTGTACGGCTTGCTCTTCCTCGTTCGATCCAACTGAGAAATCGCCGATGGATCCTCTTCATCTTTGCATCGCGATGGGGCCACTCGGTGTCTACTTATTGTTAATAGGTTGGCTTAATCTGTCGCAGTCTCCGTTTGTCACGACCGGAACGCGGGATGTGCTGGCTTTGGCGATCGCGATCTCGGGCTTCGTGATCGCTGGGCCAATGGAACTGTTCATGCCGGAGACAGCGGCCGTTTTTTTTCGGGCCTGGATTTGGCCGCCGTTGATTTGCCTCTATCTGCTTTGTGCCACTTTCGCTGCCATGTTGACCCGTCCTCGCCTCGTCATTTACAACGTGACGGCCGAGCAGTTACACCCCGTTCTGGAAGGGGTGGCGGCCAAACTCGACGATAACCGTTGTTGGGTCGGTCAGACCCTGATGTTGCCCAATCGGGGCGTGCATCTAAACATCGAGTCATTTCCGGCGATGCGGAACATCCAGTTGACCTCGGTGGGGGGCCAGCAAGATTTGGGTGGATGGCGTTTGGTCGAGCAGGAATTGCGGCTTCGTTTAAAGGGAATGAAGGTGGGAATCAACCCCCGCGGCTTCAGTTTTCTCTTTTTCGGCCTGTTAATCGCGATCCTGATTGGCTATTCCGTCGCCACCAAGCCGCTGGAAGTTGCCGAAGCTTTGAATGATTTCTTGCGGCTTTAGTTGGGTTGCCAGTTCGAAAATCAGCCGAGTTGGCGGATTGGTTTGACTTTGACGCCGGCTTGCCTGATGGGGCTGGTGGAAACCTCTTGGAAGGCCCCAGCCACCCTTGATCTGATCGGGGCAAACGACTAGATTACGGGTTTCCCAAAATACCAACCAATTCGCCGGGGCGAACTGTCTCGGGCTACAACGGAGGATTCAGGGTGGCGGCCACGAAGACATACATGGCGAAGTCAGGTGAGGTCGACACCAAGTGGTGGTTGGTCGACGCCGAGGACAAGATCGTCGGTCGCTTGGCGAGCGAGATCGCCGTGATCCTGATGGGAAAGCATCGACCGACCTACACGCCCCATGTCGATACGGGTGATTTCGTCGTTGTCGTTAACGTCGAAAAAATTACCTTTTCAGGCAAAAAATGGGAACAAAAAGCATATACCCGCTACACGGGCTATCCGGGTCTCAAAGTGCAGACGGCGGATGAAGTGCGAGCGAGAAGTCCAGAAAAAATCCTGGAGGAAGCGGTTCGTCGCATGCTTCCCAAGAATCGCCTGGGCCGGAAAATGCTCTCGAAGTTGAAGATCTATGTCGGGGCTGATCATCCTCATCAAGCTCAGCAACCCGAACTCAAAGAGTTAGCCGGTAAGTGATAACGCATTGTGGGTCCGC
This sequence comes from Pirellulaceae bacterium, assembly GCA_029243025.1. Classification (NCBI taxonomy): domain Bacteria; kingdom Pseudomonadati; phylum Planctomycetota; class Planctomycetia; order Pirellulales; family Pirellulaceae; species Pirellulaceae bacterium. The sequence goes on along the minus strand of JAQWSU010000006.1, from coordinate 104,325 downwards.
TTAAGGGCCTCAGCTGGAGTAGGCATGGTTACCATCCGAAAAGACAAATTGACCAATGACGCACTCGGTACGGGCCGACGCAAATCATCGGTGGCACGCGTGCGAATTCGTGCTGGTAGCGGAAAAATCATTGTGAATAAGAAAGCGTTGGAGGAATATTTTCCGATTCTCCAGGATCAACGCTCCCTGTTAGAACCACTCGAAGAATCGGGCAAACGTTCCGACGTCGACGTTATCATTCGCGTTCATGGCGGTGGAACGACGGGACAGGCTGGTGCCTGTCGCATGGGCATTGCTCGAGCTCTTGTCAGCTACGACACCGAGGTCTTCCCTGCCATGCGAGACAATGGTTTCTTGACACGAGACTCGCGAATGAAAGAGCGAAAGAAGTACGGTTTGCGTGGTGCTCGTCGGGGAACCCAGTTCTCGAAACGTTAGCATCCTTCGCGCAGTAGAAATTCAACAAGAAACGGCTTGCCTGAGGGGAAGCCGTTTTTTTTGGAAAGACGGTGGATGTGGGCCGGTTCGCTAAGCGAAAATCGGCTCCTGGTAGCAGCTTGACGAAAATGCGTGCCGTGTTGGGCCGACTGTCTGATCGTGAGCGAGCCGTGGTGTTTGCTGCCTAATCTGCCTCAGCGTTAAACTTGCAGTAGTCGCCATCGTAATTTCGACAGATCGGCCTTTTGTACGCTGCCGCCAACGCGTGCTTCCATGATAAAATCATGGCCACTGTGCTGCACTAATCAAGGCCCTCCCTTTGGTAAGAGGTGAGTTACGTTGAAACGCATTCATTCATCTTATTTCGGACTCGTGTTCGCACTTGGTTTAGCGTCTGCTGCGTACGCTGATTTGACACCTGAAGAGGTGGCGATCATCGCAGTCAAAGGCAGTCGTGAGTCGCGCGCAGTAGCGTCTTACTACGCGAAGGAGCGCAAGGTTCCAAAGCAACAGATTCTTGAGATCGATGTGCCGCCCGGGAAGGATTTGAGCTACAGCGACTGGCAAGAAAAGGTCAGACCGAAAATTCGTACTTGGTTGGGTCAGACGAAATTGCATGGAACAATTCGCTGCTTCGTGACGGTTTGGGATGTTCCGTTGCGCATCAAGAAGGATCAAGCTGAGGGTAGCCTCACCCAGTTGGTTCGTTATCTGAGCGAAGAGCGTGCCAGTCGGATAGATCGGATCAACGATTACCTCTCGTCGCTCGCGACACTTGCCGGCAGCGGTGAATCGGCTGATGGGTTGGCAGTTGATGCCAGCTTGGAGGAAATCAAAGCATCTCTCGAGAAACGTCTTGCCGCTGCTCAAGCAAATGTGATGAAGCTCGAGGACGGGCCTGAAAGAAAGCTCGCTTTACAGGAATTACAGACAATTTTTGTTCGCTCACTCGGCCTGAATATGATGGCGCAGAGTCTTTCGCGGCAGCTAAACCTCGGTGGTAATGCGAATGCTGAGTTGCGATCTCAATTTGACACTTTTCGTGGGCGAGTTGTTGGGATTCGTCAAGGCCGAGTCGCGATGGAAGGATTGCCGCTTGGCTTTGAGCGCGATTCGCAATTATTGGCTCTGATCGAGATGAGCGATGGGATCTATGGAGCCATCGCATGGATCGATGAAGAGCAAAAGAAGTTGAAGAAGAACGAGACTTACGCGAGCTTTGACAGTGAATTGTCGCTCGTTGCTTGGCCTTCTTATCAACGACTTCAATGGCAACCCAACTATCTTCATTATCGCTTTGACGGTTCCCCAATTCGTCGCTACCGACCCACCTATATGGTCTCACGCCTCGAAGCTCCAACCTTGTTACGTACTCGTCAGATTATTGATGAGGCGATCGCGGTTGAGAAGACAGGGCTGCAAGGGAAAGTTTATCTCGATGCACGGGGTTTGGCGGAGGTTGAGGAGCAGGTTCAAACTGGATCCTACAAAGACTACGATCGGTCTTTACTGTTGACTGAAAAGTTGTTTCGCGATCATACGGATTTCGAAGTGGTGCTCGATAAACGCCAGGCCTTATTTCAACCTGGCGATTGCTCCGATGCTGCCCTGTATTGTGGTTGGTATTCTTTGGCTAAATACGTTGATGCCTTTGAATGGGTGCCCGGCTCTGTGGCCTATCACATGGCAAGCAGTGAAGCGAGGACGTTGCGTGATGCGAAAAGTCAGGTCTGGTGTAAACGCATGTTGGAAGAGGGAGTCACCGCTACGATTGGTCCAGCTTACGAACCGTATATTATCGCATTTCCGCGGCCCAATGAATTTTTCGCCCTGCTGCTCAGCGGGAAATTTACGCTTGCCGAGTCGTTTTTTCGCTGCAACACTTTTAACTCGTGGACGATGGTGTTGGTTGGCGATCCACTGTATTCGCCTTTTAAAGCTGCGCCTGCCTTGAAGATGGAAGGTCTTGATCCGACCATTCGAAGGCTGCTGGAAGGTCCCCAATCGCTCGCTGGCAACCCAGAAACTGGCAACCCAGAAACTGGCAACCCGCAGCCCTGATCATGAAGCGTCTTGTCGGAGCAGCTGCCCTCCCTTTTCAGTTGCAGGACACCAACAATCGGCTGCATCGTCTCTCGGACTACAGCGGCCGATTTTTGTTGTTGGTTTTTCATCGCCACCTATCGTGATTGCCTTGTCGAACGCATCTGTTGCAGTTGCAGCAGCAGGAAGCCCAGCTTCGAGAACGGCAGATCGACCTGTTGGTGGTTACTTTTGAACAGGCTTGGCGGGCGAAGGGTTACGTCGAGGAGACAGGTTTTCCCTGGCCGCTGCTGTTAGACCCGGATCGATTGCTGTACCAGGCTTATGGCATGGGACGCGGGACGGCGAAAGAGGTGATGGGGATTCACAACTGGTGGCTCTATTTGAAGCTGATGCTTCGAGGGGGTCGAATTCGTCGACCGACGGACGATATTTATCAGTTGGGTGGCGATGTGTTGATCGACCCTCAAGGTTTGATTCTGCTGCACTACGTGGGTCGCGGACCCGCCGATCGACCTGCGATTGAAAACGTGTTGCAGCTAGTCACGCAGAGCTGACTTGACAGGTGCGAGTGCTTTGGTGAGCGTTTGAAGGTTTTCTGTTGTGTGATCGCTTGTCAGGCTAATCCGCAATCGCGATGCATTGATGGGGACCGTTGGTGGCCGAATTGCGGGGACCAATAAACCGCCATCACGCAACTGTCTGGCAGCTGACAGCGTTTGCTCGGACGACCCAATGACGATCGGGATGATGTGACTCTCGCTGTCAGAGATATCCCAGCCTTCAGCAAGCAAGTGTGATCGGAGCTCGTGTGCGTGCCGTTGCAAGCGTGCTCGGCGTTGGGGTTCGTTCTGCACGATTTGTAAGGCGGTGGCAGATGCCTGGCATGCGGACGCGGGCAGGGCGGTGGAAAAGACCTGTGTGCGAGCTCGATTGAAGAGCCATTCAATCAGATTTTTCGAACCAACCACGAACCCTCCCAAAGAGCCGATTGCTTTGCTGAAGGTTCCAATCCGGACAGGGACTGAATCTTCGACGCCCAGGAGTTCGCAGACACCTCGACCCTGTTTTCCCAAAACGCCAGTCGCGTGTGCCTCATCAACGACAAGGATGGCATGAAACTCATCGCATAGCTCGATCAGCTGTGCCAGAGGTGCGAAGTCGCCATCCATGCTGAATAAACTGTCTGTCACAATCAGAGTTCGTCTCTCTGCGTTGACACCCTTGAGCTCCGATCGCAAATAGTCGATGTCAGCGTGAGGATAGACACGGACTTCGCCTCGGGAAAGGCGACAGCCATCGATCAGGCTGGCGTGGTTTAACGCGTCGCTGAAAATCAGGTCGCCACGCCCGGCAAGGCTGGTGAGTGTGCCGAGGTTCGCTGCGTAGCCGGTCGGGAAAACGAGTGCGGCTTCTGTGCATTCGAATTGAGCCAATTGCTGTTCAAGCTGTTGTTGCTGCAGTGATCGACCGGTGATCAACGCGCTGCCACCGCTGCCCCAACCTTGCGCTTGAACGGTTTCGGTGACGGCGGTTCGAATTAGGGGGTCAGCAGCGAGCCCCAGATAGTCGTTCGAACCAAAATTCAGGTAGCTTCGGCCGTCGAGTTCGATTTGATTCGCTTGCGGCCCTCGCCGAACTGTTGGGTGGCGACGTAGGTGCTGTGCGTCCAATTGTCGAAGTTCGTCGGCGATCCAGTCCAATGGGTTCATTTCGTTTTAGCAACTCGACCGTGGTTGGCAGCTCCTCGACAGGAGCTTTGATAGCACTCAGTTAACAAGCCCTGTTCTTGGCTCATCATCTGGTGCGAGCTTCGAATTCATTTTTAACGTTATCCAGGCAAAGAAAAAGCCCCGTGATACAGTTGATCATCGGGGCTTCTTGTGAACTTAAAATGATGCTGGGTGGAAACTAAGCTTTGAGCTTACAGCAGGCTGGTGAGCCAGCATGCATTCCGCACTTCGAACATTTGTCGCATTGGTTGTCGCACTTGTGCGAGCCTTCTGCGACGTGGCCGCAGTCCGTGCAAATATCTTTGCCCTTTGAGTCGTCGGATAGCTTCGCACAGCACAAGGTTGAGCCTTTGGAAAGTCCGCAGTCAGCACAGGATTCGCTACCAGCACAGCAACCCGTCGAGCCTTTGGATTCGCCACAGTGTCCACAAAGAATGGTGGATGTCTCAAGCGAAGTGGTGGAGTCCTCGTGATCACCATGGTCGTGATCACCATGGTCGTGATCACCATGGTCGTGATCACCATGGTCGTGATCGCCATGGTCGTGATCGCCGGATGTGGTGGATGTCGTGGTTGTGTTGCTACCGGCCCCACCGCTGCCCGACTTGTTGCAGCCCCAGGATACGATGGCGATCATGGCCACCAACACACAACCCAATGTTGATCTTTTCATTTCAAAAAATCTCCTGATCGATGCAATCGAATGTGTTTAAAGCGTCGCGATGCGGACAGCGACGTCGTGGAGAAGCGAATCGGCCACTCCTTGTCCACCAAATATACGTCAGTTTCCTCAGATAGGGTAGCTCCCCTCAGAAGCCGTCGCGAAGGATCAACCCGAGGCATGCCCCGGCTTCATACTCGCTCTCTTCCTCAATGCACTTTTCCACCAGCCGACCCTCTGTGGGAGCCGAGACGTCGAAGGTGAGTTCGTCGGCGAGTATTTCTACGATCCGCTCACCTGCTAGCACACGAGCTCCCAGCGGGACGAGCCACAGATTAACCGTTGGTTTTGAGCGAGGTAAGTCGAGTTTCGGTGGAAAAATCCCGACATGTTTGTTCATGGTGGGTGGTGCTGACCCCTTTTGGGGCTGCTGTTTGTGGTGGGGTGGGTGGGGTAAGAGACGCATTTTTCGTTGAACAGGCTGATTATTGGGTCAGACACTGAATCGAACGTTGATGATGTCCCCATTCTGTAGGACATAATCTTTGGGTTCTTGCCGCATGAGATTTTCTGCTTTGACTTCACGTTCGCTGCCCAGTCGGAACAGATCGTCGCAGCTCATCGTTTCTGCACGAATAAAGCCTCGTGCCAAATCGCTGTGGATGCTGTCGGCGGCTTCGACGGCAGTCGCGCCTTGAGCAATCAGCCAGGTTCGCACTTCTTTCTCACCGGCGGTAAAGAACAGCATCTGTCCTGATTGAGACATGATGCTGCGGATTAAAGAGTCTCGATCGAAACCAGCGATTCCCATCTCCTGGCGAAATTCGTCACGTTCTTCCTCTTCCATCCGAGAGAGTTCGACCTCAAGGCCGACGGGGACGGCAAATACGGGTCGATTGTCGGTCGAGTATTCGTTGTATTTTTTGAGATCGACTTCATCATCCGCGACATTAATGATGGCCAGCCGTCGTTTCTGGCTGAGGAGTTGGAATGATCGAGTGACCTTGAGTTGTTCATCGGTAAATTCGAAGCCGCTTAGCGGTTCACCGGCTTCAAGTCTTGCGAGAATAGGTTCAATAGCCTCCAATTCTGCTTGTTGTTCGTCTCGGTTTGGCCTTGGTTTTCTCAGCGAGTCTTTCAGTCGTTCCACTCGGTTGGCAACGATCTCTAGATCCGTCAGCACGAGGTCTTCTTCGAAGCCCATCAGATCCTTGGAGAAATCCGAGCCGTCAAAAGCGCCGACGACTTGCACCAGGCAACTTGCCTCACGAATTTGACCCAGTCTCGCTGCATTACCTTCGTGGGTACGGCTGAGGCCAGGGGTGTCAACAATCTCGAGTGAAGCACGAGTGATTTTTTTTGGTGAATAGATGGAGCACAGTGATTCCACACGTTCATCTGGAATCGTTGCCATTGCACTTTGTGTTGTGTGACTGAGCGACAAGTCGGGAGCGACGCTGGTCAGGAACTCGAACAGGGTGCTTTTTCCGGAGCCTTGATAGCCAACTAATCCAATCTTCATGTTTTTGTCGATCTATTGTTTCTGCGTGTGGTTTCTGCGTGTGCTGGTAAGAGGGCCTTGGTCGCCAGGGTCATGGCTGGCTGACGAGTGAATTAACGATCTAGTACCCGTAGAGTGCTTTTTCGAGTTTGCCGAGGGCAAGCTGAAGCTCGCGATACTCGTCGGAGCCCAAGCGTTGTTTGCCAAAGCGTACTCGATAATGGGCATTGGTAACACGTCGGGGAACGCCCGCCAAGTGCACGATGGGTGTTTCGGCGAGTTGACCGCCGGTGGCTTCTGCAAACTCGTAGGCGGTTTGCTTCGAAGTTCGTCGAAAACCGTGGCGAGCCAGCATTCGTTCCATTTGATCGTAAAGATCTAATCTCTGGCCGCGTCGTCTCCGGACCCAGCCTTGTTGGGGGAGGTGAGGGCGTATCGCTCTCGCGATGCGTCTCAAGCCATTTCGGCCGAAATAGGCGGAGCCGATGATGAAGGTGACGATGCTTAGCAACAGCCAAGTCTGGGGCGATCGAAGCATCACTTGTATCTGTTGAAATCTTGCCTGCCAGGCTTCATGATCGAAGAGCCATTGTCCTAGTGTCCGGAAATTACGCGTCAAGGGTTCATAGATGGCTTGCCGCTGTCGATTCGAGTTCAGGCCTAAGACGTAGTCATCCCAGAGAACTTGGCAGTAATCAAGCAATTCTTTGACGGTCGTGATGATTTTCAGTCCGCGGTCATCTGCAACCTGGTCGATTCCCATCGGCGTCGGATCCAAGCGTAACCAAGCTCCCTGGCTGTAATCGTCTAATGGATCGAGTTCGTCAGCGGGAATCTCCTCGGCAGGTAGGAAGGCTTCGACCCAGGCATGCGCGTGTAACTGTCGCACAATGTAGTAATTGCCGAGCGTATTGAAGTCTCCGCCTTTGTAGCCGACAACAATCCGAGCGGGAATTCTTTGGCTGCGTAACATCAGCGTTAACGCACTGGCAAAATACTCACAATGTCCAGTGCGATGATTGGCAACAAAGTCTTCGATGGGATCTAATTCCGGATTTCGTTCTTGGCTGCCATCGAGTGAATACGAATATTGTCCGGAAACTTGGAAGTGTTCTTCGAGAGATTTTGCGCGGAAAAAGGAATTCGTTTCTGTTAGTCCTTGTTCAACCAACACTTGTTCTGCGATTGCGGTGACTTGAGGTGACTTTTGGAGCCATTCTTCGCGCGTGTAGATTTCCCGTGACTGATCACCGTGGGCTTGAGCGAGGGGGCGGAGCACAGGGATCAAGTCTTTTTGCCATCCATTCCGAAATGCAGTAGTGGAAAGGGTGTATCGATAGGTGCCCTTGTTCGAGTTGTCGTTTTCACTCGGCGTCAACTGGCGCGTATGTTCGTTAAGTTGCAAATCCGCGGGAGTGTCGGCGAAAGCCGCATAGCAGGGTGCCACATTGAACAGTACGGAATGCGAGCCGGGCTGCAGCGTAATGCGTTGTAAAACGACTTGGGACATGTCCGGTTCATCCCGGTTGTTGATCGAGCGGATGGCTTGCGGTGTTTTGAACTCACGCCAAAATCCACCGTCTTCGCGGTATTCGGAAAGGACCGTGCCGCGTAAATAAGGTTCTGTGTCGATCTGGTAGGGTTCGCCTCCCAATGTCGAAAACTCAACCCGCATCACTTGTTCCGGACTCTCTAGGATTCGAGACATATCCGTTAGATCGACTTGGTTCGTGAATCCTACCGTTGAGGTGTCTTGAGTGGGGCTTTCCCAGGGATTGTTGTTGAAGCGCGGAATGGCATAGAACACGACGATCGTCGAAAGGGTTGTTACGCAAACCATCCACACAAGACGATTGACATAGCTGCCATTCAGGATTCGCGACGCAGCATCGGCTTCTTCCGTCACGATCAAGCCGCCGGCAGGCATCCCATCTCCGACGTGATGAGTTGCCTCTCGGCTGGTACTTGTGAAGGGTCTTGTTACTCGAAATACGTGGAAGAAGGTGAGTGCTGCTACCGCGATCAGCATGTAAATGCCGAGGAGAATTCCAAACAATAACCCCAGATTGAGGGCTGCTGCCACAATGACTTGCAGAAGACTGAGCGAGAGGAGCGACCAATAAATGCGGTCGTTCTTCTTTTCGAACATCAAGATGATCTGCAGGCAAACCAGCATATTTGCCACATTCAAAAGTTGGCTCTGTTCCACATTGCGAACGACTTGGACCAGTAGCAGCAGACAGGCCAGGAGGGAAGCGACCGAAGCCGCTTTGCTGCCAAGCTGCAGGTAGCCTTTCATGTCGGTCACTGTGAACGAGATTACCGCGGCAGCTAACGCGGCAAAAGCATAGATTAGCTTCTGTTGTCCCATCGAGAGTAATAATGTGCTGAGTACAACGAGAGTCAAAACCGTTATTTGCAATAACGATTCTATCTTGATCGATGTGTCAGCCGTTGGGTTGGGTGTTGTGTGTTCCATCGTTTTTATTTGTCCGAGCTGGCAAGCTCCTCGAGAGCATCGATTTCGAATAGCTCCGAAAACGATGGATCGGAAGTGTCGATGCAGATTGATTGAGCGAAGCGGGTGCGCTGCTCAGAGTCAATTTGATCGCCAGCAATTCGCGTCGGATCGAGAAAGCCGGTCTTGCGAGTTGAAACCAAGACGACTTGATCGTCTCGATTCAGTTGACCGATCACTTGTGAAAGTAAGTCATTCAAACAATCTGTTGAGGTTGCGCGAGCTTCAGCCAATAACTCCAGAGATTCATTCAGTAACGCCGAGCTGCTAGGTCCTCGTATCATGCGAGCTTGTTCGGAAGCGATGCCCAATGTCAACTGTCCTGAGCCCTGGTGCACCTGTTCTGTGATGACGGTGGCTGCGAAACTAATGGCCCGTTCGGCGGCCAGTGATTGGGTCCGTTTTGCTGCCGGATCGAGGGCTTCGTCGAAGCAAAGGTCCAGCAGGATGATGAAGTCGCGTGTTCGGAGTTGCTCAAACTGTCGGACCACCGGCTGATTTCGTTTTGCCGATGAGCGCCAGTGGATCCAGCGACGACAGTCACCGGAACGCCAGTCTCGCAGGCCATAAAAGTCGCCCTCGATCTGGCCCTGCCTGCGATGCCAGCTCCGTTGACCGGGTCGATCGACCTGGACTAAGTGCTTCCATTGACCCGTCAACCTGCCGATCTGCGGGAGCACCAAAAATTCATCGGTCCGCGAAATGGTCGTGTCACCGCGTAACAATCCCAACGGCATTTTGGTTGAAAGTGCCGCTGGCCCCAGACGATAGCGGCCCCGTTCCCAGAGTCGGCAACGATAGGTCGTTCGTTCGGTGGCCTTTGCCTTCACATAGGGAACTAAGCATTGAACGGATTTGCGGGGAATCTCTCGCCTGGGATTGGCGTGGCTAATTCCGTCTCCGTAAATCAAAGCCCAACTATCCAGTCGCCGTTTGTCATTCTTGAGATCGACGTCAACCAATAGAAGCTCACCCGGGAAAACGGAGTTGGGGAATTTCCGCTCGATCTTGATCCCCTTTAAGGTGGAACGAACCAAGTACCAGCTAATACATAACGGCCCAAACAAGAGTCCTGAGAGAATAATCAGAAGGTTGATTTCACGGATGATCGCACCCACGATCACAACACCGAGAATCATGAGATACACCCAGGTTTCTTTCGGAATGGAAATGTGGATGCGTTTTGCCATCTGAAACCGGCGTCGTAAGTGGTGAACTATGGTTTGGGTGTCAATTCAAACGGAGTACGAGTCCTTTCAGACTTCTGTACTTCGAAAGGTTAGCTGGGAGCCCGTACATCTTCGACTAATCGTTGGATAAGTTTCTCCACGGCCGCGCGCTGGTTACCGTTTGAATATCCCTTCCGGACCACGCGATGCGCGAGCACAGGAATGGCCAGATGCTTGATGTCATCTGGCGTGACGTACGATCGACCATCGATCTTTGCGAGCGCTTGAGACGCTCGATAGAAACAGATAGCTCCACGTGTGCTCACGCCAACATGGAGTTCCTTGCATTCTCGTGTCGCTGTCACAATATCCAATAAATAGTCGTAAATTGATTCTTCGACGGTGATCTGCCGAACGGCTGACTGGAGTTCGACGATTTGCTCCGACGTGATAACAGGCTTTAGTAGGCTGACCGGTTCAGCATCGCGATGATTAAGTAAAACTTGACGTTCTTCATCACGGTCGGGGTAACCCATCGAGATCCGAATGAGGAAACGATCGAGCTGACTTTCCGGGAGCGGATAAGTGCCTTCGAACTCAAACGGATTCTGTGTCGCGATGACGATGAATGGTTCTGGTAGTTGGTGCGTCGTCCCGTCGACGGAAGCTTGGCCGTCGCTCATCGCTTCCAGTAAAGCGCTCTGTGTGCGGGGAGGTGTGCGATTGATCTCGTCTGCCAAGACGACGTTGGAAAAAATCGGCCCAGCATTGAAGTCGAAGCTGCCTGTGTTTGCGTCGTAAATGCTGCTGCCAATAATGTCACTCGGCAGTAAGTCGGGTGTGAATTGAACTCGAGAAAATGAGCCGTTAACGCTTTTGGATAACGCTTTCGCAACCAGTGTTTTGCCCACGCCGGGCACATCTTCCAACAGCACATGTTCGCCGGATAGCAGTGCCACCAAGCAGAGTCGAATCACCTCGACTTTGCCGAGGACGACCTGGGCGATGTTGTTTCCCAGATCATGAATCAAGCTGGCTGAATCAGTTGCCATCAAACTCTCCTAGAGCCATCTGCAACCGTGGCAAAACGGCTGGTTTGGGCAGGCACGGTCGATTTGTTGTGGATCACCTAGCCCAGTCCAGGTGAAATGCCGCTGCGCGATCGCTACGGGTTGCCCGCAAGTTTGGCGGAAATCGGTAATCTTCTGCCGACCGATCGATCGGAATCCAAGATGGAGACTCCTTGGTAGCGACCTTTCTATGTTAACGATTTGGCTCGAAATTGTCTGCCATCGCATAACTCTTTGTGAGAATTCCCTTGAATACGGCGGGTGGTCTGTTTGCAGGTTGGAGGTTGAGAATCCGGCCTCTGCACGTTCCATTCACGAAATCTTCGGTGTCGGATACACTCAAGGGGTTCTGGAGCTTTATTTTTTGCCGTGTGGATTGATGCGTTTGCTCATGGAGTTGTCCTTGCATGGCTTCTCAGTTTTTTCGTTCAGAAGACGGCGATTCGACGCTCGACCCGAGTGCTGGGGATTTCAATCCGCCCGCTGCGCCGCTGCCCGTTCTTGATTTAAATTCCTCCGGACCGTTACCCCTGAATTATTTAGATCGGGAGCCCCGAGCGAAGCACATGGTTCGCGTCGCGTCCCTGAATGGGATCGAGATCGATAGTAACTCGATCCTTTGTGATTGCCCCGATTGCGGCGCTCCGATGGCGATTCGAGTCTGGTTGATGTTGGCTGATTGTTGGTCCTGTGGAATTAGTATCGAGTTGACGGAGCTTCAACGGCGTTTAATCGAACATCGGGCGCCGAGTCGTCGTCCCGTGTTGGCTGCGGGCGGATCCACTGGCTCATTGGATCGTCCGCTACGCTCGCGCGGACCTGCGAAGGGCAACGACCGTCGTACTGTGAGTCCTGGCGCGGGCTACGAATCACCCCACATCCGACCGGCGGTCAAGTTGGCGGTGCCGGTACAAGCCGCGACCGTATTGCGAGAGCCTCCGCGCCAGCCGAGTCGCACTGTTCGTGCGTCGGTTGTGCCCGCTCGCCGGCGGAGCCTGGGAACACTCTTGACCGACATTCCGGCTTGGCTCGTTAGTTTGTTGTTGCACTTGGGCTTGTTGACTCTGTTAGCGCTGTTAACGATGTCGGAAGAATCCTCGCTGAAACAGATTTTGCTGTCGACGGCTGTCAGTCGCGATGTTCGGGAAGGAGGGCGGGTCGAAGTCAAACCCGATGTAGTACCCGACTATGATTTGCCGGTTCCGGAGGAGGATCGGCCGCGTAACCAGCGGCAAAAGCAGGCGTTAGTCTTGGCGGATCAAGAAGCGCGGCAGATCCGTTTGGACGCGAATGCCGATGATCCTTATCTTGCTCCATTGGAAAAAATTAGAGAGACGATTGGATCAGCTAAATCCCAACGAACGTTTGCAGTTCGCGATCCTCGCGTTCGGGTGGAAATGGTGAAGCGTGAAGGTGGCACGACGTTGACCGAGGCGGCTGTAGCGCGCGGTCTGCGCTGGCTCTCACGGCATCAGAGCGAAAATGGCAGTTGGAGTTTAGATCGTTTTGCCCACTGCGAAACGTGTCGAGGTCGCTGCAAGGGGCGGGGCAGCATTGTGAGCGACTCGGCGGCAACCTCTTTAAGTTTGTTGCCGTTCTTGGGTGCTGGCCAGACCCACCTGACAGGGATCTATCGAGATCAAGTTGCTCGTGGCCTTCGCTGGTTGATTGAAAATCAGGGAGCGAATGGCGATTTGAGGATCGACTCGCAAGGTACCTCTGGCATGTATGCGCATGGACAAGGGGCGATTGTTTTGTGCGAAGCCTACGCGATGACCGGCGACGAAATGTTGCGGGATCCCGCACAGCGAGCGATTGACTTCATTGTGGAGGCGCAGCATCCGGTGGGGGGATGGCGTTATCGACCTGGTGAGGCGGGTGACACGAGTGTGCTTGGTTGGCAAGTCATGGCGTTGCAGAGTGCTCGTATCGCTGGACTTCAGGTTCCAGAGGAAACGCTTGAATTGGCCGGCCAATATCTGGATACTGTCCGAGACCGTGATGGGTTTTCTTACTCCTATCAAAGAAAACGTTCGCCAGATCATGTCATGACGGCAGAAGCGATCTTGTGTCGTATGTACACAGGATGGACATTCGATGATCCTGGGATGCAAGCTGGCGTCACGAATTTGGTGGAACGGTTTCCACCCCAACGCAAAAAACCAAATATCTATTATTGGTACTACGCTTCGCAAGTCATGCATCATGCGGGTGGCGTAGATTGGGAGCGTTGGAATCGTCGTCTCCGAGAAATTCTTGTGCAGACCCAATTAAAGAGCGGACATGAGGCAGGCAGTTGGCAGCCTCGCGGTCCCCATGCTCAAGCGGGCGGTCGGATTTACATGACGGCGTTAGCCATCTGTACGCTTGAGGTTTATTACCGTCATGCCCCCATCTTTCGACGGTTAGATCTGACGGTCGAAGCTGACCTTGAGTAGCCGGGAGTTGTCACGTCGATGCTGAGGCCGGTTCGAATCACAGGTTGTTCGAATCACAGAGCTTTTGCAGGTGAAAATGATGCTTTCCGAGTTGCCCGCCATAATTACCCGCGCTGATTGCAACAATCTGGTCTCCCGCCGCCGCGCGCATCCCTACGGACATTGCTTCGCCCACCGCGGCTTCATCGACACCGTCAATCACGATTTCTAGCGCGCTATTCACTCCATCGAACAACTTTGTTGCTACGCGGCCTCGTAGTGTGGGGCAGTAGGGGTCACTGGTCGATGCCTTGAGTGCCTTGTACTTCGATCCTACCTTGCTTCCGCTGCGAGCAACGCCCCCTGGGAAGGGGGTGATGGTGCCTGCCAAACCGGTGATCGCTGAGACGGCTCGTGCGGCGGATTCTAAAGCAGCGACTTGGGTAGTGGCTTGGATGATGATGTTGCCGCCAGCCACACCTTGAGCAACACCGATCTGATCTTGTACCAAAAACTCGCCGTCCATGACTGGGATACGCCAGAAACGCTGCGAGCCGACGACCTTGCTTTTCTGGAAACCATCCCCGAAAAAACGAATGTGTTTGCCTAATGGAATACGTTTTTCCTGATTCGCAAGGCCGTCAAACACAGCGGTGCTCGGACAGGTCATTAGGCATTGTCCTGTGCGGATTGGGATCGCTTCTGCCAATGCATCGCGGGAAAACCCAAAACACAAGACGGAGGCTCCAGGGCGACCGTCCGGTGTTGAATCGGGCGGTATTTGCAGTTCGACACCCGTTTCGAGATCACATGCGATCACGGATGAACTGAATCCGGTGAATTCTCGCATCGCCGCGTCAAGCCAGTGCTGATCATGAGCTGTAATGATAAGACGGCTGTACTTCATGCCGAATGCTTCGGCGAAGGTGTCATCGATCGTGGTTTCGCCAAGCTTCAAGGTATCTCTCCCAGGTTTGTTACGGTTCTCGGTTCATCTAGATCGAATAGAGGTTCGCTCGACGACTGCTACTTGATTAAACACCACGTCCTGCCCTGTCAAGGTCCAGCTGTCGATCTGATCGAAAAGGTGTTGTCGAGTTCCTCATGGCGTCTGTATCCTCGAGGAACTCTGTCTTATCATGAGGAGGTGAACACACAAGAAGCCAAAAAGCCAGCGATTGCCGTAATTGGGGGCGGAATGAGCGGTTTAGCTGCCGCGCATCGTTTCGCGGAACGTAAGCCGGATTGGTCGGTTACGTTGTTTGACGGCTCCGATCAGCTGGGAGGCGTCCTGCGAACACATTTTCAGGAAGGTTATCTGCTGGAACAAGCGGCAGATAATTTTTTGCGGGGGCCAACGGCCCCCTGGGCTGAAAATCTTTGTCAACGAATCGGTTTTTCCGATCAGCTGATTTCCACCAATCAAAAGTTTCGCGGAGCCAAGGTTTGTTGGCGCGGAAAGTTGTACCCTGTGCCAGCCGGTTTTCAGTTGATGGCCCCTTCGCGATTAACACCTCTTTTGACCTCCGGGTTGCTCTCGCCGTGGGGTAAGTTGAGGTTGATTTGCGAACCCCTGATTCGTGAGCCTCGCGACGCGGGCGAGGAGTCGTTGGCTGAGTTCGCGACAAGGCGATTGGGGCGGGAGGCATTTCAACGACTTGTAGAACCCTTGGTTGCCGGCATCTACACGGCAGATCCGGCGCAATTGAGCGTGCAGGCGGCTTTGCCTCAAATGGTCGAATTAGTTCGAGAGCACGGTAGTCTTTATCGAGGTATGCAGCACCGGAAAAAACAAAGTTCGCAATCGTCCAAGACGCGGGGAGCTCGTTATAGCTTGTTCGTTGCCCCCAAGCGCGGAATGTCTTCCTTGGTTGAGGCGATTGAAAGTCGCCTCAAACAAACATCAATCCGCACCCATTGTGCCGTCAAGGAAATCACCGCTGCAGATCAGGATCGATGGCATGTGGTAACCGAAACGACGCGAGAATTGTTTGACGGTGTCGTGGCCGCGACCCCGACTCGCATCTCCGCCAAAATTTTCAAGCGGACGCTGCCTCAGCTTTCACAAAACTTGCAAGCGATTTCCTCGGCCAGTTCGGCGGTTGTCTGTGTCGCTTACCGCAAGCAGGAAATCGGTCGTCCTTTGAACGCATTTGGTTGTGTTGTTCCGTCTCAGGAAAATCGGCAGATTTTAGCGATCAGTTGTCCAAGCTTGAAGTTTCCAGGGCGGGCACCCGAGGGACTTGAACTGTTTCGCGTGTTTGTCGGCGGTGCGCTGCAACCCGAGCTACTGGAACAATCGGATGAACAACTCGTGACGCTCGTCCAGCAGCAACTTCAAGAGTTACTCAAGGTTAAATCCCCACCCCTCTTCCAACGAGTTTTTCGCTGGCGCGAAGCGATGCCACAATATGTGGTCGGTCATCGGGAACGCATTCGATGTATTGATCGATCCGTCCCTGAGTCGGGTACCCTCCAACTGGCCGGTAACGGATTTACGGGAGTTGGGATTCCCCAGTGTGTGCAGCAGGGGGAAACGGCGGCGGAACGGCTCATTCAGGCACTTTCCGCGTCGTGTGACTTGCCTTGATCGATGATACGTCCGGGCGGCTGGAGTGGAGCGGGTGCACTTTGGCACGGTGCCTCGATTTTGCGATCTGGTTTTCTGGTCCGTTTTGCCGATTTTGTGCCAGATCTGTGGCCGAAGTGACCATCGAATCGGCTGACACTGATGCAACCCTCTGCTGCACCTACTTGCGGTTGGGGCAAGCGTCTGCTGAAATGCGGGTGCTCGGATTTTCTCGTTGCTCGAACCCTGACTGGCGGGGGAGCCTCCCTTGATTATTGGTGTTCCGCAGGAAACTAAACGCGATGAGTATCGTGTGGCGATGTTGCCCGTTGGTGTTGAAGAGCTGACGCGTCGAGGCCATACCGTGCTCGTGCAAGCTGGTGCCGGGTTGGGATCGGGCATCGCCGATCATGAATATCTACGCGCCGGGGCCGAACTGGTCGCCGACGCGGCCGAAATCTTCGCTCGAGCAGAGATGGTTATCAAGGTCAAGGAGCCGCTCGCTGCCGAATGGCCGCTGATCCGTTCCGACCAGATTGTATTTACGTATTTCCACTTCGCGGCGAGCCGTGAATTGACGGAAGCGATGTTGGCGACCAATTCTGTTTGCGTTGCCTACGAGACGCTACAGTATCGTGGACACCTGCCTCTGTTGACGCCGATGAGTGAAGTTGCTGGTCGAATGAGTATTCAGGAAGGCGCTAAGTATCTGGAACGTCCGCAAATGGGACGAGGGATCCTGCTTGGTGGTGTTCCCGGGGTCGCCCCGGCCCATATTACCATTCTTGGGGGAGGCATCGTTGGCGCCAATGCAGCTCGGATTGCTGCCGGTTTTCAGGCGGATGTCACCATTTTGGACGTGAATATGGACCGACTCCGGTATCTGGATGACGTGATGCCGGCCAATGTAAACGTTTTGTTTAGCGATCGGCATACGATCCGTGAAGAGTTGAGTTTGGCAGACTTGATTGTTGGTGCGGTTTTGATCCCGGGCGCTAAGGCTCCTCGACTGATTGAGCGGGGTGATTTGCGGCGCATGAAAAATCGCAGCGTGATTATTGATGTGGCGGTCGATCAAGGTGGCTGCGTCGAGTCCTCGCGTCCAACAACTCACAGCGATCCGATTTTTATTGAACAAGAAGTGGTGCATTATTGCGTTACCAACATGCCGGGAGCTGTGGGGCGGACCAGCACTTTCGCGCTCTGTAATGTCACGCTTCCGTGGATCATTGAGCTTGCTGGTGAGGGTGTCGATGCGGCGATGAAGCGGTCCGATGCGATCTCAACAGCAATTAACATCTATCGAGGTGAAGTGACGAATCAAGCTGTGGCAGAAACTTTTGATCTGCCCTTCAGCGATTCGTCTGTGAATTAATTTGTGTTTAAAATTCAAGTGAGCGGAAGTTTCGATTTTGTTTGATGGTTCCAAAGATCGTCCCGAATCTTCCACTGATATTCAAGTTGATGAGAGGAGATTATGAGTCAGGAAACCCCCCAGGTTGGTATTATCATGGGCAGCGACAGCGATTGGCCAAAGATCAAGGGCGTCTCTGCAGCCCTGAATGAATTTGACATTGCCCATGAAGTCCAGGTCATGAGTGCTCATCGTACGCCCCATGTGGTGGCGGAATACGCTACCACGGCTGAAGAGCGAGGTTTGCGAGTCATCATTGCAGCAGCCGGCGGCGCTGCTCATTTGGCAGGAGTTGTGGCAGCCCACACCCCCTTGCCCGTGATTGGTTTGCCCGTGCCGACGGCCGATTTGGGCGGTCTCGATTCACTCCTTTCCACGGTGCAAATGCCCGGCGATGTGCCAGTGGCAAGCATGGCGGTGGGGATGGGCGGGCCTCGCAATGCTGGACTGTTTGCTGTGCAAATCCTTTCCACGGCTGATGAGCAGCTGAGACGACGCTTTGAGGCGTTCAAACAAGGGCTGGTTGCCAAGATCGCCGCCAAAAACGACAAGCTTCAAGACCAGTTGGTCTAAAACACGAACGATGAGGACATTGCCGGTGACGACGAAGGGCCCTGAAACGATTGCTTGGCATGGAGGCACCGATGGCTTTCTGCGTTTGATTGATCAAACGTGCCTGCCGTTGGAGTTGGTTTACTTGGACTGCAAGTCCGTCGAGACCGTTTGGGAAGCGATCAAGATGCTAAGGGTTCGTGGAGCTCCGGCGATTGGCATCGCAGCTGCCTATGGTGTTTGCCTTGGTATTCAAACAGTCTCCGGAGATGCGGAAGCTCTGTTTGCGAAGTTGACGCAAGTGGTGGATTATTTGGCGACCAGTCGTCCGACGGCCGTAAATCTGTTCTGGGCCTTGGACCGAATTCGTTGCCGCGCTGAACAACTCAAAGGTTCGTCGGTCGAAGAGATACGCCTGCAAATTCTTGCCGAGGCAAAAGCTTTGCACGCTGAGGATCGAGCGACTTGTCATGCGATCGGGGAGGTCGGCGCTCACCTTCTTCCCGATGGTGCGGGGGTGCTCACGCATTGTAATGCGGGCGGACTCGCAACGGCCGAATACGGTACGGCGCTGTCCGTCTTTTTTACCGCTCAGGATCAAGGGAAACGTTTACGAGTGTTTGTCGATGAAACTCGACCACTCCTGCAGGGGGCTCGACTAACTGCCTGGGAATTGATGCAGCGGGACATCCCCGCGACTCTGATTTGCGATTCGATGGCGGCGCAAGTCATGCGTGAGGGACATGTTCAAGCGGTGATTACTGGTGCCGACCGAATTGCGGCGAACGGTGATGCGGCCAATAAGATCGGAACCTATTCCGTTGCCGTGCTGGCGCGTGCGCATGAGATTCCCTTCTATATTGCGGCACCCCACAGTACGTTTGATTTAACGCTCGATCGTGGCGACCAGATACCCATTGAGCAACGAGCAGCGCATGAAATTACCAATGGTTTTGGGCGACAGACGGCTCCGGACGGTGTCGAAGTCTATAATCCAGCCTTTGATGTCACTCCTTCCGAATTAATCGATGGCATCATTACCGAGTACGGTTTGATTCAACCTGTGACGCGTGAAAGGATCGCAGAGGTCCTGCATTCGCAATAATTTCAAGATGGAAGGCAACTGAAAATGGTACGAGTTGGAGTCATTGGGCTGGGGATGATGGGGCTTACGCACCTCGATGCCTATGCGAAACATGACGGCGTAAAAATTGCCGCGATTTGCGACAGTGACCCCGATCGCCTGTCTGGGAAAGCTCATGCGGCGGGGAACATCGAAGGGCAGGCTCAATCGACCATCTCAGAATTAACGGATGTGCAACGGCTGTCTGATGCCTTTCAGGTGATTGGCAATCCCGAAATCGATCTGGTGGATGTTTGTTTGCCTACCGATCTGCACGTGAAGTTTGGCTGTGAAGTCTTGAAAGCTGGACAGCATCTGTTGATTGAAAAACCACTGGCCCGAACTTCGGCAGATGCGCAACTCCTGGCCGAGGCAGCCAAAGATGCAAAAGGCAGTACCTTTGTCGGGCATTGCATGCGATTTTGGCCCGGATGGACTTGGCTCAAGCAAGCGATCGATGACGGTCGGTTTGGCAAAGTCTACGGAGCTTCCTTTCGACGAGTCGTCAATCACCCTGGCGGGCCGTTTTATACGGATGGTGATCGATGTGGCGGCGCCGCATTGGATTTGCACATTCATGACACCGATTTCGTGCAATTCTGCTTCGGTATGCCGAAAGCTGTGAATAGCTTTGGTTATTCGAAAATTACCAATCAGCCTGACCACATTATCACGAAGTACGAGTATGACGATGTTCCGCTTGTGGTGGCGGAAGGTAGCTGGGCGATGGCAGACGGCTTTATTTTCAACATGAGTTACACGGTTAATTTTGAAAACGCGACCGCTGTTTTCGATTCGGCTGCTGCAGAACCGTTGACCCTGTTTGAGAAAGGCAAAGACGCTGAGAAAATCGAAGTCCAGGACATCATGGGGTACAACCTGGAAATTGATTATTTCGTCGAGTGCATCGAGAAACAGCAGCGACCCACGATCGTGACTCTGGACGACGCCTTGCGGACCGTGAAAATTGTGGAGGCTGAAATTGAAAGTGTCCAAAAAGGTGAAAAAGTTAACCTCTAAATTGGCGTCCGCTGCGGGG
Organism: Pirellulaceae bacterium; assembly: GCA_029243025.1. Taxonomy (NCBI): domain Bacteria; kingdom Pseudomonadati; phylum Planctomycetota; class Planctomycetia; order Pirellulales; family Pirellulaceae; species Pirellulaceae bacterium. The sequence goes on along the minus strand of JAQWSU010000006.1, from coordinate 84,078 downwards.
TTCGTATCTCACGATAGCGATCCTCGCGGTTGATCGGAGATGTTGTCGGATGTCGTTGCCACGATACGATGTATCGAAAACTTATCAATGGAACTACGACCATCCGCCGGATCCGCTCTTGACCAAAGAGTTGCAGGAATGGCCGTTGCCCGGGAATTGGAGCCTGTGCGGGTTTGAGTTGAACTCGCCATTGGGAGTTGCCGCAGGTCCACTGCTCAACGGTCGTTGGATTCTGTATTACGCAAGTCTGGGGTTTGACATCCTTACCTATAAGACGGTGCGAAGTTGTGAGCGGAGTTGCTACCCGTTACCTAACCTGTTACCCGTTGGCTCAAGTCCGATGGTAGGAAATGAGCAACGAGTTCTCGATCAGCAGGTCATGCAAGATTCTTGGGCCATTTCCTTTGGAATGCCTTCACAATCGCCGCAAGTCTGGCGTGAAGACATACGGCTTACTCGAGATCAGTTGGCGCCCCATAAGCTCCTGGCGGTTTCTGTCGTCGCAACGGTTGAGCCTGATTGGTCGATCCAGCAGGTTGCCGATGATTACGCTCGTTGTGCTTGTTGGGCTGTCGAGGCAGGTGCAGACCTCATCGAGGTCAATTTGTCGTGCCCGAATGTGGCGACTTGTGATGGTCAGCTCTATCAGCAGCCAAAAGATGCAGCTGTCGTCTCAGCATGCGTCAAGCAAGCGATCGGCTCGACTCCCTTATTGGCCAAAATCGGCTTTGTTCCCGATGACCTTGCTGCGGTTGAACTGCTGTCCAGCCTTTCGCCTCACTTAGACGCTCTGACTATGGTCAACGGTCTGGCGACACGAGTGATGGGGGCAGATGGCAAACCGCGTTTTGACGGCCAGATTCGAGGAATCGGCGGCGGTGCGATTCGTAAAGTGAGCCAGAAGCAGGTCGGCCGTTTTCAAGATTTGATCCGGCAACACCAATTCGATGTCGAGTTAGTGGGGTGTGGGGGCATTTCCACCCCAAGTGACGTTCAGGCCATGATCGCTTGCGGCGCGCAATCGGTCCAGTTGGCAACCGCTGCGATGCTCAATCCAGCGATTGCCAAGGAAATCCGTCGCGAAATGTCTGAGGCGACGGACCGGACAGCCTAAACGGGTGTCAGCAGCTATTTCGCGCTGAATTCACTCACACTGCCATCTTTCGCGTCAGTCACTTTGTCGGTCCAGACGACCGCCAGGGATGGGGCAAAGGCTTCCACTTTCGCATCTTTGAGCCGATCGCCGACATTCGCTCGGTTGTGAATTACGACCTTGCCGATGTCCTTGGTTTCACCCAAATCAATCAACCACCAAGGATTGGACTCTTCATTTGTGTGGGTGACCGAACCTTTGTCGAATGCGCTTTCCACATTTCCATCTTTTGCGCGATCGGCGTTTGTATCTTGATAATTCGATGACTGGCTAGCGCTGCCGTCGACCTGCAGCTCTTTGCCGGTTGCGGTTTCGATTAGCTGCACTTCGGCCAATGAGAGAATTCGTTTGTCGCCCTCTAGGCTAATCTTGATGTAGCGGGCGTTTGCCAGAGTCTTGGTCGGTGGTCCTGGTTCCGCATCGGCGCCTCGGTTGATGTAGATCTCAGGGATTGCGGCCGTCAATTGTTCCGCACCTTCCTTGCTGACCTCGGTCTGCCAGACATAGATTTTTTTGAGTTTCTTGAGATTCTTCAGATGGTCCAGGCCGGCGTCCGTTATTTTCGTGCCGTACAGATTGAGATATTCGAGATTCTCAAGATTCGCAAGATGGGCGAGGCCCGCGTCCGTTATCGCGGTTTTCTCGAGGTGGAGTCGGGTGAGTGTTTTGAGGTCGCTCAGGTTTTTTAGACCCTCGTCACTAATCTTGGTTCCACGCAGATTCAGCCAGACCAAATTGGGGATATCTTTCAAATGAACCAGTGCTTCGTCACCCACTTCCTTGTCAGAAAGATGAAAGGTTGCTTCTTTGTCCGTAGAGTCCTTTGCGATTACGCGCACCGTTCCACCTTGCTCGGTGACTCCAGCTAACGCCGCAGCTTCATCAGCCAATGCAGGAGTCGCGAAATTCAAGGTGTAGAGGATTGTGCAGAGGGCTACGGTCCAGAGGATACGCGTGCCTAGCGATAGTCGGATACTCATTGCTGATGTCCTTATGTTCTCGTCCGTCAAATGGATCAGATTAGTATACGTCGTCAGTGAAGTAACCGACGATTGTAATCATTTGGGAATCGGCTTGCATCTTCGTTTCGAATGATAAACATCTGTTGACGCGCTCTTGGGAGGTTCCATTTCAGCTCGTCGCTTGCAATTGGCCTCGAGTGGCCGGCTTCTATCAGCGATTTTATCTGCTTGCACGCTCTGGAAATGCAACGGGGACCGCATCGAATCTGGTGGCCACTGCAATCGTCAAATTCGGATCGCGGTGGTTGGAACGAAGATTCCCGCATCCGCCCCGCTCGACCTGGTTGGCCGGGGGAAAGGTTCCACAGCCCACTTTTCCGTTCCGCTTGCCTGAATTCCCTCCCGATCTTCCTGCGGATCGTAGCGATAATCAGCTCTGTTGAGATGAATGCGGTACACCGCTTCGGTCCGGCGGAAATCGTTCCTCAGGGAATTGGAGAATGACCTGGCACCGTTTGGCTACGCGGCGTTGACGGTCGATCGTCGACGTGTACTGACCAAATAGATTCCGGCGGCGATGCATCCGCCAGCGAGTAGCAGCCACGGGGAAAGGGGGTCGCTGAGGAAGATAGATGCGAAGTAAATGCCGAATAAGGGCGTTGAAAAGCTGAACATGGAAAGCTGCGAGGCTGAATGTTTTCGCAAGAGCTGTGTCTGCAGCGCAAAACAGAGTCCCGCAACCAGAAGGCCCTGGTAGGCAAGTCCGATGATGGCGGGAAGGGTCATCCGTTGAGGTTCAATCTGTTCAAACAATGCACTGTAACCGATAAACAAAACGACACCGATGATGTCATGCCAGAGAATCAACTTTCCGGGCTCGATTCGTCTCAAAGCATACTTCACATAGACGATTCTTACCGATAGCAGAAAGGCGCTCAGCAATATCAATAGATCGCCGGCTAAAGAGGGCAGGTCTTGTTGGACCTTCGTTTGGGTCTGATCCGCATCTCGCGTCAGCATCAACATGATGCCAACGGTGGCCAAGAGAAGTCCCTTTAGTTTTCGCAATGTCAGACGATCTGTCTTGGTGACGAAGTGTTCAATCCCAATCACTCCGAATACGAAGGTGTTGATCATCATGGTGGCATGAGAGGCATTTGACCAGGCAATACCGACATTAAACGTGGCGATCTGAACGAAGAGCAGCACACCAGCAACTAGTGAGATTCTTAGTTGTCCTGAACCTAGTCGCAGCGGGGTGCCGCCAAACCAGCACCAGAACAACATGAAGACGGCACCGAGTGAGAATCGCACGGCGGCAATTGCGATAGGGGGCAAGGAAACGGCTGCGAACGTAACGGCTACGGGCGTGCCACCCCAGAGAGCTGACGTTAATAAAACGATGCTTAGCGACGCCGCATTCAGTGGTTGCGAACCGGCCGAACTATCTTGCTTCATGTCGCATCTCAATCGATGACCGAAATGCACATTGGTGCCATCTGGCCGGCAGGTTGTGAATCTGGGTGCGTAACGGAACGATTACTGGTTGGAAAGCTTGTCATCCAATTTACGCGATGATTCCATGAACCACATCCCCATAGATGTCGGTTAGGCGAAAGTCGCGTCCGGCGAATCGATAGGTCAGCTTGGTGTGGTCGATGCCCAGCAGGTAAAGGATTGTCGCGTGCAAATCGTGGATATGGACTTTATCCTCGACGGCGTAGTAGCCGTACGGATCGGTCGCTCCATAACGAATACCTGCTTTGATGCCGCCACCTGCCATCCACATGGAATATCCATGTGGGTTATGATCGCGACCGTCGTTGCCCTGGGCGACGGGGGTGCGTCCGAATTCACCTCCCCAGATCACCAAGGTATCTTCGAGCAGTCCACGGGCCTTCAGGTCTTTCAACAAGGCCGCAATGGGTTGGTCGACTTCTGCGGCGTTTTTCGCATGATCATGCCTCAAGTTGCCATGTTGATCCCATTTGTAACTGTGGCTGCACTGGATGAATCGGACTCCCCGTTCGGCGAAGCGACGCGCCATTAAGCATTGTCGACCGAAGTTACTCGTTTGTTGGTTGTCGAGTCCATACATGCTGCGTGTGGATTCGGTTTCATCATCCACGTTCTGCAAATCCGGGGCTGCGGATTGCATGCGAAATGCAAGTTCGAATGAATTGATCCTCGCCGTTAACTCTGACTCCTGTTCCGTAGGTTTGAGGTGGCGTCGGTTTAATTCTTGCAAATAGTCCAATTCGATGCGCTGGAGTCTGGTGGGAGTCTTTGTTGCGTTTTCGATAAAGGGAATTTTTGCTTCTTGGGATGGGATACTCGCGTTGCCAATCGGAGTACCTTGGAAATCGGCTGGCAGAAAAGCCGAGCCGAAGGCGTTGGATCCACCGTGTGTCAGCGTTGGACAAATGGTCAGATATCCAGGCAAGTTTTCGTTTTCTGTCCCCAGTCCATAATTGATCCAGGATCCTATGCTGGGTCGGACGAATGTGTCGCTGCCCGTGTGCAGTTCGAGCAAGGCTCCACCGTGTCTTGAATTCGAACCGTGCATCCCATTGATGATGCACAAATCGTCAACGCATTTGGCCACGTGGGGAAACAATTGGCTGACCCAAGCTCCCGATTCCCCGTGTTGCTGGAATTCCCAAGGTGATTTCAGGAGATTCCCGGTTTGCGACGACACAACGCGCGGTTTGTCGAATGGTAAGGGTTTGCCATGGTCACGAATCAAATCCGGTTTGTAGTCAAACGTGTCTACTTGGGAAGGGCCACCATGCATGAACAAGAAAATTACACGCTTTGCCCGCGGAGCGAAATGTGGCGGAGGCTGGTTGATTGAGTTGTTTGACGCTGGCGACTCTTCTTGCAGAAGAGTCGTGAGTGCCAGGCTGCCAAAGCCCGCACCGCTTGCCTTTAACCACTCACGGCGTGTGCTTACTCTTTGCTCTTTTCGGCAATATCGACTCATGTCAATTTATTCCACAAAAATGAATTCATTCGCGGACATCAAAGCGCGGCAAAGGCTTTGCCATGCCCGAGCATTGGCTGTTGTCGCATCGAGTTGCAGATCTGACAAGTGGTCGAGATATCGCTCGATGAAACGGATTGCCGAATCGATTTCGGCATCGCTTGGCGGACGGCTGTAAAGCATCCTGTAGGCCGACTCGATCCGTGCGCGGTCATCAAGAGTTTCCTGTTTCAGTAAGTTGCTGGCTAACTGGGCCGCTTGCTGCGAAACCAGTTGGCTGTTCATCATGAACAGGGCTTGAGGAGCCACCGTTGTTGACTGCCGCTTTCCCGTGGTTACCGAGGGATCAGGGAAATCGAAAGATTGCATGACTTCGTACAAGGCACTTCGAACGACCGGTAAATAGACCGATCTACAGTTCGAGTCGTATATTTTCGGGCTGACGTTCGTTGTGCTTGTGACATAGGCCCGATTGGCGGTGGTCAGGCGAGTGCCTCCCATGGTGAAATCCAGATTGCCACTGACGGCCAGGACGGAGTCACGCACTGCCTCGGCCTCGAGTCGGCGGCGGTTGAAGTGTGAAAGTAAGCGGTTTTCAGGGTCCGTCTCGGCGACTGACGGATCAGGCTGGCTGCTCATTTGGTAAGTCGCCGAATTCATCAACAACCGGTGCATGGCCTTTATCGACCACCCCGAGTTGATGAGTCGCAATGCGAGCCAGTCCAATAATTCTGGATGAGAGGGACGCTGGCCCAGTCGACCGAAATTATTGGGGGAGGCCACCAGGCCTTGGCCGAAATGCCATTGCCAAAGACGATTGACGATCACTCTTGCCGTCAAGGGATGGGATGGATCGGTCAACCAAGTGGCGAGTTGCAATCGACCGCTCTGATTGTCGGGGATCTCTGACTCACGAGCGGATGGAATGGCGCGCAAGAATCGTCGAGGAGTTTCTCGACCCAGCGTCAAATGACTGCCTCGTAAATGCACCCGCAGGTTTTCCGGATGCTCCGCGTCGGTTACCCCCATGGCTGTCGGAATCGCAGGGCTTTGCTTGGTGATTTCTTGCCGTCGTTCGCGAGCCGCTTTTACCGCCTGCTGTGATTGCTCTGGGTAAAATGGCAGCAATTCTGTCGGTCGGGCGAACGGTCCCTGAGGGTCATCGAGTAGGGTCTGCCATGGCAGGTGATCGGCATGGCCGGAATCAGATTTTGCGTTGTTTTGCCAGGCTAAGATCCGATCTCGATAGGCGGTTGCCCAGCGTTGAAAATCGGCTGTGTCGTCCGGCCATTGCAACAACGGGTTGAACGCCGACCTGCTTATCGCATGGGTGGTTAGGTATTGGTGCCATTGAACGACCAAGGCAGGAATGAGTTCATAATCGGAGCTAATCGGCAAGATGTCGACGAGCTTGTCGTTCGGAAGCGGTATTAACAGCAGTTTGTCAAGATGCGGGAACGCGCTGGACCGTTCCAATCGCAGCAGGTTCTTTCCTGCTTGCAGGTAGATCAAGGCTTCGGCATGCCATTTTTGGTGATTCGGATGCCAGCCACCGGTTGTCTGGCCCGCCACGGGGAGTTCGAACTGCTTGCCATTGATCGTCAATAAGCAGGGACGTGACTCGAGGGCCGCATAGCGCAGATCGAGTTGATACCAGGCAGCCGACTTGATGACGATCTCGTATTCCACCGCATTGGGTAGCTGACCTTGATTTACCAATACACCGATCGATGGCCCGTAGTTATCGGTGTCTTTTCGGAGATTTCCACGTGTGAAATCTTCAGCTTCCAGTAGCAGATGGTTGATCGGCAAAGGGGCCTTGTCGTTTTTGGAATTCTTGTCGTTTCCAAAAGGAGTTGTCGCCTTGAGCCGTTGTTGGATCATTTCTAATCGTGCGGCTGCCAGCAGGTAATCGCCCAGGTGCTGTTTTGCCAGCCTCATCGTTTCCTGATTGGCAAGTGCGAGTTGATGATCTAATTCTGCTTGGAGGCCTGCGACTTGCTGATCATGCAGAGCCTTTTGTTCAATGTAGTGTTGGGTCGCTAGCTCGCGTTCCTGCCACTTTGCGACCACATTGAAGTGTTCCATGGTTTTCGTGCTTTTGAAGATCCCGGCGATTGAGTAGTAGTCCGTGATCGGAACGGGATCGAATTTGTGGTCGTGACAGCGAGCGCAGCCAAGTGTCAAACCCATCAAGGCGCGCCCGACCGTGTCGACTTGTTCATCGATAATGTCCATTTGCATTTTGACAGGATCATCTTCAGCCAGCATTTTTGCACCTAGCGACAGAAATCCGGTTGCGATGATGGGGTCAAATGATGAAGTCGCTTCCAGGAGATCACCAGCAAGCTGTTCGAAGATAAAACGGTCGAATGGCTTGTCGATATTTAGAGATCGAATGACATAGTCGCGGTAGCGATAGGCATTGCCAAATGCTAGGTTTTCATCCAGACCGTTTGAATCGGCGTAACGCGCGACATCCAACCAGTGTCTTCCCCAACGTTCGCCGTAGCGAGGTGATCCTAGCAGTCGGTCCACCAATCGTGCGAAAGCGCCGGGCCGATTGTCGGCAAGAAAATCAGCAACCTCTTGAGGACTGGGTGGCAGTCCGAATAAGTCGAACGTCGCACGCCGAATTAGAGTGCGTTTGTCAGCGATCATTGCCGGTCGCCACTGCCGAGATTCCAGGTTTGCTAAGACAAATTGGTCAATGGGAGATTCGATCCAAGCGTGGTCATCGACTTTGGGCAGGCGGTGCTGTGAGGGCGGACGGAAGGCCCAAAAGTTGCGTTCGTCGTCTGTCAATTCGTAATCGACAGTTGCCTGTTCGATGCCTGCAGGGTTGGATGAGTGATTGGGCCAAGGCGCACCGGACTTGATCCATTGGATAAGATCAGCGATCTGTCTTGCGTCTAACTTCGACTTGGGTGGCATCTGCAAACGCTCGCTGTGCCGAATCGCATGAACCAATAAACTTGTCTGAGGCTTACCGGGATCGATGGCAGCTCCGCGCGTTCCACCTCGCAGCATCGCATCACGATCATCAAGGCGCAGTTCACTCTCTGCATTATCAACGCTGTGACAATCCCAGCAGTGAGTTGCCAAAACCGGTCGGATTCGCGACTCAAAAAAATCTGAATCGTCAGCTGAGGCCGAGGCGAGGTTAAAACTCGCGAACAACAGAATCCAGCGGTAACGGGATGTGAACGGGCAGCTCATTTCTGAATTTCCCAAGGAGGGTTTTCGGCGGGGAGATCGATTATAAAGGTCCTGCAGCTGCTTGGCACCCGTGTTTTCTGCGGAGAGCTCGGAAAAAGGTGGCTCGGGAAAAGATGTCAGGAACCTTTTTTCAACGTGGTCACTGCCCTGAGCGGCGGGCGGTTGTGTCCGTGACCGATCGGTCAGCTCGCCGGGCTAACGAAGTAGTGATAGACTGATTGAGATTTGGTAAGTGACCTTCATGGGTGGGAAATCAGATGAAGAGGGCAACCGTGATACGATTCGTGCTCATCGCTTTGACATTCGTAATATCGTCTTCAAGTCGGATTTCAACCGGTGATCAACGTTTGCCAAATGTTGTCTTGATTGTGGCGGATGACCTGGGTTATCGGGAATTAGGTAGCTATGGGCAGGCTCGCATCCAGACGCCTCATCTGGACGAGTTGGCCGCGCAAGGCGTGCGACTAACCCAGCATTATTCCGGGAATGCAGTTTGCGCTCCGTCTCGTTGTGTGCTAATGACTGGCAAGCATCCGGGGCATGCTTGGGTTCGTAACAATCGAGAGCTAAAGCCAGAGGGTCAGCAACCGATCCCGGATGCCGAGTTGACGTTAGCCGAACGCCTCCGAGAACGGGGCTATGCGACCGGTGCCTTTGGCAAATGGGGTTTGGGCGGGCCCGGTTCTGAGGGCGATCCAATCAAACAAGGTTTCGATCGCTTTTTTGGATACAACTGCCAGCGGCATGCACACAGTTACTACCCGGATTATCTGTGGAGTAACGAGACTCGCGTGTCTCTCAATAACAATCCGCCGGTTCCCGGGCACGCAAGTTTATCTGCCGACGCGGATCCGAATGACCCGGACAGTTATGACGTGTTCCAAGGACAGGATTACGCACCGGATCGCATCAACGAACAGGTGCTCGAATTTGTCCGTGAAAATAAGGACCGACCTTTTTTCTTGTACTATCCCACCATCATTCCACATGTTGCCCTGCATGTCCCGGACGAGGAGCTCGAGCCGTACCTGGTGCTTGGTTGGAAGGATCCGCCATTTTCTCGCGCTGAAGGTTACGGCTACACGCCCCATTTCACACCGCGTGCTGCCTACGCGGCCATGATCACTCGGATGGATCGATACATTGGTAATGTGTTGCGACTTTTAGACGAGTTAAATTTGGCGGAAGATACGATTGTGATCTTTAGTTCTGACAATGGGACAACCCATTTGAAGCTAGAAGTCGATTATGATTTTTTTGAGAGTGTGGGTGAGTTGCGGGGGCTCAAGGGATCCTTGTATGAAGGCGGCATTCGCGTTCCGTGTATTGTTCGTTGGCCGCAGCATGTCGAAGCTGGATCAAGCTCGGATCATGTGAGTGGCTTCGAGGATTGGACGCCGACAGTGTTGGAGCTAATCGGCGCACCGAAGACGACGACTGAAGAAACGGATGGTTTGAGTTTTGCGCCGGCTCTACTGGGGCAAGAACAAACCAGCAAGCCATTTTTGTATCGTGAGTTTTCCGGTTATGGTGGCCAGCAATCGATTCGCGTCGGGGATTGGAAAGCGATTCGCACCAAAATGAACCGTGGGAACACCAAAGTTGAGCTCTATGATCTTGCCAGCGATGTGGCCGAGGAACATGATGTTTCTGAGGATCATCCTAATCGGACGGAACAGATGACGGCGATGATGATGGAGGAACATGAAGCCTCTGAGCTTTACCCGTTGCGCCCCTTTGATGTGCCGGCGATTAAGCCGAAAACGTCGCCCGTTCAACCAGTGAAATAGACTGACTTCCGGCAATTGTCGTCTGGGCAATGGCTCATCGAACCGACAAAATTTTTGTTTCTGTGATCGGTTGAAATCAAGGAGATTAAAGGTAGTGGCTGACAATGACCAACGAGGTAAGCTGGATCTTAAGTCGCTTGCGGTGCTTACCAAACAGGATGAAATTGATACGGTCGTTGTCGCGTTTCCCGACTTGTATGGGCGACTTGTCGGTAAACGTTGTGCTGCCGATTTTTTTCTTAATCAAGTCGCCAAGTCCGGTACTCACAGCTGTAACTATTTGTTGACGGTCGATATGGAGATGGAACCTGTCAGCGGTTACGAGTTTGCAAATTGGGAGAGCGGCTACGGTGACTTTCACTTGTTGCCGGATTTTGGATCGCTCAGGAAAGCCGCCTGGTTGGATCGTACAGCCATCGTGATTTGCGACTTGTACGATCATCATGAGCAGCCTGTTTCGGTGGCTCCTCGCAGCCTGTTGAGGGCGCAAGTAGCTCGGGCAGATCGACTGGGACTCCAAGTGATGGCCGGTTCGGAGGCCGAATACTATCTTTACGATAACCATTATCGAACCGCTTGGCGGCAAGGTTATCGGAAGCTGCGCCCTGCAGGTGACTACATCGAGGATTACCACATTCTTCAGGGGACACGGGAGGAACCTTTCAATGGAGAGCTTCGCCGGAATCTCCAGAAATCTGGCATTGCTGTGGAGTGTACGAAGGGTGAATGGGGGCGGGGCCAGCATGAACTGAACCTCTGTTATGCCGACGTGCTGGAGATGGCAGATCGGCATCTGCTGTACAAGCAGTGCGCCAAGGAAACGGCCGAATCGATCGGCAAGAGTGTCACCTTTATGGCGAAACCCGATGCGGATGAGGCAGGTTCGAGTTGTCATGTACATGTGAGTCTTTGGAAGGACGGTACGAATGCATTTCAGGGCGATTGCGACTTTGCCGGTGTGCAGTGCAGTGAGTATTTTCGCTGGTTCCTTGGAGGCTGGATTGAAAAGGCCTCTGAGCTCATGGTCTTGATGGCTCCCACAGTGAATTCCTATAAGCGATATCAGGTGGGGAGTTGGGCACCTACCCGATTGGCTTGGGCACGCGATAATCGGACCGCTGGCTTCCGCATCGTGGGCAAGCAAAATAGCCTGCGAATCGAATGCCGCATCCCAGGCGCCGACTGCAATCCCTATTTGACCTACTCCGGTGCCTTGGCGGCCGGTCTGTATGGCATTGAAAACCAAATTGAACCGCCGGCGGAGTTTGTGGGGAATGCCTACGATGCGGCCGATGCGGCGCACGTCCCAGCCACGCTCAAAGAAGCGACGGACCGTTTTAGAAAAAGTGATTTTGCCAAGCAGACGTGGGGTGAAGAGGTCGTGAAACACTACTCGCATTTTTTCCAAACGGAACAACTGGCCTACGACAAAGCCGTCACCGATTGGGAACTTCGAAGGTATTTTGAACGTATCTGATGAACCTGCCCAATCGGCCATTAATTGGCATCACTACTTACGCCAAGAATGAGCAGGATGAGGTGACTCTGCCCGTCGACTACGTGGATGCAGTGCGACGAGCTGGCGGTGTACCGTTATTAATCGCGCCCGGCGAATCCCATGTGTCAGAGTTGTTGGCCTGCATCGATGGGTTGATCTTGGCAGGGGGGGGCGACATTGCACCGGCTTGTTACGGTGGGCAGGAGCACCCTGAAGTTTATATGGTCGATCATGATCGTGATCGCACCGAGTTGCAACTGGCCCAAATGGTGATTGAAAATCAGCTGCCGACGTTGGCTATTTGCCGGGGTTTGCAGATCGTCAACGTGGCCCTGGGAGGCACGTTGCACGCTCATTTACCAGAAATTTACGGCGAAGGGCTGGCTCATCGTGCCCCGCCTCGGAAGCCAACACCTCATCCGGTTCAAATCGAGGCGGATTCGAGTTTAGCTCGCGTTCTGGAAACGACGCAGGTGCAGACCATGTCGTGGCATCACCAGGCAATTAATCAGCTGGGCTCGACGTTGCGGGTGACGGCGGCCGCGCCGGATGGCGTTGTCGAAGCGGTCGAATTAAATCGTCATCGCTGGTTAATCGGGGTCCAATGGCATCCTGAGTTGACGGCAGTCAATGATGTATCGCAGCAAAACTTGTTCGATGAAGTGGTTCGCCAATCCAAGGTTGCTCGATCGACTTTGGACAAACACCAATGATCAATCCATAGAAAGTGTTCGTCGTCATGCGATTGCAAAACAAAGTCGCCTTAATCACCGGGGCTGCCAGCGGTATTGGTCGTGAGTCCGCATTGCTCTTCGCCGCAGAAGGTGCCGCGGTGGTACTCGCTGATGTGGCAGAAGATGCCGGAGAACAAACAGCAGCAGAGATTTGTGAATCGGGTGGTCGGGCCATTTTCGTCCGCGCGGATATCTCACTGGAATCGGATAGCGAGCAAATGATTCAAGTTGCGGAACGAGAGTTCGGTCAGTTGAACGTGTTATTTAATAACGCCGGAATCATGCACAGCGACGATGGCAACGCCGAATCGACTTCGAATGATGTTTGGGAGTTGACGATGTCGATTAACTTGAAAGGCGTATTTCTCGGCTGCAAATATGGCATCCCAGCCTTGCGTCGTGCCGGTGGTGGATCGGTGATCAATACGGCCTCGTTCGTTGCGATCATGGGAGCTGCGACGCCGCAAATCGCTTACACTGCGTCAAAAGGCGGGGTGCTGGCGATGACACGCGAATTGGCCATCGTGCACGCGAAAGAGAATATCCGCGTCAATTCGCTCTGCCCGGGACCTTTGCACACGGAATTATTGATGAAGTTTTTAGACACCGACGAAAAGAAACAACGACGCCTTGTCCACATTCCTTCCGGAAGATTCGGTCAAGCCAAGGAAATGGCGAATGCGGCCCTGTTCTTGGCGACGGACGAATCATCGTACATCACCGGTACTGATTTTAAGGTCGATGGTGGAATTACCGCCGCTTACGTGACACCCGAATAGGAAGACCTCGCAGTATGAATCGCAAGGACAGCGGCGTTGCTCGCTACGAAAACGTCGATGAAAAATATCTCGAAGATCGGCAACTTCAAAAACGTGCGGGCTGGAAACTTTTGTGGGCACTCGGGGTCGGCGCGGTCATCTCTGGGGACTATTTTGGCTGGAACTTTGGTCTCGCAGCCGGCGGTTTTTGGGGGATGACCATCGCGACCTTGTTGATGGCGGTAATGTACGTCTGCATGGTATTCAGCATTGCCGAATTGTCCGCAGCGTTGCCCTATGCAGGGGGTTTTTACTCCTTTGTTCGCAACGCACTGGGGCCGACCGCCGGATTTGTTTGTGGAGTGACGGATACCATCGAGTATGTGATTACACCTGCTGTGATCGTTGTGGGTATCGGTGGCTATCTCAATACGCTTGTTTTCGGAGTGGGAGAGGCGCCTCGCTGGATGCCTTTTGTCTGGTGGTTCATCGCCTACGCATTTTTCGTGGCTGTGAATATTCGCGGCGTCGAACTGACCCTCAAGGTTGGATTGGTCATTACAGCGTTGGCCGCCGCGGTCCTGATCGTGTTCTATGTGGCTGCAATTTTTAGCGGCGCCTTTCAATGGGAATTACTCTTTAATATTCCGGCCGAAGAAGGTCAGTCTGCAACTTGGCTGCCATTTGGCTGGAAAGGTGTATTCGCCGCCCTGCCGTTTGCAATGTGGTTTTATCTGGCGATCGAACAATTACCTCTTGCGGCGGAAGAAACCCACGATGTTGTCAACGATATGCCGAAGGCATTGATCTGGGGGATCGTTACACTGCTCGGGTTCTCATTATTTACCCTTGTCCTGAATACGGGTGTCGGCGGAGGAGCGGCTGCGATGGGGGCATCCGCTGCACCGTTGGCGGATGGTTTTGTTGCCGTGATGGGAACGGGTGTGACGAGTTCTCTGTTGACGTTGATTGCCCTGACGGGCTTGATCGCCAGTTTTCACACGATCGTATATGCCTATGGACGAGTCTTGTTTTCGCTTTCGCGAGCCGGTTATTTCCCTCGCTGGATTTCCTTGGTGAATCGTTGGCAATCACCGCAAACTGCATTGATCTTGGGCGCGGTCATCGGACTTGCCTGTGCCACTTTAATTCACCTGTTCGAAGAACGGACCGTGGGGGCGGCTCTGCTTAATATGGCTGTCTTTGGTGCGGTCATTTCCTACGCCCTCGTGATGCTCAGCTATATCGTGTTGAGGATTAAACGTCCGGATCTTCCTCGTCCTTATCGCAGTCCGCTTGGCATTCCCGGGGCCCTTCTAGGTGGGCTGCTTTCGCTGGTCGCGTTGGGCGCCTGCTTCTCCGTCAAAGAGTATATTCCGGGCGTGATCGGAACGGTCGTTTTTCTATTGGCCTGCTTGGTTTTCTATTTTTTCTACAGCCGGAGACGCTTGGTCGCTCAAGCCCCCGAAGAACAAATAGCCTTGTCAGGTGAATCGACGCCAGATTCGGAATAACAGGCTCGGACTGGGGTTGTACCAAGCCGCTGTTGGTTAGTGATAAAAGCACGCCAGGGGTCAGATCAGTTCTGGCAAAGGCTCATACCCGTCGACAAGATATCTTGGTCGCCCGCTAAGATCGGGTACGGTCGTTTGATTTGCCCGGATTCCCATTTGATGGTAGAGCGTGGCGTGCACCTCTCCGAAGTGGACGGGCCGATCGGCGATTTCTCCCGCGATGCGGTCTGTCGCACCGATCACTTGGCCAGTTTTTAATCCACCGCCGGCGAGAAGTCCGCCCCCGACGCGTGGCCAATGGTCTCGACCCGCGTCCTTGTTAATCCTAGGCGTGCGGCCAAACTCACCCCATGCAATCACCGAGACGTCATCGGCCATGCCTCGTTCATGAAGATCTTCAATCAAGGCGGAAAGTCCCTGATCAAACAAGGGCAGATGAGTCTCTTTGAGGCCACGATAATTATGCGAATGAAAATCCCAACGTCCGAAATTCAAGGTGACAACACGTGCGCCGGCTTCCACCAAACGTCTTGCCAGCAAGAAATGTTCGAGATTGCGTGGAGCCCCATCGGCGACAGGCTTTGTACTGCCTTTGCCATAGCGTTCGCGGACCCTCGTCTCTTCCTTCGAAAGGTCTAAGGCCTCCGCAAGTCGGCTGGAAGTGAGGATTCCCAGTGCCTGTTCCGTAATCGCATCCAGTCCTTCGTAGAGTCGATTTTGATCAATTTGTTCGCGAAATCGATCAAAACTTTGCAACAGATTGCGACGATTGTCCAAACGGTCAACTGAGTTCGTCGCTAATCGCATGTCTTGACTTGCCGGACCTGTCGGTCGAAATGCCGCATGGCCCACGCCCAAGAAACCTGGTAGCCCCGGCGAACCATAGGGTGGATGTCCTGCATCGGGTGCCAAGCCGACAAACGGTGGGACGGTTTCGCCTTGCGATTCTCGTAGCTTCGAAATGATCGAACCCATGGATGGCCAGCCGCCTTGAGGCTCATTTTGTTTGGCTCGACCTGTGTAGCAAATGTACGAATCATGGGCTCCATTGGGTGATCCGTGTACCGATCGCAGAGGGACGCACTTGTCCATGATCTGAGCCATGCGAGGCATCAGCTCGCAGATCTCAATTCCTGGAACATTGGTGGGGATAGGCCGACATTCGCCCCGGAATTCGACGGGCGCCAGTGGTTTCAAGTCATACATGTCCTGGTGAGGTGGCGCACCTACCAGGTAAATCATGATGACCGCTTTGTTCGAGTTGCGAATTCCTGCTTGGGATTCGGCTTGCAGGACTTGGGGTAGCGTTAAGCCACCAAGCGCCAAGCTCCCGACGCGAAGTAGATCGCGACGCGAAATTCCGTCACATAGGCGAGCCTTTCGACCTATGGGAATCGACAACATTGTAAATCTCCTTGGGGAAAATAGCGTGTGAATTGTGTTGCAAAGGTTGCTCGGCAGAAAATATTGTTCTCGCTTCGATAAGAAGTGCTTTCAAAGAAAGCTTAGTCCTTGATTCTTAGGTTTCGCCAGGCGACCTGAAACGGGCCGCTGTTCCTGCCAATGCCGTGTACTTGTAGGCCGATGAATCCTGTGGGGTGAGTTTTGTAAATCGCATCGTCGGTGATGTCTTCGATCATTTGACCGTTAATGTAGGTTTGAATTCGTGGCCCCTTAGCAACGATCCGATATTTGTTCCATTCGCCATCTACGAAATGCTTGTGAGGTTTCAGGCGATCGGGAGGTGTCAGCCAGCCGCGTCCAGTCGCCTCTCCATAAACATAGCCGGCTTCAGCGCCGTTGTTTCCACTCGCTTCGATTTCTACCTGGGGGCCGTTCACACGGCCTGTTTGATAAATTGTATTCTTACCGGGTTCGTCTTTCGTCTGAGATCGGATTTGAACGCCCGAATTCAATTGGTTATCAACCTTCACTTCGAACTCGAGCTCAAAGTCGCCATATTCATTCACGCTGCAGAGGAACGAGTTCGGGCTGCCCTCGCTGGTGCTGCCAACAATCGTCCCGTCCTTGACGACGTAGGTCGCAGTTCCGTTCTTTTGGGTCCAACCTTCCAGTGTCTTTCCATTGAACATCGGTATCCAATCCTCTGCCGATGCCGATGAGCAGAGGGTGATGAATGCCAAGTAAATAACGACTCGACCTGACAAAATTCTCATTTTCGCATCCCTCTCTCTCGTATCTCGTATCAAACACATGGCACGACTGATGGCAAGTATATCAGAGTTGTTGAACGCACTTCGTATTTGTCACCGAAGTGTTATCCGCTTTTAATTGCTCCGAGGACGGACGCTTACGGGCTCTTCTGTTCGGTTTCCAGGCGGGGCTTTGTCTCCTTGGATGGCGGATCCGGACAGGGATCCGGACAGGGATCCGGCGGTGGAGGTCGTCGTCTGAGGGTTTGCTGCGACAATCCTGAGGGTTTGCTGCGACAATCAACGAGTAACACTGAAACGTGTAGGTCGGCTCTTTTACCGCAGCGGTTGTCTTCGCCGCTGCCGGACAAGTTTCGCGGAACTTGATCTGCGGATCGGAGCGGAAATTGAGTTGCTAACTAGAGTGATTTGAGTCAGTTACGGATTTTCATGGGCAGCTGAGGGGGCTCGGATTTGGGCAGGTTGTTTTGAATGAGATTATGCGACGTTCTATTATGAAAATGGTCTAACTGGCCTTGGAGCGAGATCTTTGCAACCGGAAAAAAGAATTAGAGAGGCTTGGTGTCGGATGAGTTGCTTGACGGAACATTTGAGAGACCGATTGTTGGCTAGCGGTAACATCAGTCGTGTTGCAAAAACAACAGGGATTCCCCAGCAGGTGCTGCAACGATTCGCATCGGGAAAGCAAGCGAATCTGCGACTTGATACTGCCGAAAAGCTGATGAAGGAACTCGGCATCCGGTGGTCGGACCCGCGTGGCATCAAGTTAATTGAAACGGTGCTTGCGGACACACTGAATGTGCTCAATTCGTTGTAGGGAGTCGACTGGCCGGTTCTCACTGCCAATTGAGATTGCCACTGAGGCAGTCCGGTAGAACCGGTTAGGACTCGTTCGAGATCTGTTCCAGATACTCCCAGCGTTCGAATGCTTTGGCGAGTTCTGTTTCGGCTGCTTTCAACTTATTTTGAGATTGGGCGATCAGATCGCCCGTTTGCTGATAGAAAGCGGGATCGGCCATGAGTTGATGGAGTTCGGCGATGGTCAGCTCATGTTGTTCAATCAATGCTGGGAGTTTGGCGAGTTCCTGTGTTTCCTTGTAGTTCAATTTTTTCGGTTTGCTTTTCGGTTTTGCTTTGCGTTCCTTCTTGGGCTTGGCGGATTCTGTGTTGTCGGCGTCGGCCAAGCTTGATTGGTTTTGTGTTTGTCTCAGCCAATCATCATATCCCCCGACGAACTCTTTCACGGCATTGTCGGTGATTGCAATCGTGCTGGTGACGACGTTGTTCAAGAACATCCGATCGTGGCTAACCAAAAGCACAGTTCCCTGGAACTCGACTAATCGCTGTTCCAACAGTTCAAGAGTTTCTGAATCGAGATCATTTGTCGGTTCATCAAGCACGATCACATTAGCGGGCTTGGCAAATAATTTTGCCAGCATCACTCGATTGCGTTCACCGCCGGAGAGAAACTTGACGAGAGTTCGAGCACGTTCGGGCGAGAAGAGAAAATCCTGGAGATAACCAATGATGTGTTTGGATCGCCCGTTGATTTGCACATTTTGGTAGCCATCGCCCACGTTGTCTTGAACCGTTTGCTCTTCATTGAGCTGTTCTCGCAACTGATCGAAGTAAGCGATTTGCAAATTGGTACCGAGGCGAACGGATCCGGTCTGCGGTTCCAATCGACCGAGCAGTAGTTTCAATAGGGTAGTTTTTCCTGCGCCGTTGGTTCCGATGATGCCAATCTGGTCTCCGCGCATGATCATCGTAGAAAAGTTGCTTACGATGGGCCGGTCATCGTACTGAAAGCTGATTTTTTCGACAGCAGCGACGAGTGCTCCACTTCGCTGACCTTCTTGAATTTGGATTTGACTAACGCCAGCATGGCCGCGGCGTTCTTTGCGTTCGAGTCGCATTTTTTCTAGCGCTCGCACGCGACCTTCATTTCGGGTACGGCGTGCCTTGATACCCTGCCGAATCCAGACTTCTTCCTGCGCCAGTTTCTTGTCAAACAGCTCGTTTTGTTTCTCTTCCGCCGCCAACGCTGCCTCTTTGCGTTGGAGAAAAGTGTCGTAATCACAGGACCAGTCAAATAACTGTCCACGATCAATCTCGAGAATGCGAGTTGCTAAGTGTCGCAAAAACATGCGATCATGGGTGACAAACATTAAAGTCGTGGGCCAGCGAACTAGAAATTGTTCGAGCCAATCAATGGATGCAATGTCCAAGTGATTCGTGGGTTCATCGAGAAGCAGCAGGTCAGGCTTTCGCACAAGTGACTTTGCCAACAAAACCCGCCGTTTCATGCCTGATGACAGTTGAGCGAATTTTGTATCTGCATCGAGCGACATACGGGACAAGATTTGTTCAACTTGATGTTGCTGTTCCCAGGCGTCATCAACATCGTCGCTGTCGATGCCTTGAGAAACGATTTCTTTGATGGTGCCTTCGACACTTCGCGGCACATCCTGCGCCAGCAGGGATACTCGTGTATCGGCAGCTAGAACAATCCCGCCGTGATCCGGTTGGACATCACCGCAGAGCATTCGCATGAGGGTCGTTTTGCCGGCCCCATTGCGACCCAATAAACCGATCCGTTGTCCCGGTTGAATGCGACAGTTGACACCGTCAAGGAGCGGTGGACCGCGGAATCCGATCTGAACGTCATTGATGCTAACGAGCGACATGGGTCTTCTGACAAGCGGGCAATCGGTTGAATGCTGGGAATGAACGCCAAGGAATCGACCAAGATGACGCACGACTCAGAGATGGTCAACCGCAGACTCGGGGGTAAAACGCGCATTGCCAAGTTTGAGATGGCAGCCCCGGGGAATTTCGTTACTTCGTTTCGCCACTTGTTTTTCGGGGCCGTTGGGTCATTTGTCCGGGTGGGAAGGTCGGCTGCCGATCGCTGACGGATCGGCGTAGTCGTTTCGGCACCCCGTCGATCTCTTTTGCTGCTTGGTGCCACAGTTGTTTCAGTTCGTCGACCCGTTCAGGGAATTCACCGGCAAGATCGTGCAGTTCGCTGCGATCCTTGGATAGATCATACAGTTCCCAGCGACCCCACTCGGCCGATACGAGTTTCCAGTTGCCGCGACGGATTGCCCGATTGTCATTGAAGTGAAAGTAAATCCAGTCGTGGCCCTCGCGTTCCTTATCTTGGAAGATTGGCATCAAGGATTTGCCCTGAACTGGCGAAAGCTCGCGATTTCCTTTTGTTGAGGGGATTTTTGCTTGGCCAACTTCAGCAAGGGTTGGAAGTAAATCGATCAGATGTCCTGGTTGATGCGTCACGGTACCCGGATCGGTTTTCAATCCTTCCGGCCAATGGACGATCAGCGGCGAGGAAATACCTCCCTCGTGTTGGTTTTGCTTGTACCAGCGAAATGGCGTGTTACCGACGTGTGCCCAGCCCACGTCGTAGGTCCAATAGGAAGCTGGATCCCAGGGTTTTTTTTCTCGGCCTCGCGTCCGCTCAAACGGGCACGCGCCATTGTCCGAACAGAGCATCAGCAAGGTATTCTCCCAGACTCCCTTATCCCTCAGTTGTTTGATCAAGCGATTTAGGTTGAGGTCAACACGATCGACCATGGCTGCATAGGTGGCCATGCGAAAGTCTTCCCAGTTCTTTGCTTCTTCGCTGAGTTGGTTCCAAGCAGGGATATAATCGGGTCGCGGTGACAACTGCAGTTCAGCGGGAATCAGCCCTTCGTCTTTCATCTTTTGATGCCGCCGATTTCTCAATCGATCCCATCCACCGAGGAATTGGTGTCGATATTTGCGCACATCAGCCTCTGGCGCCTGGAGTGGATAATGGGGGGCATTGTAAGCCACATACATCAGGAACGGCTTGTCGAGTGCAAGTGACTCGTCGACGAATTTTAAAGCAAAGTCGGTGACGACGTCAGTTGTGTAAAAGTCTTCTGAGAAATCTGACCACGGCATTCCGTTTAGACGAAACGAATTGTCACCGGTAAAGAAGTTTGTCGCCCCCGAAAGATGGCCGAAATATCGGTCAAATCCTCGTTCAGTCGGCTCACCCTTGAGATGCCATTTGCCTGACATGGCCGTGAAATATCCCGCTGGTCCGAGTACTTCGGCAATGGTCACCGCCTTGTTCATCGCATGATTGCCCGCTTGGAACGGGTACTTGCCCGTCAGCAAACAGATTCGCGAACTATGGCACTTTGATGTGTTGTAGAACTGAGAAAAACGAAGGCCTTGCTTTGCCAGCGAGTCGATGGTTGGAGTTTTAATGATCGGGGCGCCGTAGCAGCCAAGATCTGAAAACCCCAAATCGTCCAGCATGATGAGTAAAATATTTGGGCGCGACGGTTTTTCTGCGGCCGGGGACGACGGGACTGGGGTGGCAGACAAAACGAAAACTGCAGCCCAATAAAAAACATGCGATCTTCGGACCAATGATCGTCCCCTTATCATCAAGAGCGGCTTGGAATAAGTTTGGCAATGACTCGGTTGAGATTCCTTCAACGATAATTCACTTAGCTCGCATCGACTTCGTTCAGGTAGGAAGCAATACGATCTGAAATCTGATCGCGCACCCGACGAAACATCTCCATTTTTTCTTCATCCGATCCGGTCGCGTGTGCCGGATCTTCGAATGGCCAATGCAATACGGTGGTTGCCCCCGGCAAGGTTGGGCACGAATCTTTTGCATTATCACAGACGGTAACAACCAGATCGATTGGTTGCTCAAGGAATTCGTTCACATTTTTGCTGCGATTGGAAGCGATATCGAGCCCCTGTTCGTGCATCGCCCCGATGGCCGATTCGTGGACATATCCGGCGGGATCTGATCCTGCGGAGAATGCCTGCCATGCGTCTTTACCCAGGTGATTCCAAAGACCTTCGGCCATTTGTGAGCGGCAGGAATTGCCAGTACAAAGAATCAAGACACTCTTCACAACTATTCTCCTCCATGTTACGACTTTTGTTTTCGTACCTCCGACCAGCGATGGTAAGACAGTCCGATGCATAACACAATGCTCGGAAGGTGGGATCGAGATTTGATTTACCAGAATTGGCTCTTTCCGGGAATGCTCAGGCCATCTGACAGATTGTCTCTCTGAGCTGAAGGGTTCAAATCGCCCATCGCCATTTCAAGAGGCTGGGCGGATAGAAGAGTCGGATGGGCCTTGCTTGGGACATCATGAACGGACTAAAGTTGACGCCCAGCGACCGTTCCGACTTCTTTCGTCTCGGTCTGAGAGGAAATTGGGGCGGATCAGCTTTTTTTCAGTGGGTCGTGGGGATCCAATAACTTGACTTCTGACCGCTTGACTGCTCATGATTGGCTGCCTTACGCTTGCAAAATTCGGATGGCCGGGGTGATCCGAAGCGGACGGCCTGATCGAGCCCAGAGATGATGCCGTAAAATCGCCTTCGTCTGCCCTCCAGTCTGGTTTTGCAAACTGCCATTAAAGCGCCCAACGATGGGGAATACGTGTCGACGATGATAATAGCCATTGCGTCTGATCATGCGGGGTTTGAATACAAGGAGCGGATCAAAAAGTATTTGGTTGGCAAGGGGCATGAAATACGAGACTTGGGCACCGACTCTACGGAGTCGGTAGACTATCCCGACTTCATTCGCCCGGCAGCGATCGCTGTCTCGGAGGGGCAATGCGATCGGGGTATCGTCTTGGGCGGATCGGGAAACGGCGAAGCGATTTCGGCAAATCGAATCCATGGGATTCGCTGCGCACTTTGTTGGTCGGTTGAAACGGCCAAGTTAGCTCGACGACATAACAACGCGAATATGATCTCCATTGGTGCGAGATTGACGGAGTGGTCGACGGTGGAACAAATCTTGGACGCGTGGTTGACGACGGATTTCGAAGGTGGCCGCCATATTCGCCGAATCGAGAAGATTGATTCTTGAGCGATGAATGTTCTTGTTCGATCTGAATGATCGGCTTGGTGTCGGCTGTTGTTTTCACGTGGGGTACATGAGACTCGTGTCGAACTGCTACTGGAGCGATTTGTGTCTTTTCTTGGCCGCTTGCTTGCCATTGGATGTCAACGGTTGTGGAAGGCAGTTCACCGGAAGAGATTGATCGTTTCACCGTCATCTTGCTGTGGTTCTACGATGAGTCGTTTCCGTTACCAGTCAAAGTTGAACACCGTAAGTCGTACAAATTTTGTGTCGTGTCGACCTCACCCTGCAGATCCTCCGAGTTTTGCAAGTTTAGCCGTTGATTTACGCACGGTTCCCGGAAAGGAGTCGTTTCATCTTTTGCGTTGTGGAAATGTTAAGAATGAGAGGCGATGCTTTCTTCCGTGATCAGCACTTTCCTTGAGCCAGGGTTTCGCGGTCAAAATCAAGCGATCAGTGGTCTGCAATATTGCGAATAGGCGTTAAACTAAGATGGTCCGCCTGGCTTTTGCGGACGAGATGATGCCCTTCATCCTAAGTTGCACAAGACCGAAAGAGACATCCATGATTCGCTTTGCTGCAGTTCTTAGTTTTGGCTGTTTGATCATCGCCAACTTTATGGCATCACCTGTTGTTGCTGATAAACCAAACATTGTATTGATCTTGACCGATGATCTTGGCTACGGGGATGTAGGATGTTACGGTGCGACAAGAGTTAAGACGCCTCATATTGATCGGATTGCCCGAGAAGGTGTTCGATTCACTGACGGGTATGCACCCGCTGCCACCTGCACGCCGACCCGTTTTGCGATGTTAACCGGACAATATGCCTGGCGAATTCCGGGGACTGGCATCGCGCCGCCCAACGCAACGGCGTTAATTCAGCCCGGTCAACCGACGTTGGCATCGATGCTGAGTGACGCGGGATATGCAACCGGAATTGTTGGCAAATGGCATTTGGGCTTGGGTGAAAAACCGGGTCCTAATTGGAATGGCGACTTGAAGCCGGGGCCCCTCGAGATCGGTTTTGATCATTGTTATCTGATGCCCACGACAGGAGACCGCGTTCCATGTGTCTACGTCGAAGGGCATCGGGTTGTCGATCTTGATCCCAATGATCCCATTACGGTATCGATGCAGAACCCCGATCGCCAACCGACGGGTAAGACTGATCGCGCTTCATTGAAAATGAATTGGAGTCATGGACACAATAGTTCGATTGTAAATGGCATTAGCCGGATTGGTTTTATGGCCGGCGGCCATCGAGCGCGCTGGGTCGACGAAGACATGGCTGACCGGTTTGCCGAGCAAGCCGTGAAGTTTATCGACAAGCATCAGTCGGAGCCTTTTTTCCTTTTCTTTTCGCTCCATGACATCCACGTACCACGTGTACCTCATCCTCGGTTTCAAGGAAGTAGCGAGTGCGGCATTCGTGGTGATGCGATCGTGCAAGTCGACTGGCAAGTTGGACAAATCCTGAAAGCGCTGGATCAGCGGGGATTGGCCGAAGACACGCTCGTTATTTTTGGTAGTGATAATGGTCCTGTGTTGGATGATGGTTATCAAGATCGTGCCGTTGAAGATTTGAATGGACATCGACCCTCCGGTCCGCTTCGCGGAGGGAAATACAGCCCCTATGAAGGGGGGACACGTACCCCGTTTCTTGTTCGTTGGCCGAAACAAGTTCAGCCTGCTGTCTCTGAGGAAATTGTTTGCTTAGTCGATTTGCCCGCTTCCTTGGCGAATCTGGTGGATCAGCCGATTGGTAAAAAATTTCCTGACAGCCTTGTCATCACGGACGCATTGCTCGGAAAACGGAAGGCCAAAGGAAGATCGCAACTTGTCATTCAAGGTACAAGTTCGTTGTCCTATCGTGACGGCGACTGGAAAATTGTTGCTCCCTGGAAACGTCGTGGAGTACAGAGCAAATCGTTTCAGCTGTTCAATTTGGCCGATGATCTTGGGGAACAGAATAATTTAGCAAAGCAGCATCCTGAAAGGCTACGCGCGATGAAAGCACAACTCAAAAAGATCAGGACTGCCGGACGATCGCGAACGTCCTCCTAGAAGAACTGAGGATGATGACGTGAAAAAAATCAATGCATTGATGGTAGGGACGGGTGAATACACAACAGGTTTCGTGCATGGCGCGGCTGCTGATTCTGATAAAAGCGCGGGAGTGGTTGCGCTCACGCTATTTGACCTGCGCCAGCGCGGCTTGTTGAATTCATTGAAAATGGTTGGCACAAATGGAAGCAAATTTCCCAGCATTCGGCAGCATTTAGCGCGAGTCATTGGCGACGCTTACAACAATCTTTCGACGGACTTCGAGAGCTTTCCGGGCGAAGACGTTGCGGATGATCCAAAAGCCTATCAGCGCGCGTTGGCGACGATGTCCCGTGGAGATGTGGTGATTGTCTTCACCCCGGACGACACCCATTTTCAGATTGCGATGGATGCCGTCGCTGCCGGTTGTCATGTCTTAATTGCCAAACCGATCGTCAAAACGGTTCACGAACATCAGACGTTGGCAGCAGCAGCGAAACAGGCGAATGTCTTAGTGGCGATGGAAGTTCACAAACGCTGGGATCCGATCTACTCCGACGCTCGTGATCGAGTCCGTCAATTGGGTGAGTTCAGTTTTTTTTCGTCTTACATGAGTCAACCGAAATCACAGTTGCAAACGTTCCGATCATGGGCAGGGAAATCGAGTGACATTAGTTACTATCTCAACGCTCATCATATCGATTTCCACGTTTGGTCAGTGGGTGCCTGTGCACAACCGCTTCGCGTTTATGCGTCAGCGTCTACAGGCGTGGCTCAGGAAGCCGGCTTGGCGACGGAAGATACCATCACACTAACCGTCGATTGGCGACTTTTGTCGACTGGCCACCGAGCGACTGCGGTTTACACCTCCAGTTGGATTGCGCCCAGCAGTGATGTGCATTCGCAGCAACGTTTTTTCTTTGCGACTCATCAGGGGGAGGTTACGGTTGATCAGGCTCACCGGGGTTACGCATTGGCGACTGATTCGGACGGATACAGTTCTCCGAACCCGCTGTTTATGAAGTATGCCTCTAATTCGAACGGTGAGTTTGTGGGTCAGCAAGGATACGGATATCGCAGTATTGAAGCGTTTGTCCAGGCTGCCGTTTCGGTTGTCAATCAACGAGCGGCAGTGGATTCGTTTCGTGACCAACTTGCGACCGTTCATGACACCTTGGCAGTGACGGCAATCCTCGAGGCGGGGCGGCGCAGCTTGGACAACAAGGGCCAGCTGATTCATGTCGACCATGACGCGGATGGGAATCTCAGCGGATTGCATTGATCGCTGTTTGCAGAAACGTCAATCTGGTTTCTTGAGTCGTTTGCGAATTTTCTTGGTGACTTGTGTTGCTAAAGCGTTTGATCCGGCGGGTGTGAAATGAACGTTGGCCGGTCGTTGGATGTCCGGTAGTCGGGGCAGGCAGAATTGGTAAAGGTCGTTGATGGCACAATCCTCACCCAATTCATCTTGGACAACCTGAATCGCGATCGTATTATACTTTTTTGCATCGCCAACAACGCGACCGAGTGCGCCTTGGGGCACGGGGGTCGTAGAACACCAAATGAGTTGGGCACCGGTCTCCTTTAATCGACGAATGAGTGCGCGAAGATTGCGCTCGTATTCCGCCGGTGGTACCTGGACTCGTCCTGTTTCCGTTTTGGTCAGGTTCCCGTCTTTGTTCATGTATTTTAGGTCATGAAGTCCAAAATTAAAGTGGATCACGTCCCATTGTTTTTCGCCTAGCCACTTGTCCAGTTGTTTTAGCCCGCGGGTTGTGGGTCCGCAATTTTCGGCCGCCCGATGGACGTTTGCGTGACCTCGCATTTGTTCCCGGACACCCAGCGTGTAGCCGATTGATATCGAGTCTCCCAGAAGCAAGACCCGTGGTAATTCCGCGTTATCAACAATCGGTCGGAATTCGGGACGCAGTCGTTGATTTTGAGCGTGAGCCGTCATTCGCCAGGCGAAACAAGTCATCAAGACAAAAAGAAAGGTCAATCTGTGACGCATTTCCCCCCCTTTTATTGATTAGTGGGTCCAACGGGTGAATAAGAAGCCTATCATAACAGTCGCTTCGGTAAGCTTCCTGTGCTTGGCGAGCGGGCCGCATTTTTAACGAGACCTCAATGAGGTTACAATGAAGGGCAATGCGGCAGGCGTTTGTTACTTTTTTACCTCATGTTATACGACGGGGCGATTGATGACGAAGCAGTTGCTTGTTCTGTTCGTGGCGATTTGGCTTCCTGCGGCTACAGCGCTGGCCAATCCGAGGGTGTTTGAAGAGCAGGTCGTGCCAATTCTAGCGAGCCATTGTCTGAGCTGCCACAACGATCAAGATGCAAAGGGTGGCCTTTCACTCGCTACCGTAACAAGTCTGCGTAAGGGTGGTGACAGTGGCGCTGCTATCAACGTTGATGATCCGGCTTCAAGTCTGCTGCTGGAAATGATCCGTGGCGAAAACCCGGAGATGCCGAAAGATGCGGATGCGCTTAATAAAGAGCAAATCGCGTCGTTGCGAGCGTGGATTGAATCTGGAGCCGAATGGCCGGATGAGTTCACTATTCGTGAATCAAGCGTTACCGATTTTGATTGGTGGTCTTTGCAGTCTCTGCAGCAACCAGCCGTGCCAGAGCTTGATGCGGCTGGCCAAAGCTGGGCGAGGACGTCCATCGATGCATTTATCTACCAGGCTTTACGTCAGGAATCGATGTTGCCAGCGCCCGAGGCCGATCGAAGGACGCTAATTCGTCGTCTCTATTTTGACCTGATTGGTTTGCCGCCTTCGCCTGAAGCGGTTGACCGATTTATGAAAGATGATCGACCTGGTGCTTACCAGCACGTGGTAGACGAGTTATTGGAGTCGCCGCGCTACGGTGAAAGGTGGGCTCGTCACTGGTTGGATGTCGTGCATTATGGGGATACCCACGGCTACGATAAAGATAAGTTGAGAGCCAACTCCTGGCCGTATCGAGACTATGTGATCCGCAGTTTCAATGAAGATAAACCCTACACCCGTTTCGTTCGTGAGCAATTAGCTGGTGATGTGCTTTGGCCCGATTTGCGTGATGGAATCGAGGCAACAGGATTTATTTCTGCAGGCCCTTGGGATTTCATCGGTCATGCAGAGGTCCCGGAGGAGAAGATCGATGGCCAGGTCGCAAGGAACCTGGATCGTGACGATATGGTCTCATCAACGATGAGCACCTTTCTGAGTTCAACCGTGCAATGTGCTCGCTGTCACAATCATAAATTTGATCCGGTAACTCAGGAGCAATACTACAGTCTGCAGGCAGTATTTGCAGCCTTAGATCGAGCCGATCGCACCTATGATCGCGATCCGAAAATTGCAGCAAAACGTCGGGAGCTCATGCTGCAACAAAAAACGCTCCAACAGCGTATGGATGCGTTGAATAAGGAACTCCATACTCGCGCCGGTGGTGAACTCAAGCGGTTCGATGAAGCCATCGCTGAGTTGCGAGCAGCACAGGCCAAAGATTCTCGCGCTGAATTTGGGTATCACAGTCAGATTGCGGCGAAAGCTGATGAAGTGAAATGGGTCCAAGTTGACTTGGGGCAGGCGAAAAGCTTCGAACAGGTGATTGTTGTCGGCAGCCATGACGACTTCAACGGGATTGGTGCGGGCTTTGGCTTTCCGCTTCGGTTTCGTATTCAAGCGACTAATGATCCCGAGTTCAAACAGGACGTGGTGACGTTGGTCGATCAGACAGGCAGGGATCTTGCCAACCCGGGTACGGATCCGCAGTTGTTTCGCTTTGCCTCCATCGATGCCCAATACATCCGATTTACTGCCACGAAATTAGCGTTGCGGAAAAATGACTACATTTTGGCTTTGGGCGAAATGATGGTGTTGGGCTCGGATCGCACCAACATCGCCGCAAAAGCTCAAGTCTCTGCTTTCGATTCGATCGAAGCTCCGGCCAGGTGGCGACGCGCTAATCTCGTCGACGGCTTCTACCGTGGTGTTGGATCGGATAAGGATGTGACGAGTCAATTGGCTTCGCTGATACAAGATCGCCAACAGTTGCTCGATCGTGTGAAGGACGTTGAACTCTCCGAACAACTCCTGACTGCTGGGGAAATGATTGCCACCAATCAGCAACAGTTGAAAGCTTTGCCTGAGCAGCAACGTATCTATGTTGGCACGGTCCACACGGGAAGTGGTGCGTTTCGAGGCCGTGGGCATCTCGGTGGGAAGCCTCGCAACATTCATTTGCTGATACGGGGAGAAGTCACACAGCCGGGCCAGTCGGTCGGTCCCGGAACGATTCCGATTCGAGCTGAAGACAATTGGCGGTTTTCGCTGGAGCCGGACCATTCCGAGGGCGAAAGACGTGTTGCGCTTGCTGATTGGGTTGTTCGCCATGACAATCCACTTACCTGGCGATCAATCGTTAATCGGGTCTGGCTTTATCATTTTGGTCGAGGCATCGTCGATTCACCCAATGACTTTGGACGGATGGGGCAGTTGCCGACCCATCCCAAATTATTGGACTGGATGGCTGTCTGGTTCCGTGATCAGGGGCAGAGTTGGAAGGAGCTGCATCGGCTGATTGTCACCAGTAGCGTCTATCGCCAGAGTACTCGGAGTATTCCTGAGTATGAGAACCGTGATGCGGGTAATCGTTTCCTCTGGCGAATGAATCGAAGATCGCTGGAAGCAGAAGTGGTTCGAGATTCTGTGCTTTCGGTGAGCGGAAAGCTGAGGCTGGATATGTACGGGCCCGGATTTCGCGATTTTGTGCTCGAACGTCCCGAGCACTCACCGCACTACGAGTATCACAAACACGATCCTAGTGATCCTGGAACTCATCGCCGCTCCGTGTATCGTTTTCTCGTGCGATCGCAGCAGCAGCCTTTCATGCAGACGCTCGATTGTGCTGATCCCTCACAATCAGTTGCCAAGCGGGACACAACCATCACGGCAATCCAGGCGCTGACCTTAATGAACAACAAGTTCATGGTGCAGATGTCAAAGGATTTTTCCGATCGACTTGCTCGAAAAAGATCAACCATTCCTGCGCAAGTGGATTTAGCTTACCAGTTAGCGTTGAATCGTGATCCAGAGGAAAACGAGCGTGATTCGCTCACTCAGTTAGCAACCGAGCATGGCTTGGCGAATGTTTGCCGGGTGATTTTTAACTTGAATGAGTTTCTGTTTGTGGACTGAAATCCTGGGCCGGAACGTAGTGACGGTCATCCGAGGTGAAATAAATATGAAATCAGATTCGCACTTGGTCGATCCGGAGATTTTAGACAAGTTATCACGTCGGCAAGTGATCTCGCAGGCAGCTCACGGATTTGGCGGCCTTGCACTCGCAGCCTTGTTGTCTCAGGACCAACTTTATGCCGAGTCCCAACCGTTGCCCGGTCAGGGTGCGGGGCTGACTGCGTTGAACCATCCGGCCAAAGCCAAGCGAGTGGTTCAGCTGTTTATGGGTGGCGCTGCGAGTCATCTTGATACGTTTGATTACAAGCCAGCATTGGAAAAGCATCATGGTGAGCAGTCTGACTTTGGTGAGCCGATCGAAGCTTTTCAAAACGGTTTGGGCCCTTGGCTCAAATCCCCCTGGAAATTCAAGCCCTACGGTGAGTCGGGAAAACAGTTGAGCCAGATAGTGGCTCCACTCGGAGAGTGCGTCGACGACATGGCATTCTTGCACTCGGTGGTTGGTAAAACGGGTGTACACAGTCAGGCGACTTATCTTCAGGCCACGGGGTTTCAGCGTCCGGGATTTCCGGGCATGGGCAATTGGATCAGTTACGCCTTGGGCAGCCTCAATGAGAACTTGCCGACCTTTGTCGTCATGCCGGATCGACGAGGGTTTTCTTCGAATGGTACAAAAAACTGGAGTTCTGCATTCCTGCCGGCCCAGCATCAGGGCACCTTGATCCGGCCAGGGACACCCTATCCGATTCGTGATTTGTTTCCCCCGGAAAACGACTATGTGACACCCAGCAGCGAACTTGCGACACGAACCGTGCTGGAACGTTTTAACCAGCGACACGCCAGTCAACGTGACAGCGACTCGCGCCTCGATGCTCGAATTCGCAGCTATGAACTCGCCGCGCGCATGCAGTTGGCGGCCCCCGAAGTATTAGATATTAGTCGCGAACCTGCCCATATCCTGAAAATGTATGGGCTTGATCACGGCCGATCCAAGTTCGGTGCAGAGATTAATGAAATCGAGGAAACCGATTACTTTGGTCGGAAATGTCTCACCGCCAGACGTTTACTGGAACGCGGGGTCAGGTTTGTGCAGATCTGGTCAGGCAATGATAACTCGTTCCCTCGTCGGAACTGGGATTCGCATGAAAACATTGAACGCGATCATGGTCCGCTTGCGTTGGGGATGTCCCGAGGTGCTGCGGCTTTAATCAAAGACCTGAAGCAACGTGGCATGTTGGAGGATACGATTATCCTTTGGACTACCGAATTTGGTCGTTTACCTTCTTCTCAAAGCGAGACGGGGAGAGATCACAATCCGTACGTGTTCACAAATTGGTTGGCCGGTGGGGGGGTCAAGGGTGGAGTGACTTACGGTGAGAGTGATCAATGGGGATACAAGCCTCTGGATCGCACTAATCCAGTTCAGGTCTACGACGTACATGCGACTATTCTCGATTTATTGGGAGTTGATCACACTCGCCTGACCGTCCGGCACGATGGAATCGACCGACGTTTAACCGATGTTCATGGTCGTGTACTCAAGGCGATTCAAGCCTAGCTGGAAATGAGTCGCTTCGATTTCGACGGGAGCAATCGGTCCCTGGATGGCTCATTCGTCGCTTTGTTGTTTGAAGCGTCCCGCCCAGAGGTCATCCAGCAACGAGTAAGTCACGGGGATGGCGAGTAGTGTCAGCAAGAGCGACAAAGTCTGTCCACCCACGGCGAGAACGGCAATCGAGCGACGTTCTTCGGCACCGGGACCAACGCCAATCAGCAACGGGAACATGCCAGCGACAAAGGAGAATGTGGTCATCAAGATAGGCCGCAACCGATCGCGATTTGCCAACATGATGGCGGCGTCACGTGGCATCCCTTGTTCTCTTAGTTGATTGGTGTGGTCGACCTGCAAAATTGATGCTTTCTTGACGACGCCGAACAAGACGAGAATTCCCAGCGCAGAATAAAGGTTAAGTGTTTCACCGCCCATCCACAGACTAAAGAGGCCAAATGGTACGGCCAGTGGCAGTGAGATCAGGATGGTAATCGGATGGATAAAATGTTCGAACTGAGCGGCCAAGACGATGTACATGAAAATGAATGACATCAGAAAGGTCCAGCCGAATTCATTCAAGGTTCGCTCCAGTTCGCGACCACGACCTCGAACTGAGGTGTTGTAACCCTCCGGTAGATTCACTCTTTCCACCGCTTCGTTAAGTGCTTCAATCCGATCCTTCAACGCAAATCCGGGTGCGATATTCGCCCGGATGGCAACCATGCGTTCATGATCGAGTCGATCGATCCGTGATGCGGCTTCGCCGTATTCAAAGTTGACGACATTATCTAGTCGAGTATGTTGACTCCCCGCCTGTTGAATCGTGTTCTGTTGAGTGGTGCTGTTTTTCGTTCGCACATAAAGTTGTGAAATGGCATCGGTGTTACTACGGTCAATTCCAACCAGTCTCAATTCGACATCATAGGCGTCGTCGGCCAGGTCATCGCGGTATCTTGATACATGCTCGTCCCCCCCCACACAGATTCTTAATGTCTCAGCAATTTCTTGAACATCGACCCCCAAGGCGGCTGCCCGTTCACGATTGATGTGCACCAGGAGTTCAGGTTTGTTCATCTTCAGTGTCAGATCTGCATCGACGATACCTGGGATGGTTTTGGCTTCAGTCAGTAATCGGTTTCCGTAGTCATGAAGTCCATCCAAGCTCGGTCCAGTGATTGAAAAATCGATATCAACGGGAGGTCCTTGTCGAAATGACGTCAGGTTGCGTACGGAACCACGCAAATCCGGAAACTGATTGAGGATGTCGCGAACCTCTTGCATTTTCTCTTGCTGGCTGAAGTTACCTTCCCAGGCCGCACGCGGGTTGCCCCGCAAGGTGTCGCGTACCAAACGCGGAATTGAAAAAGAACGATTTGAGATATCAACCAGTCGGATAAATATTTCGGATCGATTGACTGCGCCACGACCGCCAACGGAGGTCAGCATGTATTCAATACCATCAATATTTTTCAATTGGTTTTCAATGGCCAAGGTGGCCTTGTCCATTGATTGCATGCCCGTGCCTTCATCGGCCGTCAACCGGATTTCAAACTCTGACTCGTCAACGTTGGAAGGGATGTAATCTTGTTTGACGAGATGATAAAGCGGGTAGTTGGCGGCGATCGTAATTAGCGAAATGCAAGCCACCAGCCAGCGATGTTGCATGGCCCAACGCAGACAGATGAGATATCCCGACTCGATATATTGATAGATACCACTGCGCGATTGAGGAATGGGGGAGTCGGAGTGACGTTGGCGCAGCAGTCGACTGCACATCATCGGCGTCAGTGAAAAGCTGATCAGCATGGAAATCAAGACGGCGATTGTTGCGGTGATACCGAACTGGAACAGCAATCTCCCTGTGACGCTGTCAAGGAACGACACGGGCAAAAAGACAATGACTAGGGAAAACGTTGTCGCTAAAACCGCCAGTCCGATTTCGCGTGTGCCACGAATGGCTGCTTCAAACGGGTTCAGACCTTCCTCTTCAATGTAACGAAAGACGTTTTCCAGGACGATTACTGCATCATCAATTACAACACCGACCATCAGGACAAGCGCAAGCATTGTGACGTTGTTCAGCGTAAATCCTAACGGTCGCATGATTGCGAAGGTGGCGATGATGGAAGTGGGGATCGCAATCGCTGCAATCAGTGCTGATTGCCATGAACGCATGAAAAGCAGGACGACTAAGCTGGCCAAGACGCTACCGGAAATGAGATGCTTTTGCACTTCGTGCATCGCGGCAACAATGTAGCCTGACTGATCTTGTAGCACCGAGACGCTCACGTCGGGTGGTAGCAATTCACGCGATCGCTCCAGCCGCGTTTTGACTTCTTGAATCACGTCGACCGTATTCGCACCGGACTGACGTTGCACAAAGAGTACAACAGCAGGCACGTCATTGAGTCTTGCTTTATTCCTCAATTCCTTCTGTCCGTCGATGGCTTCGCCCAGGTCACTCAGTCGAATGGGGTGGCCATCAATAGTGGCCACGACTAAATCGTTGAAATCACGAGCTTTGTCGACTCGTCCCATAGTGCGAAGCGTGAATTCCTGAGTTGGCGTTTGCATGAGTCCACCGGGAATTTCGGTGTTTTGCCGAGCGAGCGCTTCACGTACTTCGACGATCGACAGGCCATATGCGGCCAGTCGCCGTGCATCAATTCGCACTTGCACGGCCCGATCCATCGCGCCGCGAATGGTGACTTCACCCACGCCTTCGGCAGATTCGATGACTTGTTTGACATAACGATCAGCCAAGACATAGAGTTCCCGGCCGTCACGCGGGCCGGAAATCGCGATCGTCATGACAGGGGATGAATCGAGATCTCGTTTGCCGATCTGTGGCGGTTCCGTTCCAAACGGCAATTCGTCAATGTCACGACCAATCGCGTCACGAGCATCCTGAGCGGCTAAGTCAACATTGCGGTTGAGATCCAGATTGAGGATGACAATGGATGCTCCCTCGAACGAAATCGAACGCAGTTCGTCGACGCCTTCGACGGTTGCCACAGCATCTTCGAGGGGCTGGGAGATCTCCGATTCGATTTCGCTGGGAGACGCACCCGGGTGGCGCGTGTAGATGAACAGCGCTGGCATGTCGATGTTGGGATATCGTGCCACGCCCATTTGGGTGTAGGCAATGATTCCGGCAACCACCAGAGCTGCCACCAACATCACCGCAAATACGGGCCGTCGAACGCAGATTTCAGCAAGCCACTGCAAGGAATTCGGTCCTCAATTGGCATAGGGCGAAGTGCGTGGCATCGGCAACCGGTGCGGCACAATCCAATACGCTAGGGGTGAGTTACAGTCAGTTGGTGGGTTTTGGGCGTTTCGACGCGCCCCGCCAATCCTTGGTTAAAGTCGGTGACAATCCACTGATTAGTACGGAGTCCCGTCAGAATCTCCAACTGTTTGTCGGACCGACGTCCGATCTTCACCTGTTGTTGAGCAGCGATTCCCTCCGTGACCACCCAGACGCGATTGACCCCAGCAAACTCACCGACGGCGGAAGCTGGTACGGCAACGGTTGTCGCCTCTGAGTCGACAACAATATCTGCTTCTGCAAACAGGCCAGAACGAAGCTTGCCGTCGGTATTATCCAGGTCGCCCTCAATCATCAACGATCGATTTGATTCATCCAGGCTGGGGCTCGTGCGTTTGACAACGGAGTGAATGAGTTCGCGGACTCCCGCCACAGAGATTCTTAGCGACTGGCCGAGTTGCACGGAGTTTGCTTTGAGTTCTGGCACTCGGCCGCGAAATCGTAAAGGATTTGTTCGAACCAGTGTTACGAGCGGATCACCTCCGCGGACAATGGCTCCGGCGGATACATGACGTCGCTGCACGACACCATCAAAAGGTGCGCGGATGATGGCGTCCTCTCGATTTTGGCGAGTCATTGCCAGTGCCGCACGACGGACTCGAATGATGGCTAGCTGTTCGTCGACGCTTTGTAACGCCGATTGATAATTCGCGTCTGCGACTCGCTCGGCTGATTCTTGTTTATTAAATTCTGATGCCGAGATGGCTCGGGAGGTCTGAAGTCGCTTCATGCGAGCTAGCGCTTCTTGGGCTTCGTCCCAAATCGCCTTGGCAACCATCACCGTCGGTACTGCTTGTGGATCGAGTTTCTCCATTGGGTCGTTTGGCTGCAAACCGACTTTCGCGCAAGCCTCTGCTAATTCAGCTTCAGCCTGCTGAACCTGGAGCTCAAAATCTGTTAGCTCCAAGTGGACAAGTTCCTCGTTCTTCTTGACTCGAGAACCAAGATCCACGGAAGTGATCGCAACTCGACCCGAAACTTTGGCTCCGATGGTTGATACTTCGTCGGCAATTAGACTGCCTTGAGAGCGAACGACGATGGGCCAACTGCGCTGAGAAACCTGTTCGATTTCGGCGGTGAAAATTAACGGCTCCTTGCTTGCCTCTGTCGAACCCGAATTGTCGGCCGTCTCATCCCGATAACAACTTGTCCCGGCAAGAATGATTAACAGGACAGCGCAGATGGAGGGTTTGACGGCCATAGAGGAGAGATGAAAATCTGGGGGTAGCGTTCAACTGTAAAAACTCGTCCACGAACGGGCGGTGGACTTGCTTACGTATCATAACAGCTCGAATCTACAATTGAAGCCAGTTGCAGGTTGCTGATCGGGTTAACCTTTCTTGATTTTGGCCGCACAGTTTGCCCGAACGGCTTGGTTTCATTCGCCGACGAGTGAGAGGAGGTCGAAAGCCCTATTTTGGCGACCCGTTGGAGCCTACAATTTGAGGCGGAGATTTGTTTTTTGGCGAAAAAACTGGGCTCCGTATAGCTCGAATTTTTCACATTGGGCTGCAAAGGTTGCTAAACTCAACACGTTTTCATAAACAGTAAAACTTAGGCTTCCCAGCAGAGGAGTTATTCAATGATGCGCTACGGAGCAGCCGTTCTTGTTGTGGCACTCTTGGTTTCAACAACGTTCGCCGATCGGTTCACGGTGGAACAACATCCCGAAAAGGTTACCGTCAATCTCGACGGTGAAATGTTTACCGAATATCTAGTCAAGTCAGGCGCGAAACCGATCTTGTGGCCTGTGATCGGACCGAAGGGAAAGTCCGTAACACGCGGCTTTCCAATGCGCGAAGCGACGGCCGACGAAAAGGAAGACCACGTTCATCACCGTTCGTTTTGGTTCACTCATGGCGAGGTCAATGATTCTGACTTCTGGGCGGAGGGTCGTGACCAATGTGGTACGATCGCTCATCGCGAATTCTCAACCGTCAAAGGTGGTGAGACGGCGGTTATCGAAACGAAAAATGACTGGATTGATCGACACGGTGAAGTGATCTGTCATGATGTTCGTAAACTGACCTTCGGTGTCGAAGGGGATTCAAAATATATTGATTTTGACATCAAGCTGACGGCTACCGACAAGCCCGTGACGTTTGGGGACACGAAAGAAGGTTCGTTTGGTGTCCGTGTTGCCGGATCGATGCGAGTCGAGCGAGGCGAGGGTGGGAAAATTGTTAACAGCGAAGGTCAAGAAGACAAGGGTGCCTGGGGCAAACCCGCTGCTTGGGTTGACTATTATGGTCCGGTTGAGGATGAAGTTGTCGGAGTTGCAATCCTAAATCATCCCCAAAGCTTTCGTTACCCGACCTACTGGCACGTTCGCACCTATGGTCTCTTTGCCGCCAATGTATTCGGAGAACATCACTTCAAGGGTGATAACTCGATCGATGCTGCTCATACGCTAGAGCCGGGTGAGTCGATGACGTTTTACTATCGTGTGTTGTTACATCCCGGAGATGTGAAGTCGGGGAAAGTGGCCGAAGCGTTTGAGCGTTACTCGAAGCTATCGAAATAACCTTTCTTCCTGACCTTCTTTGCGGGGTGGTGTTGCCGACGGCGGAACGGTGGTCGCTTCCTGGATGCGACTACAGTTGTTTGCGCCGATTGGTTTGCCTCTAAGTTCGCTTCAGGAAGAGTGAGTTGGTCGGGTCTTTGTAAATCAGCGTCTCACTGTCTTGGAGCGACACGTCGGCGACGAATGAGTTGCCGTCTGTCGAATAGGTTAGTTTGTCGCCTTCGAGTTGATAGGGCCCCGAGATGATAATCGGATCCTGGTTTTCCGACTGGATGGTCCAGGTCAATGTTTCCGCTTTTAATTCGAGTGTGTAGCTGACCGAATTGCCATTGGCCACTTGGATGATCGTCGCCCATCGGCCGCTCAAATCTGGAGCGGTTGCAGGACCGACATAACGGTTCATCGTGAACTGAAGACTTTTCGATTCGTACGCAATCTGATTTTGATTGACGATTCTGAGCTTGGCTGAGAACGCTTCTTGCTCGTTCTTGAACGTCACTGTTTGGTCGTTGATGCTGAACTTGCCACGATCTTCTAGGAGTGGCTTGTCACCACCGTCACTTACATACCAGTGGTAGGATCCGTCTCGGTTCAGCGATACGGCGTAGGCGACTTTGGTACCGCTCGAATTCAATCGACTAGCGACCCAGGTTCCCATGAGTTCCGCGGGCCTTGTATCCGATTGTGCTTTTTGGTTGGCGGTGGTGAGTTGGTTGCGCATCGCTTGTGTCACCAACGCCACGCCCCGTATCATCGATTTCACGTTGTCGATATTGGTATCCCGATCAAGATCGACTCGAAAATAAACGCGTTGTTCGTCTTTGAGCGGCCAGACTTCCCAGTTGCCGAACTTGCGTTGACTGTTGTCGATCATTAAATCGCTCAGCAGCGAAGCAGGCATATCGTTTTCAAAACTCTTGAGGAGCGCACGGATTTGGCGAATCCTACGCCCGTCGAACAGGTGCGTCTCGGCATCGATCTCAACGCGAACAAAGTCGCCGTCATTTGCGGGCACATCGACAGTGAAATCTCCAGTCGATTTGAGTTCGTAATTCAGATTGAGTTCGTCCAGCATGCTCTTGACCGGGAGATCAATCGTGCTGTTTTCGCCGTTCAGCAACGATTTGAGTTCGTTCACGTTAATGCAAACACTGACCAAGCTGCTGTCATTCGAGGTGGCGGACACGATTGCAACCAATTCATTGTTGTTGTTTACGACCGGACCTCCGCTGTCACCTTGGTTGATGGGAGCTTGGGTTTCAACAACTTGCGCATCCACTTGTTGAGAATCATCCAATTGATACTGCTTATGATAGACCTGCCGAACCGTCCCGGATGTATAGACCCACATGGCGCTGCTTGCGCTTGGATTCCCTATCGAATGTACGCGCTCTCCCGGCGAAACACTCTCTGCGGCGAGTGGAATCTCGACGGTGCCGGCTGGAATGGATTCAACTTCGATTAAGACGAGATCGCGGCGAAGGTCACGAGCTACCACCTTGCCCGCGAAGCTGATGCTGTCAAGCTCGCGAATGCTGCCGTGTCGATCCGCTCGGAGTTTGCCGTTCTGATGCTGTGGAAAGACTACCCGGACGTCGTCCATTTCACCCACAACGTGATAGTTGGTGAAAACCAGTCGATGTTCTGCGTCCACTAACGCGCCGCTGCCAAAACGGTCGCCGGCAACGATCATTGCCGAAGACTTAAGCAATTGTTGGTAAACCTGACTGTTGGCGATGGCAGCCGTCGAAGTGGTCATGACGAGCAACATGGCCAAGATAATGTTCCGCTGCGGGGATGCGAGGGTGGGGGAGGTGAACATCGGTGTGCACTCCTTGATTGAGAGATGGAGAGGGAAGCCATAGGATCAAGAGCGAAAAGGAGCCCCCGATGTTACGCCTCGGGGGCGTTTCTCCAGATCTCATCGGTGAAAAAAAAACCGGAATCCTTTCGGATTCCGGCTGGCTAAGCGGTGCGAATTAGGTCGTCACGTTGACCCGTTGATTAGCCACCCAAAATTGCTGCGGCTTGATTTTGTGCCTGGAGAGCAGGGTTGGTTGGCAACGGTGAAATCGGAGCCGTTGGGTGTAATACCACGGGTGCGGGCGCTGTGACACGAATCTTCTGTGTGCGTCCTAACTGACCCTGCGGCAATAACACATCTAGGCGAATTAAAACCGCTTCTTTGATCGCCATTGGTGGCAGAGTGACGGTCACTCCTGTCATGGTCCAATTGTTGATTCTCACCGGTAGTTTGATGTTGTTGAAGACCATCAAGACGCTGCCGGGTTGATTGCCAAGGAAGTTGGCGGGGATCGTGATTGTCGATCCGGAAGGGACTACGGGAAATTGAGGCTCTGGAGCAACGATGGGGGGTGCAATCGCAACTTGTGGGGGAGTCACATGATGGTGCAGGATGGGCTGAACGAACCTTATCGGGCGGACGTAATTGTGGTGATGGTGGTAGCTACGGCGACGACCGCCACAGCCGGCTGACGCGTCAGCTGCGAAAATAGCGAAAGTGAGGGCGAAAAGGGTGGAAAGTGCAATGATTTTGCGGGCCATGATTAAGTCTCCTTGGTCGAAAAATGTTTGCTTTGCTGAAATGGTGTGACTCCATGGAATATTCAGCGAAGTAACTTGTCGGATGTTACAACGGCAGAGAAATAATTTGAAAAACCGTTATACTTCCAGCTTGTTTTCTGGCTATTCGGCCCTGGCTTGCAAATCGACGCAAGGGAGCGGTTGAGCCCGATCTGACTCGATTTT
The DNA here is from genome assembly GCA_029243025.1 of Pirellulaceae bacterium. NCBI lineage: Bacteria > Pseudomonadati > Planctomycetota > Planctomycetia > Pirellulales > Pirellulaceae > Pirellulaceae bacterium. The sequence goes on along the minus strand of JAQWSU010000006.1, from coordinate 43,983 downwards.
CGTTCCGTTTTGACGCGAGAGGTTTTCAGATGAACATTGAACGGGCCTACGAATTGGCCTGCGAACGCTACCAGGAGATCGGGGTTGATGTGGCGTCGGCTCTTGATCATCTGGCTCGCGTCTCGATTTCGGTTCACTGTTGGCAAGGCGATGATGTTCAAGGATTTGAGACGAAGTCGCACGCGTTGGGTGGTGGCCTAGCGGTTACCGGTAACTATTTGGGGCGCGCGCGCGATGTCGATGAACTCCGATCGGACCTCGTGACCGCCTTTTCGTTAATTCCCGGCTCTCATCGTCTCAATCTTCACGCCAGCTATGGGGAATTTGGTGGCCAAGTCGTTGATCGTGATGAAATTGAAGTTCAGCACTTTCAAGGTTGGCTTGAGTGGGCGCAGCAGCAACGCCTCGGACTTGACTTTAACCCCACCTATTTTGCGCACCCCTTGGCAGCGAGTGGGGCAACGCTGTCGCATCCGGATCCATCCATCAGGGAGTTTTGGCTGGAACACGGTCGTCGAGCTCGACGCATTGGAGCTGCGATGGGGCAGGCCACAGGAACACCCTGCGTGACGAATGTTTGGATTCCTGACGGTTCGAAGGATCAACCTATCGATCGCCTCGGGCCTCGCTCCCGATTAATTTCCGCACTCGACGATTTGTTTGCGGAACCACTTGACCCACGACACCATCTGGATGCGGTCGAATGCAAACTATTTGGACTTGGGTCTGAAAGCTACGTTGTTGGGTCTCATGAGTTCTATCTGGGATATGCGATTACTCGAAACAAAGTACTCTGTTTGGACGCGGGTCATTTTCACCCAACGGAACTGATTTCCGACAAAATATCTTCGGTATTCGGTTACGTCGATCGGTTGATGTTGCATGTCAGTCGCGGTGTGCGATGGGACAGCGATCATGTGGTGACGATGAGTGATGAGTTGTTAGCAATCGCCCAGGAAATAGTGCGGGGTCGGTATCTCGAACGGACGCACATCGGATTGGACTTTTTCGATGCCAGTATCAATCGCGTGGCGGCGTGGGTGATTGGAACTCGCAATGCATTGAAAGCGCTTTTGCTCGCACTGCTGGAACCGATTCAATTACTCAGACAAATGGAAGTCGATGGAGATTTGACCGGTCGTCTGGCTTGGCTTGAAGAGCTGAAGACATTGCCAAGTGGCGCTGTCTGGGACTACTATTGCGAGCGTGCAGATGTGCCCGTTAGCACGGCGTGGTTGGCGAATGTACGCGAGTATGAACAGCGAGTCCTGAGTCAACGGACTTTCTGATCAATTTTTCCTAGGACTCCAAATTAGGGGTTGGGTACGGTAAGATCACGTAAGCTCTTCCCCATTGAAAATCAAATCCTGGCCTGAATGGTCACCTGAACTCGAACGCCGGTTGGCGTGATACGAAAGGGAAAACCGTGATTCGCATCACTAGTGTTGGCATGATCATTATCTTAGCGAGCGCTGCAGCCGCTTCGGCGAAAGACTGGATTTCTTATGATGGCCAAGAAGGGCCTGGGAAGGGTAAGCACATTGTTCTCGTTGCGGGCGATGAAGAGTATCGTTCGGAAGAGGGTCTGCCGATGCTGGCCAAGATCCTGAGCGAGCGACATGGTTTTAAGACAACCGTGCTTTTTTCGGTCAATGAGGAGGGAGTTATTGATCCGACAAATCAGGCCAGTTTGTCGGGTGCGGAACTTTTGGATTCTGCCGATGCGATTGTGATTTTACTGCGTTTTCGTAATTGGCCCGATGAACAGATGAAGCATTTTGACGCGGCGTTTAAACGCGGTGTTCCTGTCATTGGTTTGAGAACAAGTACGCACGCATTTCAATATCGAAACGATCGTGATACTGATTTTCAGTCCTACAATCGCTTCGGCAAACAGGTTCTCGGAGAGGATTGGGTCAGCCATTGGGGTGGCCACAAGCGCGAAGCCACCCTTGGTATCGTTGAGCCGGGTGCGGAGAATGATCCGATCTTAAGAGGCGTGGATGAGGTGTTTGGCGATTCGGACGTTTACGAAGCCTATCCGCCAGCAGACGCAAAGATTTTGTTGCGTGGCGAAGTGTTGTCAGGTATGAAACCGTCCGATCCACCTGCCAAATACGTTAAGAAGCGACGCTCGGACGGTAAGCAACAAGATGTCAATGGCCCTCCGATGCCCGTTGCTTGGACGCGGTTGCATCAACAAGATAGCGGTACCAAAAATAAAATATTTTGCACCACCTTGGGGGCTGCGACCGATCTGCAAAGCGAGGGACTCCGCCGCATGATTTTGAATTCGATCTTTTGGGGATTGGATATGGAGGTTCCCGCGAAGGCAGATGTGACCTATGTCGATGACTTTGATCCCACGATGTATGGCTTCGGGAATTACCGTCGAGGCATTTTGCCTGCGGATCATGCGGTTGGCAAGGTTTTGCCAGCGGGCCAGGAAAAGTGATGCGGTTGGTTTGCCTTACGGTCTGAGCGTCTCGTCTGACAATAATTGCTGTAGGCGACTCAGGCCGCGAGAGAGCATGACACGAATCGCACCATCGGACTTGCCGAGCTTCTGGGCGATCTCTTTGGACGGCAAGCCGACCAAGTAACGCAAGCGAAGTGCTTCTCGCTGTTCTTCAGGGAGCGTGTCTAACGCAGCGAGCATGCGTAATTGTTTTTGATCACGTGAGAACGCTTGGCTGGGTGTCGTCATGCTAGCAGCCAAGAGGTTACCCAAGCCGATTCCCGCTTGGCTCCCTTCGCCGCCGATCGCCACTTCGCGAGAAGCATCTCGCTTTTGACTGGAAAAAAACCGGCGATGCGCGTCGATGATTTTCCGCTCGCTGATGTGAAACAGCCAATTGAGTGGCTCTCGATCCCCAATTTCGATCTTGTCAAATGCGCGTAGCGCTTCGACGCTGACTTCCTGTAGAATATCGTCAGGCTCGATTTTTTTGAGCAGGTGTTTGCCAACTCGCTTGTTGATGAAAGCGAGCAGTGCCGGTTGATTGTTTTGAATGTACTCTACCAGTGCGTCGCGATCGCCGTCCTTTAAACGTTTTCGCATGACTTGTTCAGATCCGGTCATCGTGGTGACTCCTGGCGGCTGATTTTCGGCTTCACTCAAAGGTTGGCCAACGTCGGATTGAAACATGAACGACTCGTATTCTAACCGCACTAATGCGAATCAACAGTCGAATGAGTTGTTTTGGAAACGTACGGAGGAAAAGGTCGATTTGTTGGCTGCGGCCTGGGGGTCTTGCATAGCTGAAGATGCGGTATTTCCTCAGATTGGTCGATTTGTTGAAGATGTTCCGGTCGAAGAACGTCGTCTCCTTTTGCATGAATTGATCAAGGTGGATTTGGAATATCGCTGGCAAGATCGACGTGCGCCCGAGTATCTCGAGTTCTATCTGCGTAGTTTGCCAGAATTAGGCCGGATTGATGAGTTGCCAGTTGACTTGATCTGCGAGGAAATTCAGATACGAATGCAGGTTGGCGATCACGTGGACGTCGCGACTGTACTTGAACGCTTCCCAACCCAAGCAGCGCAGTTGGGCTCTTTGTTAGGGACAATGGTGGTTCCGGGGGATCGACCGAGCGGTACAGACCATTCAATGGAAGGCATGCTTACCGACGGGTTGGCTGAAACCCTGGATCGAGTCGATCCGATTTCGAAACGGTTGGATCAAATCAAAGAAGGTGACACGGTTGATGATTTTGATCTGCTAATGACCCTGGGACAGGGAGCATTTGCGACTGTCTATCTCGCTCGACAGCGATCGTTGGAACGACTGGTTGCACTCAAGATTTCTCAGAGTGCGGGGACGGAACCTCGAACGTTAGCTCAGCTGGACCATTCCAACATTGTCCGTGTGTTCGATCAACGTAGTGGCGGTAGCTCTATCCGTTTGCTCTACATGGAATTGGTTGCGGGCGGAACGCTGAAGGATATCGTTGATCAAATGAGCGAACTGGACCGTGCCGAATTGTGCGGATCGGTGATTCTAGAATCGGTCGATCGCCGACTGTCTTCGGCAGGAACGGCACCGCCCGAAGGGTCTGCGATTCGACTGGCCTTGCGACAAGCGACGTGGTCAGTAGCTATCTGTGAGATTGGTAGTCGCTTAGCAGATGGCCTTGCCTATGCTCATGAAAAGGGAGTGCTTCACCGTGACATCAAGCCAGCTAATATCCTGCTGACCTCAGAAGCATCGCCGAAGTTGGCCGACTTTAATATCAGTTTCCAAGCTGGACGCGAAGACGAAGATCCGACTGATACGTTCGGTGGTTCCATGGCCTATATGTCGCCAGAGCAATTGGAGGCATGCCATCCGGCGCTCGGTGGATCGGCCCATCGAGTGCGCGAATCGAGTGATATTTATTCGCTGGGTATTGTGCTATGGGAGTTGATGACAGGACATCGGCCATTCCAGGATGAAACGAAGCAGGCAAATGGCTGGGCAGCCTCGCTGCAATGCATGCTCGATCGTCGCCGGGATGTCGAGCTCGAGGTGTTAATCAAGTCTCTGCCGGCGGATTGTCCCTCATCGTTGCGTGATGTACTCCGTCGTTGCCTGGAACCTGATGATGGGCGGCGCTTTCAATCAGCGAACCAATTGGCAGACGCCTTGCGTCTTTGTTTGAACCCTCGTTGTTGGAGATTGTTGCAACCGCCTCAGCATTGGGGCAGCCGCATTCCCTTGTTGTTTCCGACGCTGACGGTACTCTTAGCAACTTTGTTGCCAAGTCTGTTCGCGGCGTTATTCAACTTTTTCTACAATGGCCAACGCATCATCAGTCAATTGGCTGGTGCGGAAGATTTCTTCCTGCTACTTGCTACCCTGATTAATGCAATCACATTTTCTGTGGGTATCAGTATCGTAATTGTCGTAGCCTACCGCTGTGCCCTTGCACTGAAGAACCCCCCCAGTCCGCGGCCTCGCGCGGGTGGGAGTAACGTGATGTTCCTCGGTCATTCTATGGCCTGTCTGGCCCTCTCGTTTTGGCTGATTGCCGGTCTGGCCTATCCGATTAGCCTACATCTAGGTCTGAACGGTGGGGTTTCGGCAGGAGTGTATGTGCACTTTGCACTTTCATCCGCCTTGTGCGGAATCTTGGCGGGAACGTATCCCTTTTTCCTGGTAACCCTTCTTTGTATCCGTTGGTTTATTCCGGCCATGATTCGAGGCGAGATTATTCGTGGACCTCAACAGAATGACGTGTTGTGGCTGCGACGCTTGAACCGCTTGTATCTTACCTTGACCGCATTTGTGCCGTTGCTCGGTATCCTTTTGATTTTGCTCTTCGCTCAATCCGTCGGACAAGAGGCGATGGAGGACCGTCAATTCTTGATTACGGCCAGCCTTGTTGGATTAGCTGGATTTGGTCTGATGTTCTGGTTGCATCGTGTGCTCGATGAAGACCTGCTGGCCCTACAGGATATCGGCCAAGGTTGAAATAGAGCCGCCCCTTCCCGGGTAGGGGCGACCTGGTGATTTGAGCGACGATTGTCTGTCGGTGCTAGTCATTCAATAAGTTGCGGACCATCGAAAAAAAGCTGTCGGAAGTTCCCTGGGGGGCCGCTTCGTTGGCTGTTGCGCCATGGGAACGGTGCTCGTTTAAGATCGGATTGTTTTCCAGTGGGTCAGCATGGCTTGAGGGAGCTACGACGCCCGGTGTTTCCGCGCCTGGTTGAGCTGTGACCGGTGGTAGGACGATGGGCTGACCTGGGAGACCCTGTGTTGAATTAAGACCCGGCTGGGGGCCGGTCGCGTTTGGGAGCGGTAACACAATCGGTTCCGCCGGTGTACCCGCAGTTTGAGGATTCGTTGCGGGTAGTTGGGGTGAGAGTTGCGGTGCGACTTCGAAGGCTGGCCGAGTGTTCGAGGTGATCGGTGTTATCGAGTGGGAGTCTACTGGAGCAATCTCTGGTGCCGCAACGGTGCTGGATTGAATGGCAGGCATCGTTGGCAACGGCGAAGCCGGCCGCGTGGAGTGTAAGAGAATGGTTGCGGGCGGAGTTACATTGGCTCGCTGTGTCAAACCTAAGTTACCATTCGGCAAGACGATATCCAAACGAATTACAACCGGTTTTCGGATAGCCATGGGAGGTAGCTTTATGGTGACTTCGTGGTTTTTCCAATCAATGATTTGTACTGGCAATTTGACGTTGTTGAAAACCATCAGCACGCTGCCCGGTTGGTTGCCCAGAAAGTTGCCGGGTACAGTCAAGGTGGAACCCGCCGGGATCGTAGGTAGTTGGCGAATAGGCTGCTGAATTAAAACGGGTGTCTTGATCACGACGGGACGGAGAGGCCGTCGGTGACGTACGGCAACGGGTCGAGAAGGAATGCGGCAGCCGATATGACGTCCACGACCACATCCGGCTGACGCGTCAACCACAAAGATTGATGAGCTAAGAACGAAAAAAGCGGCCAGAGTAACTATTGGGCGAGTCATTTCTGTGGGTCCTTATGTAGGTAGAAGTGCGAGGATTGTTTTCGGCTCAGATGCCTCCCTCACTCTTGAGCGAAAAGCAGAGGCATCTGTTACAGTCGGGCCGGGCGGTTTAATCGGCGTGAAAGTCGAAGAATCAACCTGTGCCGACAAAAAAAGCCGACCGAGGAAACCCTCAGTCGGCTCTGTTGAAAAAGGCACACAGACAAAACTCGATTACCATCCACCATAGCCACCGTTGCCATAGCCACCGTTGCCATAGCCACCGTAGTAGTTGGTCGGGTAGCAGTGGTTGTAGCCGCGGTATCCAGCACCGCTGTAAGTGCCGTAGTTAAAGTAGCAGCCGTTGTCGTATCCACCAAAACCACAGTGATCATATCTCGGGAAATAGGTCGATCGGTAGACTTGTGGCGCACAATAATAATCGTAGCTGGGTCGGTAACTGGTGTAACAGGATGATACGTAGGCGCGGCGACCGTACCAGCCCCGGCCGGCCTCCGCATTGTCTGGCGCAGCAACAGCGAAGATGCTGAGCACGAGTAGAGTAAGCAGGGCGGTTTTTGCGAAACGGGTCATGATTTGTCTCCCTTGAAGCAAAGGCATTGTTTTTCGCGGCGGTTGAAACTCTTTCAACCGGCTCTACTAAAGCAAGCGAACTTCTTTCTGGTTTGTTACGCTCGATCTTTGGGAAAAGAGAATCCCGATTTGGCCACTGATCGAAAGCTGGAAAGCCCTTTGTTGCAGGCTGAAATGCTTCGTGGCAAAAATATGCGTCTCGACCTAATGTTCTCAGAGCTTGAGAAGATCAATGGCAACCGGGTCGCTCTCGATCGAGAGCGACCCGGTTGCTGGGAAGCAAGTGTTGGGCATCATTCGTTATTTTTCGGCGAAAAATGCAGTTTCTAAGCCATTTTAGTCCTGGGAACGGAACGATTGTCCGAGCGACGTATCATGGGTGAAAGGGGCGTCAAAACTGTGATTTGTCGCACGACGGTCTTGGTCTTTTCCGTCGGTCGATGAGTCGGCGATCCGTTCCCCGTTGGTGATTTCGGTCGGAGGGGTCATCAACAGTGATTTGCGTTTCGCCAAGTTTCCTTGGGGAGTCACCACATCAATGTGAACCCCGATGGCGTCACGCAAGAACATTGGGGGTAGTGTGACGGTGACGGTGGTTTCTTGCCAATCGTCGATTGGAACCGGTAATGTGACTTTATCGAAGACGAGAAAGGCACTTCCTGATTCCGAGCCGAAGCAATCCCCCGATAACTTTAACGACGACCCAGCAGCCGCGGTGGCGAGCCGTTTTGCTTGGGCTGAAACTGTTGGTTCAAAAAAGGTGATTCGTCTAATATTCCGTCGATGTCCGAAAAAACGACCTGTTTCGGCATTTGCTGTGATGATGCAGCTGCCGATCAGGGTGGTGGCGAATAAGCACACCGTTGCCAACTTGCCTAACATAACAGTCCTCCTTTGTTCGCAAACGGGTAGCGTCGGTGTCGAGCGAAATCGTCGACCCGAATAGACAGCGAAAAGGTGGATGAGTTGTTACACGGTAATTTGGAACGCCATGCGACTCATCGACTTTCATTGGAGTAGACGCGTTCGTCCGTGAATCGATAGTGGTCCCACGGTGCTTCACCCCGTTGCCGCGGATCGCCATGCTGCTGCAAGTATTCATCAAGTTTTGTTGCGAGTTTCAGCTTGGTGCTGGCAAATTGTGGGTTCTCGGCCAGGTTCTTTAACTGGTGTGGATCCTGACGCATGTCGTAAAGTTCTTCAGCGTGTCGGCGACCGAACGCGCGCTGGAAAAAGGGTTTTACTGCGGGTTGCTCTGCGTTTTGCAGGATGAACTTTTTGGATGCACCTCGATCGCAATCACCATAGAAACCTTGGTGGATTGAAAAGTAATCGGGATCACCAGCGGGCCAACGATCAGGTTCGGCGTTGCGGATATAACTGAATTCGGATGTTCGTAGGCATCGCATTGGGTATCCGACATATCCGCGTCGGCTGATGATGTGTCGCTCCATGGCTGTCACTACAAAATTTCGTTGCGGATCGATTTGACCTGACTGATGCGACGTTAAGATCGACCAGAGGCTTTTGCCACTCATTTGGGCAGGGACTTTTTCCTTCGCTGCGTTGAGCAGTGTGGGTGCCAAGTCGATGAGGTTGACGAAATCGTTTACTTGCCGCCCAGATGGAATAACGCCCGGAAGACGGATGGCGAGGGGAACGCGCGTTCCGCTGTCGTACAGATTGCATTTGGATCGCGGCAACGGATTTCCGTGATCGCTGGTGACAACGACGAGTGTGTTGTCCAGCTCGCCGGCCTCCTCCAGCATCTGGAGCATGCGTCCCAGATGCCGATCAAAATGTTCAATCTCTAATCCGTAGTCCAGTATTTCGCCGCGGGTAATCGGATGATCGGGAAGGCAGCCGGGTAGGCGGGCATCCTGAAGCTGTTTCCCGGCGTTTTTCCAGGCTCCCTGGTTGTAGCGCTGGTGAGGTTCGGTAGCGCCATACCAGAAAAAAAACGGTTGGGACGGGTCGCGTTCTTGCAGGAATTTGGCGAAGTTGGCGGCATAGTCGTTTGGGTTCACTCCGGGTTGTGGCTGCGACAGTTGCTGTTGATTGTACGTTTTTCCAAAAAGCACCTCACTCGACGATGCGAATGATGACGGTTGTTGCCCCTTTGATTGCTGCCAACCGACGATGCGTCCGGGACCCCACGTTTTTCCGGTGGACGCCAACTGGTAACCTGCTTCACACAATCGTTGTGTGAAAGCTGGAGATGAGGGCCGCAATACTCCAAATAGGACGCCTGCCTCACCAATTTCCCAGATGTTTCGACCCAACAATAAAGCACTCCGTGATGGTGCGCAGGAAGGTGCTGCGGCAAAGGCGTGCTGGAAGAGTACTCCTTCCTGGGCGACCCGATCAAAAGCAGGGGTTGCGGTGGCCTGATCACCATAGGCGCCCGCATGCATCCAGGATTGATCATCCGAAATGGCGAACAGAATATTGGGTGGACGATTTTCTGCAGAGACTTTCGTGCCGCAGAACAAGTCGCAGATTGCGATGCCGCAGAGCAACAACGTGGTTGGATAGAATCTCCAGGTTGAAAGTTTCACTCGTTGTATCTCCACGTATGTCGATGAATTGTGCGTGCTGCGATTTCGAGTTGATCGTAGAGTGGATTCGTTTCGAGCCACCAATCGCCGGTGATTGGCAGGCTGGATTGATAGTTGGTTCGTGATGCCGATTGGACGCGAATAAGTGGATCACGGTAATGAGTCGGCAAGATCATCCGCTCGTGTTCGAATTTTATGAGTGAATCGTTTGACGAATTCGCTGTCAGTCTGGTTTTTTTCACTCCCGGGTGGTCCCAGGATATTCGTAATGCGAGCAAGTTCTTTTCGGGCCGCATTAGGCCGGTCAAGTTCTGACCAGAGCTGAGCCAGGTCGACTTTTAGATTGGCCAACCACATCTTTTTAATGTAAGAGTCGGGTTGGGCTTGCAGGATACGCTCCTGCCTCGCGATCGCCGCATCCAGATGCCGACGCGCTTGTTCTCTTTCGTTTTGAGCGTGCTTCACAATGGCCATGGTGTAATGAAGCCGACTGGCTAAAGTAACGTATTGCAAAATGTTCGGATGCGAAGCGTCGATGTTTGAGGCGACTTCGAGTGCCCGGTCGACTCGTTTGTTTGCCAGGGCTAGTCGTTTGGGGGAGTAGTCACGGTTCCAGCGAAGGGAGTGTGAATCCGTTACTGAATGGGCATCGGCTAATTCATATCGGTAGTCAGGTATATCGGGATAACGTTGGACGAGGCTTTCGAGTTGTTGAATCGTTTGGCCGTTGGCATCGGACACGTCATTCCGCTTGGCCTCGGCAACCGCTCGGTAACACTTGGCCAATAGAAATCGATATTCAGAGACATCGGGCTGATTTTGCAAGAGTTTGTCAAGCAAAACGATGGCTTCCTCGAGAGGTTGCATTGCCACGAGGTTTGTGTTGTCGTTTCGCTTGCGTTGCCACCACGGACGTTGTTGTGACTCGTGTAGCAGATACAAAGTCCGCGCTAATTCATACTTTGATTCAGGGAATGTTGCTTGATTGTTCAGCAGAACCAACGCTTGTTCGTGCGCTTCGACGGCTTGCTCCCGATCGCGTGTTGCGACCAGGACACTGCCTAGTCCGTTGTGGATGCGAGCAAATTCGATAGCTGTTTCTTGGGTGTTGTTCTTGAATGCCTTGGATCGCGTTATTGCGCGTTGGTATCTGGCTTTGGCATCTTCGAACTCGCCTAGTCGTGATTTGATATCGGCAACTCGTCGATGGGCTTTGATCGTTTTGAACAGGACGTTTTGATCGTTTCCTGCTTGGGATGAAAGTTGATCATAGAACAACAGCAGATTGTCCAGGAGTTTGGCCACATCTTTGGAAAGCGGTAACTGAGTTTGAACCGCCATCAAAGCTTCTTCATTTTCACCGTCGTCGTCAATCAAGTCTCGCGTGTCAGCCTCCGTCGTTTGAGGAGCTGGTAGCTGCAGGGGGCCTGGAGCAAACTGACTGTAAATGTTGTCCAAGGCCTCCAAGGCCATTCGCTCCGATGATTCCGCACGGTAACGTTGTGCTGATTCACGAAGATACCCTGAAGTCGTGATGATCGAGACGATCACCAGTAGTGCGGCGACGGTGGCGGTTAAGCTGGCGACCGCTCGATTTCGACGACACCATCGTATGAGTTGTTCGGCGACGTTCACTCGTCTTGCTTTGATCGGGCGATCGTCAATAAAACATTGTAAGTCGGTGGCAAGATCCCCTGCGGACTGATAACGATCGTTCGGATCGCGTGCCGCAGCTTTCATCACAATGGTTTCCAGATCGCGAGGTATTCCAGGATTGCGTCGGCGTGGTGAAGGGAGTATTTCGTGCGCCACACGGTGCATCAAGGCGACCCGATCACTGCCCTCGAAAGCTCGCTCAAAAGTGAGCAGCTCGTAGAGCGTAAGGCCCAACCCGTAAATGTCGCTTCGTTCGTCGCAGTCGCCGTGAAAGCGTTCAGGTGCCATGTAGCTGAGCGTTCCGACGATGTCACCGGTCCAAGTCACATCGTCTTGTTCAACTGCTTTGGCCAAGCCGAAGTCAGCGACCCAGACAACGCCTTCTCCATCGAGTAGTAAATTGCCCGGTTTGACATCTCGGTGCAACGTTTGATGGGTGTGAGCATATTGCAGCGCGTTGGATACTTGCACCCCGATCAATGCGACGTTCTTCCAGTAATCTGCGTTGATCCGAGCAGTGATCGGCGATAGCGGTTTTGGTTGATCACTCGTCTTAGGCCTGTTGTACTCATCGCTTCTCACTCCGTCGGTGACACGGCTGGTCGATAGGAGAGATTGCGCCATGCCGGAGTCCGGGGCGGTATCTCCATCGTCGGAAGTCAGCGAATCGTGACGAAGTTTTTCGCTCAATAAAGCTGCCGCGTTTCGTTTCACATAGCTGGATCGTGCGTCATCGAAATCGGCCTGCTGGCTTGGCGTGCCGGTGGAGCCAAGCATTAACCGTTTTAATTCGGAGATGATTTCGTCCAGGCCGACCCCCTGAATGCACTGCATCACGATGTAATGCATGCCGTCCTGCTCACCAACACCGAATACGGGAACGATATTGGTGTGATGGAGCTTGGAAGAGGTCTGAGCTTCTCGGTGAAATCGTTGTACATCTTTTTCGCCGCGTAAGGCTTGCTTAGGCAGCACTTTGACAGCAACTCGACGACCAAGGCTGACCTGTTCGGCTTCGTAGACGATGCCCATTCCACCGCGGGCAATTTCTCCAATGACTCGAAAATCACCCAGCCGTTCGACATTGATTTCTTGTTTGCATACAAGCGGGCGCGAATCATGTTGGACTCGGCGATTTAAGCGTTCCATCGCCACAATTGCTGGAAACAACTCCCGAATTTCTTCTGCAAAATCGGGATGTGCCTTCGCAAAATCATCGATCGTTATTCGATCACCATCGCGACGAAGTTCGACGAATTCCGCTGCCAGTTCCTCCACCGGGTCGCGATGCGGGTTTTCTGCGGTGATTTCGCTAGGGGCGGATTGTGGCTTTGCAGGTTTGTCGGTTCGTTTGTTCATGACGTTTGTTTAGGTAGGATTCGGTGCTTTAGGATAACCACTCCGTAGCCATGCCTGGAACCTCAGAAAGCTTGTCGCGCAATCGCTTTAACGCACGAATGTAACGAATGCTCGCAGCCTTCTGTTGGATTTCTAGAGTCTCGGCGACCTCGCTGTTGGTTAATTGTTCAAAGTGACGTAACACAAGTACCTCGCGATCGATGGGCTCCAGTCCTTCGATTACTTCCTCCAGTTTGCGAGCCGTTTCTTCACGAACGGCCGCCTGGCTGGGCGTGGTCAAGTGTCCCAGCAGTTGTAACGCCAGGGACGTTGATGCCGCTTGTTGATGTTGGCCTGCATGAATCGAAATATCTCGCTTCGCATCACGCATCTTCGCGCCTAAATGTCGACGATGAACGTTCACCAGCGTTTGGTTCACGATCAAACGCAACCAGACAAAAAATGATCCCGAATGATCGACGATGAATTGGTCGACTCGGTCCGCTGCGTCTAAATAGGCTTCTTGCAACACATCGTCCGGATCCACTCGACCTCTTAGCCGTCGATCGATCCGAATATTGACCATGTTCCACAATCGGTCTCGATGCTGGGAAAACAGCAACGCTAAAGATTGTCGATCGCCGTCGCGAACTCTTTGTAGAATTCGGTCGACTTCATGATTCGAATCCGTCATCGCCAAAGAGCGTCCCTTGTTAAACGTGAGAATGGAGAAGACGACTACCGTTGGGTTGGAAAAGGATTTGTCGATTTCTGAAGACCATTCGATCTTCAACGTCTCACCGTGACCTGCCATGTTGGAAAAGTCAACACCGCAGATTCCTATCGACGCGGCGGGTTGAATCGCTGGATGGTTCCCAGGGTTGGTCAGTCCATATTTTAATCATTCTCAACCCATGGCTGGAATTCCAGCATTTTCCCCGAGTCGCGTTCGCTTCTTTTACCCAGCCATGCTTCAGACGACAAAGTTCATAAAAAAAAATGATTTCCCATGGTAGATCGGCCCAACCCATCCGCGTTAGCTAGGAAGTAGCTGCTTGGCGAGAATCTTTGCTGGCTGGTGGCCCATTCCCCGGAAAACAGTTGCCATCCGCGAAACCACCTCAGAGATGTTGGGTTCAATCAGCGGAGAAAGTAGCGATTGATAACCTTCCGATTGCCACCGAATTCGACTGGTTGCTGGCAACTTAGCACACTTTTACGGGCTTTCGTGCTGATTTCAGCAGCCAGTCTTGTTTCTCACCGTAGATAAGAGTGGAGTAGCAGGAGGCTCTTGTTAGCTGTTGGTATCCCGATTTGACGTCACGATAGGAAAAAAAGACGTCAATCCTGTAAAGAATGATTAGCGATGAGCAAAATCCAATCGGCGCTGTTGTTGATTGGCGTCAAAATGAGAGGGATGCGGGCTATGCGAGTTGCTTTTTTGAGCGCCCCCTATTCAGTTGCTGACTGCGAAACCAAGCGAGAAGCTGCGGGTTGGTCCGGCGGAGGAGATCCGCTCGCTAAATCACGCGAAACTGCCTACAGTGAATCGCTGAAATTCCTTTATTTTGAATCCGTTTTGACTTTATTCGATTGAGCCTCTCCTGATGCCACACCTCGCTACGATGAGCCATCGTCAACTGTTCCGACTTTTGATCTGCTGCGCCCTCAGTGCACTGATTGGAATTCAGCCTGTGCTTGCCCAAGAGTCGGGCGCTGAAACCAAGGTGGCTGAAACCAAGGTGGCTGAAACCAAGGTGGCTGAAACCAAGGTGGCTGAAACCAAGGTGGCTGAAACCAAGGTGGCTGAAACCAAGGCGGCTGAAACCAAGGTGGCTGAAACCAAGGTGGCTGAAACCAAGGTGGCTGAAACCAAGGCGGCTGAAACCAAGGCGGCTGAAACCAAGGCGGCTGAAACCAAGGCGGCTGAACAACCACTTGAGCCAACCGGTCAAGCCGGCGAGTTAAAGTTTAGTTTTCGATATGCCTCCTGGGATGATGTGTTGCAGTGGCTTGCGGAAGAGTCGGACTTGTCCTTTTCGAGTGATGTGATTCCTTCTGGTACTTTCAATTACATTGACGAAGATCAGGTCTTCACGCCGAAAGAAGCGATCGATCTGGTGAATGGTTACTTATTAATCAAAGGGTATACGCTGGTTCGAAAAGGAAAAATGTTGTTGGTGATTGATCTCGAAGATGAGCTTGACGCTCAACTCGTTCGGGATTTATTGGTCGAAACGTCATCCTCCGATTTGAAGGATCGAGGGGAATACGAAATCACGAAGACTCGCTTTAACCTCGACAAGGTAGATGCCGCAGAGGCTGAGAAGCAGATCAATCAACTGCTAAGTCCGGTTGGTTCCATTATTGTAATGCCAGGTGCCAAGCAGATTCTGGCAACGGAAACCGCGGGTAATTTGCGGACGATTCAGGAAATTTTGATTTCCCTGGAAAAAACGGCTGCGGAACAGGAAAAGGGTAAACTGCATGCCTTTCCCTTAAAGGTTGCCTCGGCTGACGAAATCCTGGCCGTTGCGCGACCGTTGCTTGGTATCGAAGAGGAACAATTTGCATCGGAAGATGGTTCGATCCGCATATCAGCCAATCCGTTGGGCCGTACCGTTTTTGCGACTGGCGAGCAAGAAAAGATCCAATTGGTTGAGCAGATCGTGCGTGAAATCGATTCACCCAACACGACTCAATCCAGTGGTGGGGCGGAAGAACTGTCTCAATTCATGTCTCACAAGGTGGCGACCGCCGATCCAGAATCGGTATTGCGCGTGTTACAGACACTGTTTGTTGGTGATGCTGGGCTGCGTTTGGAAGTGGATTCGAGTACCGGCGGCATTATCGCCTTCGCTACACCTTCTCAACATCGTTCGATACAAGCCACGATTGCGGAGATGGAGCAAAACCCAGAACGGGTCCAAGTCATTCCGCTCCAATACACCGATCCGGCAGCAGCAATTACGCTCGTTGAAAAATTATTCAGCTCGACGCAAAAACCTCCGGTCGTGGACGGAACGCTAATTCCGCCACAACTGGTTGTGCGGGGGTCGCAGGCCCAGATCGAACAGATTCGTTTGTTGCTCGATGACATTGGTGAACGAGCTAGGGTGGGTGGATTCGCTGGGAGAACTCGAGTTTCTCGGACCGGCAATGTACGGATGATTCCCATGTCAGCGGAAACGGCTGCCATGGCAATCGACAGAATTCGTACTATTTGGCCGAATCTACGTCGCAACGAAATTAAAGTTGTGATCCCAAGTCAGGAGCAAGGATTGCTGCAGTTGCAGCGTTTGCATTCCGATGGCCCTCGCGATCGTCGTTCGCGGCAAGGCCGTCCGACACGGGAGATGGAGCCCGGTCGACGGGAATCGGATCGACCTCAGAAAAGGCGACCTCAAGATTCGGAATCCGACCCGGTCAAGAAAACAGAACAAGCCGTCTCTCCAGAGTCTTCCTTGTTCGAGACACGTCTGGTGGTAGATCTTCCCGAGTCAGGGCTTGCTCAAGCGACAGGGGCCGAGCAGGCTAGCCAGCCTACAGAGCAGGCCGCGGATAGTTCCGAATCGGTTGCGCCGGTCATGATTGCGGCAACTCCCGATGGACTGATGATCAGCTCGAAGGATACTGAGGCACTGAATGCCATTCAGTCGTTGGTCGAGGCCTTTTCATCCTCGGCGGCTGCGGCGGGTCCGCGATTTAATCTGTTCTACTTGAAGCACATCGAGGCCGAAACAGCCAGCACCTTGGTCACGAGCATTTTGACAGGGATTACGCCTTCGATGACAGCGACCGCCACGACAGGAACCAGTGTGAACAGCGTGCTGCAGCAGCAAACCACTGCACTTGCCGCAACCCTACCCCACATTGTGGCTGACAAACGGCTCAACGCTCTCTTTGTCCATGGGGATCCCGAGCAGGTCGGAATGGTCAAGCAGTTGTTGCAGGTGATTGATATCGAGAGTGGGCCTGAAGAAGTCTTGACCTTCCCGAGGCCGCAGTTTATTCCCGTGTTGTATACCGATGCTGAGGCAGTCGCCAAAGTATTACGTGAAGTCTATGCGAACCGAATTGTGACAGGCCAAGAAAACCGTCGCCGAGAAGGTGAATCTCGAGAGCAACGAGGTGGTTTCCCGGGTGGCGGATTTTTTGGCAGACGAGGTGGGGGTGACGACCGCCGTGGCGGCGGTGGAAATTCGCAACAAGCGGCCACCGGTGATCAGCCGAAAATGTCGATTGGAGTTGATACCGAAAGCAACTCAATTGTTGTCTCCGCACCCGGTCCTCTGTTGAAAGAAGTCGAGACCGTGGTGCGCGAACTGGATCGCCGGGCTGCTGAAAAGCCTCCAGAAAGCATCGCAGTTGTTAACCTGAAACGAACCGATCCGTATGTTGTTCAGCAAACTCTTGTGGGCGTGTTAGGTGATCTTGTTGAAACTTCAACGACGTCATCTTCTTCCGAATCCAATCGGGGCTCGAGTCGCTCAAGAAATGAACGTTCGCGTTCAAGTGGTGAAAGCCGTGGAAACAGTGCGAGTGATTTCATCAATCGAATTCGGGAAGCCCAAAGCAGTGGGCGCGGAGGCTTTGAACGTAGGAGTGGACGGGAATCGGGTGGCAGTCGTGGAGGCTTTGAACGTGGGGGGGGGCCGTGAACAGGGTGGTCGTGGCCGAGGACGGTAGCGAATCGGATAAGCGAAACGAATTCACACATGGCGAAGGAGTTCATGAGATGAGAAGGTCTGTGGTCTTTGCGATCCTGGTGGTTGGGATTGTCGCGACGATTGCCATGCCAACTTTTGCACAACGTGGCGGTGATCGTGGCGGTGATCGTGGCGGTGATTTTCGTGCTCGGATCTTGGAACGAATTGATGCCAATGGAAATGGTACGATTGAGCCGGATGAAGCTCAGGGCCGCGCTCAAGGTTTCATTGAAAGGATGGCTCGCGAGGCGGGCCTCGAAACCGGACGACCTCTTCCCATTCAACGCTTGCTGGGCGGAGCCGGAAAAAGGCAGGAAAATCGGCCTGGGAAATCTTCCTCGCCGACACGGAAAAAAGAAGAAGAAGATGAATTTCCAACGGTTCCCCGCTTCGGAAACGAAGAGATTGCGGGCTTTGGGGTCAGTCCCATGACTCTGGCTGGAAAGCTCATTGATCTGGAAAAGAAATATGACCGGCGAGTCCTGGAGTATGTTGATCGTACAATGGGTCGCTACGACAAAGACAAAAATGGGATTCTCAATCATAGCGAATGGTCTTCTGTTCCATGGCGCAGCGATCCCCGCGAGTCCGATTTAGATAAGGATGGCATGCTGACCAAAGCCGAGATGGCTGAACGAATTGCCAAACGCTTCCGTGGTGACGGCGAGGATCGGGGCCGCAGCAGTGATCGGGGCCGCAGCAGTGATCGGGGCCGCAGCAGTGATCGGGGCCGCAGTAGTGATCGGGGCCGCAGTAGTGATCGGGGCGGCGGTGAAGATCGAGGCCGTGGTGGTGATCGGGGCCGTGGTGGTGAGCGAAGTCGTGGAAGCTTCGGCGGTTGGGACCCCTCCAGCTTTCTTGCACGCATGGACAAAAACCAAAACGGTCGCATCGATCCTGATGAAATCGATGAACGTCGAGCGAAATTCTTTGGAGATCGATTTCAGATCGATTTTAGTAAGCCCGTTGAAATCGAAGCCATCAAGCAAAAATTTAGTGGCGGTAGTTCCCGAGGTCGTGACACATCGAGACGCGGTGACTCTCGACGCAATAGTGATCAGAAAGAGGAGGTAGCCGCTAAGGATTCCTACAAAGTCGATGGCTCGGAACGCTTAAAAGGACGGAAATCTTACCGATCCGAGGGCCGTTCGCTTCCCAAAGCCTTGCCGAACTGGTGGGAGGATCGGGATGATAACGCCGATGGCCAAGTCACCTTGAGCGAGTTTGCTTCCACTGCTGAGGAACGAGATATTTCTGACTTCCAAGATTATGACGCGAATGGAGACGGCTTGATCACCGCTCGAGAAGCTGAGATCTTGGAGTCCGATGAGTAACGCGAGTCTAGTCGGCGTCACGCTCATGCTGTCGCGCCGTAATTGCCTGTCGAGATTCGGCGGAAACTTTAGTACATAAGGAATGCTCAGATGTTTAAGCGAAACCTGTTGATTCTGGCAGCGATTACCATCGCAACGGTGGCGATGTCAGTATCCACTGCCCAGGCCCAACAACGAGGACGTGGTGGACGCGGCATGTTCGGTTCAGGACCCGCCGAACTTCTGCAGCGCGAAGACGTGCAAGCTGAACTTAATCTTACCGATAGCCAGCTTGAAGAGTTGAAGGAGTACAACGAAGAGCGTCGTAACAGTCTCCGCGAAAGGTTTGCAGGAGGGAATTTTGGTAACTTTGGTCGAGACGGTGAAGATCGGCAAGCAACCTTCGCTCGCATGCGAGAAGAGTTGCAAAAGGTGCGAGACTCTGATCGAGACAAAGTTTTGGAGATTTTGAATTCGAAACAAAAAGATCGTTTCGGTGAATTGGAATTCCAATTTCAACTTCGACGTGGATCGGCTCGTGATGCATTGGTTGCCGGCGGTGTTGAGCTTGATGATGACGATCGTGAAAAGCTAGAAGAGGTACGGCGAGAGATTGAGAAGGAAACCAACAAACAGATCGCTGAAATCCGTCTTGGCGCCCAAAGGAAAATTATGGCTGCAGTCGTCAGTGAGAACCAAATCGAACGTATGATGGGCGATGCGTTTGTGTTTGAAGAAGCTGAGCGAAGCTCGCGTGGCGCATTTGGCGGAAATCGTGGTGGTGACGACCGAGGGGGTGAACGTAGCCGTAGAGATCGTGGCCGCCGGCGACCCGCCGCGGAAGAATCGGATGAGGACGACGACGAGGACAATGGCGGTCGACGTCGTCGACGACGTTAGTCAGTTTAAAAACGTTCTCGTTGATAAACCAAACCGGCACGCTTTCGCGGTGCCGGTTTTTTTGCGCCGAGTTTTTTGCGCCGGCTGCTCAGACGTGCTGCCGATCACCGCTTTCTGATTCAGTCGTGGCTGAAGAACACAAATCGAATGGAAGGCAACCGGAATTTTCAATCCGCCTTCTCAAGTCTGTAGTCACGCCACAGCCATTTGAGTGAGTCTGGCAGAATTGCTCCACCATGGTTGCCATTGTGGGCACCGGAACCGTAAACGAAGGTTGCATCGTAATCGCGAAACGCGAGTGCTGCTGCCATTTGCTTGTTTCCCAATGGCCAGTTGCCGTGTTCGTTGTCCAAGTCGTTGCTGCCGTCCTGCAGGAAGATTCGCACTGGACGCACTTCTTCTTTACGGATTAAGGCGGGATAGTTGTGACCTCCCCGGATGTTGACGAAGCTGCCGATATGGCTGAGCACTTTTTGAAACTGGTCCGGTCGTTCCCAGGCAACGGTGAAAGCGCAGATCCCGCCGCTGCTGATCCCGCAGATCGCTCGACCTGCAGGATCGTCAGTGAATCGCACTGATTTCGCGACTTCCGGCAGAATCTCCGTCAGCAGTAACTCCGAATAAGCGGGAGAAAGGGTGTCATATTCGATGCTGCGGTTTTCGGGACGGGGTCGCCATCCAGGCTTCGGTGGTAGGACCTCCTTCGTGTGTCCGGGGTCAACAAAGACGCCAACCATGGGTGGAATGGCTCCCTGATGAATGAGATTGTCAAATACCGTTGGGACACGAAAGTCTCCGTCTGCTTTCAAATAGGTGTGACCATCCTGAAAGACCATCAGCGCCAGTGGCGTTTTGCCGTCGTACTGAGACGGCACATAAACGTGGTAGCGACGGATTGTTCCAGGGAAAATCTTGCTCGTTTGCCAAATATGGTTCGTGACTGTACCTCGCGGAACCGAGTCTTGCTGGAGCGAGTCTGGGCCGAGCGGGTAACGCATTTCGACGCTTGGTTCCTGTGCGGTCACGGTCAACGTAAGCAGGTTGGCGAGGACAACGCCAATCAGGATCACGGAAATAGTTGGGGTTCGCATTTGGCCCTCGGAGAGAAAAAAATTCGTTAACTTGCACAGGACTTTGCCAATAGGCTGGTTTTTCAACTTCCGCCAGCCTGCGTTTGGATGAGGGCAGCGGGTCGTTTGAAAACCGAGCTAAGTTGTGCGGGACAGAGCTAAAAATCGTAATCGTTGATGTTGTCTTTGTTGAAGACCATGATGTCTCCCAGCAGAACGTTGTCACCTTTGATTTTTATCTCACCGAGTCGTCCTGCTTGCAAGGTGGTCTCTGCTGGGGTAAGCCGCCCCTCAGCGACTGCTTGGGCGACGTGCATGGTCAGATAGCCAAGGTCGACAGTGTTCCAAAGGACGATCGAATTCACGGTGCCATCGTCGACAAAGGATCGCATGTCGCTTGGTACTGCGAGTCCGGTGACTTTGATTTCGCCAGTTTTTCCGGCTTGTCGAACTGCTTCGGCCGCTCCGGGAAATGACACAGAACTGATTCCAAAGATGCCTTTCAAGTTGGGGTAAACTTTGATGACGTCTTGAGCATCCGCCAATGCGTTACCCGCATTCTCACCTGGGAATTTGATGGTTTGCAGTTTCAGCTTGCTCTTCGCTAAGGCGGGTTCCATCGCTTTGATCCAGGAGTTTTGGTTGGCGGATGTCGCATCGGAGCTGATGATCACGACATCGCCTGATTGGTCGGCGCCGATGTCCGCGATCATCGTATTCACTAGGCCTTGGCCAATCGCCTGGGGGGTGGCTTGATTGACGAAGAATGAACGTGAATCGGTTGTGCCATCAGCGTCCCAGGTGATGACATGGATTCCCGCATCGCGAGCCTCTTTCATGGCGTTGGCCACCACGTCCGGGGCATTGGGGGCAACGCAGATGACGTCGGCTCCATCAACAATCCATTGTTCAATTAGTTCGGCCTGTTTCTTGGGGTCTCCGTCGATCGGTCCGTCATAGATTAAATCGATGTTTCCCAGTTCTGCTGCAGCCTCTTGAGCGCCCTGGTAACAAGACGTGAAATAGCTGATTCCTTTGATCTTTGGCAGCATGCACACCGTCAGCTTATCGTTGGCTCCGTCTGTTTGATTAGCCGTTTGACGATTGCAGCCGAAAACAACAAGGCTGACCATTAAGACAAACGTTAGATGAACTCGATTCATTATGCGTGCCTCCGTTTAATTCAGTTGCAAGGCCTTCTGCGGGCTCTCGCCGATTATAGCTTGCTCACTTCATCTCTTTTCGTTAACAGACGATAAATCAAAACCGAGGCAATTAACAGCAAGCCAACAACAATCGATTTCAATTCATCGGTTCGCCAGTAACGACCGACGAACAATCGCGTCTCATGGATTAACAGTAACCCCAAGGTAGTACCGATAATTGTACCACGGCCGCCAAAGATGCTCGTGCCACCTACGACCACTGCTGTAATGACGTCAAGTTCGAACCCTTTGCCTGCATCGGCTTTCGCTGTGTCGAAACGAGAAACATAAATCAGGGTTGCAAGGCCAGCCAGCAATCCAGACCATGCGTACAGGCCAACCCGGATTCGGCCCACGGGGACTCCAGAAAAGCGAGCGGCTTGAGGATTGTGTCCGATGGCATACAGGAATCGCCCCGGGGGGGTTTTCGCAAGGAGCAAGGCCGATGAACAGGCCAGGAACGCGAAGATGAATCCCGGGATGGGGACTGAGAACCATGTTCCCCGCGCTAGCTGCGAAAATGCGTCACCAAATTGCGAGTAGGATTGCCCTTGGCTAATTCCTTCTGCAATCCCACGAAACGCAGCAAATGTTGCGAGGGTCACGATCAGGGGGTGTAATCGAAAGTGTGCAATCAATACGCCATTGAACAATCCGCCTAAGAGCCCTGTCAGCAGGCAAACGATGGCGGAAATGGAGAGACTACCACTGAATTGAAAGCAGATGCCAAATGCGACAGCGCACAATCCCATCGCGGAACCGACCGACAAATCAATGCCGCCGGAGATGATGATCAAGGTCATTGCTGTGGCCAGAATTGCAAATTCCCACAAGTGGCGTGACAGAAAAAGTTGGCTGCGAAATGAAACAAATCCGGGTATTCGAGATTCGGCGATTAACAGCAGGGCAACAAGCAGTCCGAGCAGGACGACTTCGTGCCACCAGCGAAATTCGATGCGTTGACCTGTCACTCGAGCGACTCCGTGTTTTTCGTCGATCGGAGCAGGCTATCGCCAATCACCGCCACGGCGATGAACGCACCTTGGATCGCCTTTGTCCACTTTTCCCCCTCTTCGCCGATCTCCATGAAGGTCAGCACGGGCCGAATCATGGTCATTAAGATCACTGCCAGGATCACGCCTCTCAAAGTTCCTTTTCCACCGGTGATGGAAACGCCTCCAACGACAACGCAGGTGACGACCAGTAATTCGAATTCCATGCCGATTCCAGACTCAATCTTTGGCAAGCGTGGCACGTCGACGATGGTGGCCAAGGCTGTCAGGAATCCGGTATAAGCGAAGACGAACAGTTTTAAACGGCGTTCGGAAAGCCCTGACATGTGGGCTGCATAACGGCTACTACCTAAAGCAAAAATTCTGCGCCCTAGTGGCGTCCACGCAATGAGGAAAGCGGTGGACGTGATTACAAGGCCCGCGACCCAGATGCTGAGAGGGACTCCCACGATGCCCTGCTTGGTGATTTGCGAGAGAGAGGCAGGCAAACCGTCAATGTTTTGACCGCCCATCAATAGTGTGGTTGCGCCTCGTAATGCGGTGAGTAATCCGAGCGTAACGATGATTGACGGTACTCGTCCGACTGTGACAAGAAGTCCCGTTGTCAATCCGATACTAGTTCCAAGTAGTAACGTTGCGGGAATCCCAACCCACATCGACAGAGCCCACTGATTCTCTGAGATCATGATTCCCATTGCGGCGGCAGTCAGTGCCATTAAAGATCCGACCGAGATATCGATTTCGGCGGTAACGATCACGAGCATCAGCCCACAAGCGACAATGGCAGTTGGCGCACTACGTACCAGCAGGTCCCGGAGATTTCCAACCGCCCAGAAATTCGAGTCGAAGGCGCCTACGAAGCTCGCGACAGCGACCACCATCAGCAACAATCCGATTTCGCGATGCTGAAGTAAAGTTCGCGTAGACGCCGTAATTCGTCGCATGGGAAAACTTTGCTAGCCGGGTTGGTTTTTCGTGCCGAGTAAGGCACTTTGAAGCAATTGTTCTTGGGTTGCCGTCGGTCCGTCAAATTCTGCGGCCAGGGCACCTTCATGCATCACAAGAATTCGATCGCTGACGTTTAACAGTTCTGTAAGTTCTGAGGAGATAAGTAAGGTCGCCATTCCTGCCGCAGACAACGACCGAATCAGGCGGTGCACTTGTGCTTTGGCAGCCACGTCGATGCCTCGAGTCGGTTCATCCAAAATCAAAACCTGAGGATTGGTGGCAAGCCATTTGCCTAAGACGACCTTTTGCTGGTTGCCACCCGACAACGATTCGGCAGCGGATCCTGGTGTGGCGACTTTGATCCCCAGGTCGGTGATTTGTTGTTCCACGAGTTGTCGCTCTTCGGATCGCTGGATGAAACCAAATCGTCGCAGTTCATTCAGGTTGGCCAAAGACAGATTGTCGGCAATTGACATCGGCAGGATGAGACCCTCGTGTTGCCGATCTTCCGGCACCATGGCGATGCCCATTCGCATGGAATCACGCACCGAAGCCGGTTTTAAGCGTTTTCCACCGACAAGCGCGTAGCCTGAATCCGGTACATCGATGCCAAAGATTGCTCGAGCAAGTTCCGTTCTTCCCGAGCCCACCAATCCAGCTAGGCCAACGATTTCACCGCTTGCCACCGTCAAGGAGATGGACTGAAAGGCACTGCCGCGCGACAAGTTAACAACTCGTAAGGCCTCGTCGCCCGCATGTCGGTGATCAGCCGCTTGCGAGTGGTACTGTGTCAAATCCTCTGCTTCTCGTCCGACCATGAAGCGAATCAATTGTTGTTCATCGATGTCCTCAATCGGCTGGGTCGTGACTGTTTCTCCGTCTCGTAACACGGTGACACGGTTGGCAATCTGATAAACTTCCTCAAGACGATGACTCACATACATAATGGTGACACCTTGGTCGCGCAATTGAGCGATCAAGTTCAACATCACTTCTGTTTCTTGGGCAGACAGGGAGGCAGTGGGCTCGTCCATGATGAACAGTTGGCATTGGCACGACATGGCGCGCGCCATGGCCACCATTTGACGTTGGGCTAATCGTAGCTTGCCGACTGGCACAGCTAAATCAATTGTCTCGCCAAGTTGTTGCAACAGCTGGTTGGCTTCTAGCCGCATCTCTCGACGATTGAGCAGCATTCCACCGCATTTGCGAAGTTCGCGACCCACAAAGATGTTGTCGATCGCATTCAAATCGGGGAATGCGGTCGACTCCTGGTGCATCACGGCAATGCCTTCTGATTCGCTAACACGGACGTCGCCGAGAGGGAGAATCCGGTCGTTGATTTGGATGCTACCTGAATCCGCGGTCACCACACCGGTCAAGATCTTGATCAGCGTTGACTTGCCAGCTCCATTTTCGCCGCAGAGTGCGTGTACTTCCCCGCGTTGAAGGGTCAACGACACATTTTGCAACGCTTTGACGCCCGCATAGGACTTGCTGATTTGATGGATGTGCAACAAGGGTGAATCATCGATTGTTGCGGGTTGTTGAATCATCGTGTCGAATCGGGCAGCTGGAGTAGTCTTCGAAGCTTTTGCATCTTTGTTTATTCGCCGAAGCAGGCGAGGGATTCCTGGAGCGTTGCCCTGACTTCAAACGGGGAATCGGCAGAATTATCTTCCGAGATCAAGCGGCAAAGCAAGAACATTTCACGAATCGTGTCGGTGAGATTGCAAACAATAATCCGCGATTTGGGGATCTTGCGACGGACTGCCAAGAAGCCTAGGAATCCAATACTGCCAATAAATGTCAAGTTTTCGAGATCGATGATCACATTCTGTGTTTGGTCCGGATCAATGGCCTCGATCATTTGGTCGCGGATTCCGTAGCAGACCTGTGTGTCCCGCATCGCGGTCGCCAATATTTTGATCACCAACACGCCGTCTTGAGTCGACGACTCAATGTACCTCGTACCTAATTCGCCCATCGAGGAGAGATCCCCTTTCTGTCTTCTTCGTAAGCTGCATGAAATGGATTAGTGGACTGACCTAAAAGTCTTTGCTGGCGACGACAACAGCCACAGGCATCGTCCAGACCTTCAGGTCGATCTGTTGTTGTAGTTTTAAACCAGCTTGTGTCACATAGGCGGCTGGATCAATCGGTCGACAATCGACCAAATGAGGGAAATGGCGGTGCATCCAGATGTAACCTTTTTCCAATAAGCTCGGATGGTCACCTTCTTTCACCTCTGCCATCGAGACAACCCCCAGCCTGCCGTCCTTGACCAGGATTCGCTTCACCTCCGACAGTACGGCCTCAATGTCGCCCTCGGGAAACAATTCAAGTGTGAAGCTGGTAAAGACAGCATCAAAAGATTCATCCTCGAAAGGCATTTGTCGGGCATCGCCAACGGTCAACTGGACGTGATCTCCCAGCGGGTGTTGTTTCAGCTTTCGTTCCGCCACATCTCGCATACCGGTCGAGACGTCGATGCCCGTAACTTGTCCCGAATCTCCAACCGTCTCCAGCAAATCGATCAGCGTGTTTCCGGTACCGAATCCGATTTCCAGCACGCGTTCTCCCGCCTTCAGTTCCAGTGCCTTTTCGCCGGTGATTCGGGCTTCTCGTTCGCTGGAGTCCGCGATGAGATCGTAGGCGTTGCTGATGCGATCGTAAAACGCTTCGTTCGATTCGTGATGCTCATTGGTCTCGTTATTCATTGGATCCCTTTCCAAACAACGAAAGATTTACGGCCGCAGCCTGGAATCATCTGCCTGATTCTACACTTTGTCAGCTCCGCTGGCTGGTAGACGACCACGATCCGGGAAAGTTGTTAATGTTGTCCAGGAACTCCAGAGGGGCTACGATGCGGGTTGTCAGCATTTTGAGAGAGTCATTTTTTCGACAAGGAGGATACGAATGTCAGAACATCCTTTGGCCAACGCGATCAAGGCACGATCCGGTTGGATGATCGGTCTGGGGATCGTCACGATCATTTTGGGGGCTTTGGCGATTGGATCACCCTTTGTCGCCGGTGTCTCTGTGGTGATCGTTGTTGGCTCGCTGCTGCTGATCAGTGGCCTGGGGCAGTGCATATTCGCTTTTCAAGCGGGATCGTTTGGATCGGGTTTGTTGGCTTTTGTGCTGGGGACGTTGACCGTCGTGTGCGGTGGTATGATGATCGGTCGGCCGATCTTTGGTCTCGAAGTCTTGACGATTGTTCTGATCGCTTATTTGATTGTCGAGGGTGTCGTAGAGGTTTTCGTGGGCTTCCAGCTCCGACCCATGGCCAGTTGGGGATGGATGGTGCTGAGCGGTATTGTTTCGATGATCTTGGGAATCTTTCTCTGGCAAGACTGGCCGTGGACAGGGCTGTTTGCGATCGGCATTCTGCTGGGGATCAAACTTTTGTTCCTTGGGACTTGGATGATGATGATTGGCTTCGCGGGTCGATCCATTGCAAATTCAGTCGATCAAGCCGCTCACTGAAAACTTTGTCGCACTAGGTTTCGTTCTGGGTTTCGTTCTGGGTTTCGTTCTGGGTGCACCTCGAGCCACGCTCGCTGCTAGACCGAATGGATCGCTTGCCGAAGAATCTGGGTCGGCAGCGATGCTCTTGTATTGATGAATTGTCCGTCACAGCGGGCGATCTGCCGCGCCGCTCGCGATGCGGGCTTCGCTGTTCTGGCTACCCGTGGATGGTCTGATTGGCAGGCGTTGGCTGTTGCCTAATCTGAATGCCAGCATGCTTTTTGGGAAGAATTCATTGTTCGCTAATCGTGGACTGTACGTTTTGCGACGTGCGTCCTGTTCGCGACTTGAAACGCGTCGTCCAAGGCGAGTTTGATTAGGGCGGTGCGGGCTAGTAAAACTTAGGTGTTCGCTTTCCGTATCAGGTTCACGGCGAATCATGCGTTCCCTTTTTGAGTGGAAATTCAGCAATGCAACAAGTTCTTATTGTCGTTGGTGATGCGACCGAAACGCTTGATACCATGTATCCCTATTACCGTTTGATCGAGGCGGGCTTTCAGCCTGTAGTTGCCGCACCGGAGCAACGGACCTATCAAATGGTGTTGCACGAGGTCAAATCGGGCTGGACCATCACCAAGGAATGGGAAGGCTACACGATCGATGCTGACATTGCTTTCAAGGATGTCCAGCCAGAGGATTATGCTGGAATCCTTTTCTCCGGAGGGCGAGCTCCGGAATACATTCGCTATGATGAGGATCTCGTACAGATCACGCGCCATTTCTTTGCCGCAAACAAACCGATCGCCAGTGTTTGTCACGGCGTCGAAATACCGGCCTACGCAGATTGTGTGAAAGGTCGGCGGATGGCTACCGTTCCCAAGTGTCGCTTCGATCTGGAAGTGTGCGGAGGAAAGTTTGTCGACGAAGCTTGTGTCATCGATGGTAACCTTGTTAGCGGCCGAACGTTTCACGATAACGGCCATTATGTTGGGCCGTGGATCGCGCTGTTGGAGCAAGCACGCGAAGCTTAGGGCCGAGATTCTCGAAATCCTTTATTTTGATTGAGCTACCCGATGTCCTCCGAGCGACGACTGCATGATGGCCGTCACGATGGCTTGGTTCCTCTCGAGAGCCTTGACCTGTCGAAAGTCCACAATTTCACCGACCTATTGCGAGCCATGGGGAAGACCGCTTTCGGCGGACGACAGCTTGGTGAAGCCTTTGATATCTTGCTGGAGATGATCGAACGATCGCAATGCCAGGTTGTCCTGACACTCTCGGGTGCGATGACTGTGGCGAAGCAGGGGCAACTCATTTGTGATTTGATCGACCGCGGTTTGGTCCAGGCGATTGTTGCAACAGGTGCCCTGATTGCTCACGGTTTGACAGAGTCGATCGGCTTGACGCATTATCGGTATGACAGGAGTGATTCTGACGAAAAGTTGTTTGAACAGGGCTACAACCGTATCTACGATACGCTAGAGATGGAAGCCAATTTGAACAATATTGAAACGCTAGTTCGGTCCGTAATGAGTGAGTCGAATCCGACGGATGGCGTCTGGTCATCCGCACGACTTTGTCGAGCGATCGGAGAGCGACTTGCCAAATTAAAGGAAGGACGCGGTATCCTGCGAAGCGCTTCGGAAAAGGATGTTCCCGTTTTTATTCCAGCCTTCACGGACAGTGAAATTGGATTGGATGTTGCGACATGGGCCATGCGGGGCGCGCTGCAGGGTGAGACTCCCACCACGGCGAATGATGTGTTCCTTGCTGTGCCTCGTTTTAACCCGTTCTTGGATCTGCAGGAATATGCCCGTTTTGTTTCCCAAAGCGAAGAGTTGGGGATTTTGACCATTGGCGGTGGCGTTCCTCGGAATTGGGCACAACAAGTGTCGCCTTATTACGATGTGGCCAACGCTCGACTTGGAACTTGTTTACCAGCCAGACGTTTTAAATATGGCGTTCGTATTTGCCCTGAACCTGTCCACTGGGGTGGCCTCTCGGGCTGTACTTATTCGGAAGGAGTCAGTTGGGGGAAGTTCGTTCCGACCGAACAGGGCGGTCGCTATGCGGAAGTCTACGCCGATGCGACAGTCGTCTGGCCTTTATTGATGAAGGCCATCTTCGAGGAATTGGGAGACTGACTCGTTAAGCTTTGTTTGGCCATCCTGAATCTCGGGTTTGATGGTGGTAGCGGATTTTTCAGAGGAGTAAGCAGATCGATGGCACAGTTGTTCAAATTCGATCGTCAAATTCTGATCGTTGTCGCAATATTGGCCGTGACCCAGTCGGTTTTTGCGGTTGATTGGGTTAAAGAAAAAGCAGCCTTCTGGCCTCAGTGGCGTGGCCCTGAGGCGAATGGTGTCAGCAGACTGGCGAATCCGCCGATCCGATGGAGCGAGGATCAGAATGTTCAATGGAAGGTTCCTCTGGATGGCCGAGGAAGTTCCACGCCGATCATTTGGCAGGACAAGATTTTCTTATTGACTTCGATCGATACCGGAAAAGTCATTCCGGATCTGCCAAAGCCTGCTGATCAGCCCGCTCGTCCGTTCGGCATCACCTATCCGAACACACGTTTCCAATTCGCTGTAATTTGTCTCGATCGGACGAGTGGAAAGGAACTGTGGCGGCGTATCGCGAAGGAAATGGTGCCGCACGAAGGTCATCACGGTGACAATAATTTTGCCTCTGCTTCGCCGGTCACCGACGGTCAACGCCTCTATATCTGGTTCGGATCCGCCGGCTTCTACTGTTATGACCTCGACGGTCGATTACTGTGGCAACGTGACTTGGGACCAGTCAAGATGCGAAAGAGTTTCGGTGAAGGGGCCTCGCCGGTTGTGCATGGTGATCGGGTTGTGATCGTTCGCGATCAGGAGGACCAATCGTACCTAATGGCGTTGGATGCCCGTAATGGTGCCACCGTTTGGCGAGCGGATCGGGATGAACCAAGTGCATGGGCGACGCCGCTCATCCTGCAACATCAGAATAAAACACAAGTTATTACCAATGCCAGCAATCGTGTTCGAAGCTACGATCTAGCAGACGGTTCGATTCTTTGGGAGTGTGGAGGCCAAGTCGGAAATGTGACTCCCTCGCCCGTAGCTACGCAAGAAACCGTATTCTGCATGAGCGGCTATGGAGGATCATCATTGTTTGCCTTGCCTTTGGCTTCGCGAGGTGATATTTCTGATTCCGATCAGGTGGCTTGGTCGCGAGACCGAGGAACGCCCTATGTGCCTTCTCCCTTGTTACTGGGAGAGATGCTCTATTTCAATCAGTCAAATAACCCGATTCTCAGTTGTGTGGACGCCTCCACCGGTCGGGTAGTGATGAGCCGGACACGGTTGCCAGCAGTGCGACGATTGTATGCCTCACCGGTGGCCGCAGCGGGTCGCCTCTATGTGGTGGGAAGAGACGGTGCTGCGGTGGTGATCGAGCCCGCTAACGAGCTCAAAGTGCTGGCGACAAATCGACTCAACGAAGGTTGTGATGCTTCGCCTGCTTTGGTCGGTGAACAGTTGTTTTTGCGAGGCAGCAAACACCTTTATTGTTTGTCGAGGTCATCCCAGTAAGTTTGGAGTAAATAAAGTGATGCGACTATTTGAGGGCACTCAATTCGACCAGCCCCCTCAGTGCGAGCGGTGCGGCGAATTGGAAACAGACTGTCAGTGTCCACCGCCTCCTAAAACTTACCGCGACCCCTCCGAACAAACCGCTCGCGTACTTATGGAAAAAAGAAAACGCGGTAAGCTGGTGACAACGGTCAACGGTTTGTCATCCCATGGAACTGATCTCAAGGCCCTGCTGTCGAAACTCAAAGAAACTTGCGGTGCGGGAGGCGCTGTCAAAGACGACGTGCTTGAAATTCAGGGAGATCATGTGGATCGTATTCGCAAATCACTCCTGGAATTGGGTTACCGAGTAAAGTGATAGTTTCGGAAAGGAAAACGATCGTTATGTTGCGTTTTTTACCGCTGACTCTGCTTTTCAGTATCCTGATAGGCTCGTGGTCTACTGCGGAAACACTACAGATCTTCGTGATGGCCGGTCAATCCAATATGGAAGGGCAGGGTGTCGTCGATTTAGATCATCCAAAGTATTACAACGGTGGTCGTGGTACGTTAAATCAGGTGATCCGTGCAGCGGATGATCCAGATCGGTATGCCCATGTCAAAGACGAAAACAACGAATGGGTCGTGCGGGATGACGTGTTTGTATCCTTCCAAGTGCGGGATGGTATTAAACGCGGACCCCTGTCAATTGGTTTTACCGGCTATCCGGGGAACCACCACATCGGACCTGAGTTCCAGTTTGGTCATGTGATTGGTGAGTACCGAAAGGATCCGGTTTTGATCATCAAAACCGCCTGGGGTGGTAAGAGTTTGCATCAAGATTTTCGCCCGCCGAGTGCGATTGGTGAGACGGGTCCTTATTTTGAACAAATGGTGTCGGAGATTCGACAGGCGGTAGGCGATTTAGAAATCGACTTTCCGCAGTTGCCTCGCCAATCGCAGCTTGCGGGATTTGTTTGGTTTCAAGGATGGAACGATATGTCCGATGATCAAGGTCGCCAAGACTATGAACAGAATCTGGTCCACCTGATTCATGACGTGCGGCGAGAACTCAAAGTGCCACAATTGCCGATTGTGATTGGTGAGCTTGGCAACGGTGGACCGAAGGCCGGCGAGAAGATGCTTGCGATTCGAAACGCCCAACGTCGAGCTGCCATGCGACCCGAGTTCAAGGGTTCGGTCGCGTTTGTGCAAACGACCGATTTCGCACGTCCTGCAAATGAATCACCCAATGTTGGACACGGTCATCATTGGTTTGGAAATGCAGAAAGTTATTTCCTGATCGGTGATGCCATGGGTTTGGCGATGATCGATTTGCTCAAAGCGACCAAGTAGCGCGAGACTTGGGTGTTAGCGATGAATGACCAGAATGGCTGTGTCTGCCTTGTAATTAAAGTCGTCGTCGTCCGATATCTGTACGTCTGATTTGGTGTCCATATAGATCGCTCGTAAGACTTTTGCCCGCTTTGCTCGTAGCAGCTCATGGACGTCGGTGATGGAAGGAAACCGGCGGTTTGGTGTGTCGTACCAATCGTATCGGTACTGACCATCTGCTTTGGGAGACTTGCCTTCTCGTGTGTACATGTCTCGCAATTCTCGAAAGGCGAAATTTGCGAAGCTTAGAATACAGCGTGAGCCTACCCGCAACATCTCGTCCAATAGCTCTTCGATGTTGGCAACGGCTTGCAACGTGGCTGATAAAATAACCGTATCAAAACTGTCGTTAGGAAAATCGAGCACGCCTTCATCAAGGTCCGCGTGTTGAACGATTAAACCTTGACGCGCCGCCTTGGTGACTGAATCCAAATCGACTTCTACCCCAGTCAGGCGATGGTGCCCTCGAGCTCGAAGTGCGCAGAGTAAATCTCCGCTGCCACAGCCGAGGTCTAGGACGGATTCCCCATCTTCAATGAGTTCCAAAATCCGCTGGTCATCTACTCGTTGGGGAGGCGTATCGCTGGTGAGCCTTGTTGGTGGGGCAAGCGTTGCAGCAACTAGATCGCAGTAGCGATCGATGTCGGATTCGACCAAGAAACCATCGTGTCCCGCATCCGAAGGCACAATGGCATAGGTGGCCGATTTTTGGAGTGTATTGAGTGCTTGCAGGATTTGGCGGGACTGTTGGGGTGGGAAGAGCCAGTCACTGGAAAAACCAACCACCAACCAACGGCAAGTTGATGAAGCCAACGAGGCACACCGTTGTTCAAGCGTGTCGCCGAAATCGACAAGATCCATGGCCATGGACAGTGTGATGTAGCTGTTGGCATCAAAGCGTTCTACAAATTTGTGACCCTGGTAGGCAAGGTAGGAGCCGACTGAAAAACGATTTTCAAACAGCGTGTCAAGTTCGCGGGGGTTGTGTCGATCGACGTCGAATTTCTCGTCCATTCCATCTGCCGATAGATAGGTGATATGGCCCAGCATGCGGGCGATTGCCAGTCCGATGTCAGGCTGTTTGGCATTGCCATAGTATTGACCGTCCTGAAACATCGGGTCCGTCTTGATCGCATTTCGCCCGATCACGTCGAATGCTAAGGCCTGCGAAGATAGTCGAGAGGAAGTCGCGATAGCACAGCAGGCTGCGATGCGTTCCGGATAACGCGTCGCCCAGGTGATTGCCTGATGCCCTCCCAAGGATCCGCCCACGACACCTACGAGTCGATCGATTCCCAGCTGGTTCACTAATCGAGTCTGTACATTGACAATGTCGTCCATTGTGATGATTGGAAACTGCTGACCAAACGGTCGGTTAGTTGCTGGGTTGATTGATTCCGGACCGGTGGAGCCGCGACAGCCTCCCAACACGTTGGGGCAGATGACGAAGTAGCGATTCGTATCGATCGCTCGTCCGGGGCCAACCAGTTGTTCCCACCAGCCAGGCTGGTCGTCCGGGTGATGACGCGTGACATGTGAGTCTCCGGAAATCGCATGGCAGACGAGAACCGCGTTGGATCGATCGGAGTTAAGCTGGCCAAAGGTCTCATAGGCACAGGTAACCGAAGGCAACTGGCCCCCTAACTTCAGCCGCATCGGTTTGTCAAAACAAATCGATTGCAGCTGAGTCAAAGCTTGGTTGGTTCGCTGGTCATCTGAGCTGCTGAATTCTGCCGGCATAGCGGGCTGAAATGCAGTTGCATTTCCCTTACTTCAGGAATTGATTAGGCCGTGGCTGCGCGCAACGCTTGATTCAGGTCAGCGATGATGTCTTCGCTATCCTCCAGTCCCACTGAGACACGAATGTAGTCGGGTGTGACGCCTGTTTCTACTTGTTCCTCGGCGGTCAATTGCTGGTGGGTTGTCGAAGCTGGATGGATGACCAGCGTTTTCGCATCACCAATATTGGCAAGATGCGAGCACAGTTTGCAATGGTCGATGAAGCGCCGGCCAATTTCTTTCGCCTCGTTGGCGTTGTTTGCCTTGACGCCGAAACCGAGAATCGCGCCTTGACCGTCTGGTAGATAATTCATGGCGTTGACATGATCCTTGTGGCTTTCTAATCCGGGATAGTTGACCCAGGAAACGGCCTCATGTTGTTCCAGGAATTGAGCGACGTTCAGCGCATTCTCGCAATGCCTGGGCATACGCAAATGGAGTGTTTCTAGACCTTGTAGAAACAAGAAGGCACCGAAGGGGCTCATGCACGCCCCCGTATCTCGTAACCAATGTGTGCGCGCGTGAATGATGAAAGAGATGTTTCCCATCGGTTTCAGAGCTTCGACAAATACCACGCCGTGATAGGATTCTGACGGTGCACAAAATTCAGGCCACTTGTCGGGATTGTCGGCCCAAGGGAAATTGCCGCTATCGACAATAGCGCCTCCGATGTGAGTGCCATGACCTCCAATAAACTTGGTGGTTGAGTAGATCACCACATCAACACCATGTTCGATTGGGCGGAGCAGCAGAGGGGTCATCGTCGTGTTGTCGCAAAAAACGGGCAATCGATGCCGATGGGCAAGCTCCGTGATTTTTCGGTAATCCGGAACGTCATTTTTGGGATTACCCACGCTGTCCATGTAAACCAAGCGAGTGTTTTCGTCGACAAGATTTTCGATCTGTTCCGGGTGACTGGGGTCGAAGAAGCGGACTTCGATACCCTGTTTAGGAAACGTTTGTGTAAACAGTGTCCAGGTTCCGCCGTAGAGACTGTTCGAGGAAATGAAGTTTTGACCCGCGTGGCAAATGGTATTAATCGCAGCGTGGGTTGCCGCCTGTCCGGAAGCAAGTCCTAAGGCCCCTGCGCCTCCGTCGAGTGCGACCAAACGTTGTTCGAGCACGTCGTTTGTGGGATTCATGATCCGTGAGTAGATATTGCCAAATTCTTTGAGTGCAAATAGATCTGCCGCATGATCCGTATTGTCAAAAACGTAGGATGTGGACGCGTAAATAGGTACGGCCCGGGCATTTGTCGTTGGGTCGGGTTGTTGTCCAGCATGTAAGCATCGTGTTCCGAGGCCCTGTGATTCGTTTTGGTCTGTCATCAATTCACTCCGGCGAGGTTACTAACGCATCACCATGATGGTTTGCGCGCAATGATAACTGAGGCTGTTGCTAGTTAGTAATACACTGATTGCTGACAACGTACTCTTTAAAAGACTCTGTTCTGTATCAGGCAGCTTCGCTACATAGGACGCGTGGCTCTCCTTTGGCAAATCGCCCGCCAAAATTCGATTCAATTAGAAAGCCAATTTCAAGGGAGTACTGCCTCAAGAAAAAGGTTATCAATATTTCCAGATTTGCTGCTAAGCAGCCCTGCGTTGTGGAATACTACGACGAGGTCGAATCGGGACAGAACATTTGTTTTGTTCTGTTGAGACCAACCAATCCGAAGGTATCTGGCCGCCCGATGCGATGCGAAATGTCTGGTACCAAGCGATCAGCCGCTCGTCTGTTGTGTTGATTTTGACCGCGTGTGAAAAATTGTCGATGGACCAAGCAATGTGCATGGCGAGTAAATCTTGGACCTCGGAATGCTCGAAATAGGAGGTGTGAACCAGTTCCCGCCCTGATAATTCGTGTCCAAAGGCGTCCAGGCCTGTCAGAATGCAGGTGGAAGACAGGAGTCGTCTCAGCTTGGGTGCCAAATGCACCGTGTAACGGTTGGAAGAGTCCACGATTCGAGCGTTCATCCAGGCGGGCATCGAGGGGAATGTGGACTCTGCAGATCTGTAGAGAGGAACCTGCGAAACACCGACAACTTCTGCCGCCGGTCGATTGTTTCCTTGCGCGGTTTTCGCAATGTAAGACCTAATGAAATCATCCAACAGGGGGCGAATGAAGCGATTGAAGATAGGCGAAATCAGCCAGTAATACGGTTGCGAGATGAGTAATAAGACGTCCGAGAACAGAACCCGTTCTCGCGGCCCCATCCTGGAGACAAAAGACATGGAGAGTCGAAGGGTGGCGGTCAGTCCATTAATTGCTTCATCATCCGGAGACCAAATGCCAAGCCAACGTTTGCCGAATCGCTGGGAACACCTTTGCTCGAGTCGTTTTTCAGATCGCATTCGCAGTGATTCAAGCACCGGATTGAGAAACATGAAAGCAAGGTTTACCAATACGTAGATGTAGATCACCGCGACGATCAGAATTGTGATGCCTTCGGTTGTCATGAACAAGTGATTTACGAACGAATCGCCGCTGGATGGATCGAAGCTGCCAACTTGCATTTTGTCTCCCGTCAAGTTGACGGGTACTCCGAGTAGCTCCAAGATCTTCAGGCTAGGGGCTCGAATAATTTGTACGATGGCGGAATCGTTACTCGCGTCGGTCAGCATCTCGATGTCGCCGCCAGTGATTGCGGCAATGGAGTATTGGACGAGTCGTCTGAAGGTTGTATAGGCGGGCTTCAGTAACACGAGAGCGAGGACAATGTTGATGGCATTGATCAAACTCCAGCTGCTGCGAGTCTGGTGTTGCAAGAAAGGCGTACCGACAGTTGCCCAACTATGCAGCCGAGGCAACCAGTAGTTTTGCAATTCAGCTGAACGTAAAGCGTGCCAGATCACGGAACCGCCGTGGCTGTGACCGATCACGTGGTAGCCAATGCCTTCCTCTTCAAATTGTCGAAATAGCTTGAGGAGATCTTGGCCGGCCTTGATCCGAGCACGTTCACTGTTCTCGCCCGACCAGTGGAACACTTGACTCTGCTCGACAAGATCCGTACCAGCCGGCAAACGTTTTTGCAGCCCATTCCAAGTTGCACTTCCATGTTGCCACCAGCTATCACCAACATTTCCATCGCGAGCAGCGAAGGTGCCGTGTACCAAAATCACTCGAGCCGTGGGCGGTAGCAC
Source organism: Pirellulaceae bacterium (assembly GCA_029243025.1). NCBI lineage: Bacteria > Pseudomonadati > Planctomycetota > Planctomycetia > Pirellulales > Pirellulaceae > Pirellulaceae bacterium. Next base: position 6,899 of record JAQWSU010000006.1, on the reverse strand, counting down.
TTTTGTCGTCGACATGCTGGAATCCTTGCCAGAATGCGATTATCCGTCACGCGTTTTTGATCGATTAAATAGTCCTCGTCGCTTCGTTCCATCGGTCACGCTGCGGAAAGTCTGAAGCCTGATTTGTCAAATGGCCAATTTTCAACCGATACGCGTCACTCTCGGTCGATTGGGCCCCAGACTGCTTTCATGACTTCATACATCGGGGGGTCATGTTCTTTTAATTCTGCACGCACAAAAGGATAGAAATCGTTGACGCCGAGATAGGCTTCGGTAGATTCCGCAAAATACTCTTTGTGATTACTGAGTCCGTAGTGACGAACCTTGCGTCCGGTGTAGAGGAGGACTTTCTCGTAAATGCCCGCCTGCTTGGCATCTTCGAAGGTGGTAACGATTTTCGGTTCGTCGAATCCTAACACTTGATCATGATAAGCATGGGCAAGTTCGTGAAGCACGACATACGGATGTTTGGCCCATGTTCCTCGTTTGAGAAGATCTTTTGCCTGAGGGATGTGCACGTGCTTGACGAGGCGAGGATCGTGCCCGTTGGCAAGCAGCCAGCCGCGATCGGGATGATATTGCATGTTCGTCAGTTTTGAATTGTCAAGTTCTAGCCAAATGCGCAGCTTTTGTAGCTGTTTGACGCGTTCAGCTGGCATGATGTACTTCACTCGCTGCAGGTGATTCGCCAAAGCGGCAAATGCTTCGCTGGCAGTTTTTTGGTGCTCGGGTTCAAGGAGTCGCGGATCGACCGCAATCGTCCAACCCTCGATGTCCTTTTCAACAGGATCATAAAAGACGGTCTGGTCGTCGCTCTGCGATTGCTCGTCCTCAGCAAAGGTTGATACCGCGAAGGTGGTTAGGTAGACGATGGTGAATGGGATAATCCAGAGCAGACGCATGATCAGTTCCTACGGTTGGTTAGGTGGTCCGGGAGTCGTTGGCAACGGAGCTGAAGAAACGCACGTAATTTTACTGTGCTTTTTCCAGGGCTACCTTTTTGAATTCTAACGTTAACCGGATCCGACCGCACGGATGTCACATAATGGAACAAGCTGCGGGCACCCCCTGGATAGAATGGCTCTCGAACGCTGGCCCCAGCAGAGGCAGCTGAAATGATGGCAAGTATGTGCCGCAACGCATGCACGTTCCTGCTGTTTCTGATTTCTGCTCGGTTTGCCGGAGAACAGATTGGGGGTGGAGCAGAGGAGCCATTTCACCCCTGGCTGTGGTTGACAACGATCGATGTTTTTTGGGAGGCGCTTACTGGGAACTGACCTCGGGTGCTGTCAGCGAGCCTACTTCTTTTTACTTCCGTTTTTACTTCCGTTTCGCTTTTTGGAGAGCCGGCGCATTTTAGCGACCTGGTCTTCTGCAACGACCCAACCGCGACAGGTTGGCGCTCCGCAATTGCAGCGTGGAATCCACGACAGTGCCGGCCACTGATAGTCATAGGAAATCTCGGTTCTTGGCTCGATATTGCAAATCGAGACAATGCCCATCGAATGATCTGTCAATTCGATGAGCTCACAATTCGGGTTGCAAGAATGGTTTGCGAAGGCACCTGGTATGTCCGGTTCAAGATACCATTTTCGGTTCAACTCCATCACATAAGTCGAAGCTCCGTAATCTTTTTGCAATAACAGCTTGCCTTTGACTTCGACAACCAGTTCACCAGGGAAAAACTGGCGATTTGCAAATAATCCACGGCCGCTTGGTCCCGTTGCGTTGACATAGACATCCCGGTCACAGAAGGTGCGATAATCGTATTCTCGGTCGATTTTCTTTTGAAGTTTTTTGCGGCGTTGCTTATCTAGCGAAGGCATCGTGAGTGGAGTCTCCAAGAGGCAGGTTCAATGCAGGTAATATGACCGAGGATCTGAACATCGCGGTAGGTTCATGAATGCCAATAATTCAACGGGCAAAGCGAGTCTTGTCAAGAACCATCTAGGTAGGATTCTTTCAACGTGCGATGGAAGATGGCCAGAATCGATTGCAGTTAGCTGCCCATCACCCGGTAGACAACGAATGACTGATGAGGCATAACCGACCGTAAAAAAATGTCCAGAAAGAGTGCTCGATGACGACTGCGGCCATTACCTGTTCGAATTTAAAGAAGACCTACCCCGGGAAGCCCCCGGTTGAGGCCGTTAGGGGTGTGGATCTGCGGGTAGAGCAGGGAGAATGTTTCGGCGTTCTGGGACCAAATGGTGCCGGGAAAACGACGACGATCGAGATCTTGGAAGGCCTGTTGCCAGCAACCAGTGGTGACGTTCAGATTTTGGGAATGCGTTGGCAGGATCAGGGGAGTGAGATTCGACAGAAAATTGGGGTTTCTTTGCAAGAGACCCAGTTGTCGGAGAAGCTAACGGTGCTGGAGACGTTGACACTCTTTCGTAGTTTTTATCGGGCTGGAATGCATCCTCAGGATGCCATTGCTTGGGTGTCGCTTGATGACAAATCAAAGACTTGGGTCAAGAATCTTTCTGGGGGACAAAAACAACGACTAGCGTTTGCTATTGCCTTAATCGGCGAACCGCAGTTGTTGTTCTTAGACGAGCCAACCGCAGGGCTCGACCCTCAATCACGCCGTGAAGTTTGGCGACTAATTGCCGACTCACGTCGACAAGGTCGTACGGTCTTGTTGACAACGCACTACATGGACGAAGCAGAACGCCTTTGCGATCGGATTGCGATCATCGATCGAGGAAAAGTAATTACAGTGGGGTCGCCGCAGGAACTCATTGCCAGTATCGGCGGTGAGCATGTCGTCAATTTTACGCTGCGACCCGATGTTCAGGCTGACTTGCCAGATCATCTGTGGCGTAATCTGCCTGATGTGAGTGAGGCAAAGCATGAAGATGGACGGTATCAGTTGTCTGTTGCACAGCCACACTTGGTGATTCCAAATTTATTGAAAACATTGGAAGAAAATGGGTTGGGAATTGCAAGTTTGACCACTCGTCAAGCCAGTCTGGAAGATGTATTTATGAAGGTTGCTGGTCGGAGCTTGAAGGCAGCTGAGGACGAATTCTCATGAGGCAACCAGATAGCGAAGTCCGCCATTCGGCAATTTGTCAAATGATTCTGGCTAGGCTTCGCACGTTTTTGCGAGAACCGGCGGCTATTTTTTGGGTCTATGTATTTCCCCTTTTGACAATGCTCGCGTTGGGGGTTGCCTTCCGTACTCAACCCGTCGAGCAAATCACGGTTGTCATTCAACAGACCGATCAGGCGGCTGCGATTCTAGAAACGCTTCAGCAGGATGATCGCTTTCGCATTCGTATTGAAAACGCTAACGATGCAAATGATAGTTTGCGGTTTGGGCGGGCTGACGTGATTGTCGCCGTTGAAGCTACGGGCGAACCACGCTATCGCTATGCGTATGATCCAACGCGGCCAGGAAGCCTGCTGGCTCGAAATTCTGTTAACGATGTCTTGCAACGAGCTGCTGGGCGGGACGATGTGGTTCTCTCAAGCAATCAAGAGATCACTGCGCCAGGCTCTCGTTACATTGATTTCTTAATTCCAGGTTTAATTGGTATGGGGATCATGAGTGGGGGGGTGTGGGGAATTGGATTCGCCATTGTCGATATGCGAATCCGGAAATTGCTCAAGCGGCTACTGGCGACACCCATGAAACGGGGACAATTTCTCACGGCGATCATGATTAGTCGCCAGATCTTCACCATCCCCCAAATCCTTTTGCTGCTGGTCTGCTCGAATTTGATTTTTGGAGTGGTCAATCAGGGTAGCTATCTCGCTCTGTTGCTGTTAATTCTGTTGGGGTGTGTCCAATTTTCTGGCATTGGATTACTGATTGCAATTCGTGCAAAAACCATGGAAACGATGTCAGGTTTGATGAATCTTGCAACGCTACCAATGTGGATGGTTTCTGGTATTTTTTTCTCTCGTGAACGATTCCCAGAAGCGACTCAACCGCTGATTCAGCTGCTACCTTTAACGCCGCTGATTGACGCGATTCGAGGCACCATGTTAGAGGGCAGGTCGTTGGTCGATTTGTCGACGGAACTGACTTTGATCGGGTGCTGGGCGATCCTCTCTTTTGTCGTTGCCCTGCGATTTTTTCGCTGGAATTAGCCCGATTAGCGAGAGGACACCGTGGTTTGTATCTGCACGAGTCGGTGGGGAGCTCCAGGTTCACCCTGGGTTGTTAGCGCGAAGTGAAATCCGAGAGCAATGTGCCTATTTCTGCTCGGGCTCACAGTCGTGCAAAATGACCATCGCCGCTAGTTTTTCAATAGATTTGAACGGATCGACGATGTCATAATGCTCACCCTTGACCTTTGTAACCATTTGTAACACATTGTTTCGAGTTGGCTTGCCACCAAAAAGTGAAATCGGAGCGGCGATCGAAGCCCCTTTGTTGTGCCGAGACTGATGGAAGAGGATCAGATTAACATGCAAGAGGCACCGTTTGATGACCAATCGGATCTGCAAGTGGTGCATCGCATTCTTCTTTTGCAGCATGATATTCTCGCCCAGGTCGCACTGGGGGTCGAAATCAATGAGATTTTGACGGAGCTTTGCTGCCTGGTCGAGAAATTAGTGCCCCAATCATTTACCAGCCTGATGCTTTATGACCCCAAGGCAGATGTCTTGAATTTGAAGGTGGCTCCGAGTGTAAGCGACGAAATTCGCTCCATGTTTGCGACGATTGTTCCTGGAGATCGCGTCGGCTCCTGCGGAGCGGCCGTTTTGGAAAAAAAACCGGTCATCGTCGCCGACACGCGCAAGAGTGAGTATTGGCAGTCCTTGCACGAGGTAATTGAGAAGTACAGTCTGTTAGCGTGTTGGTCCATTCCTATCATGGCTGAAGATGATAAAGTCTTGGGAACGTTTTCAATCAGCCACACTTGTGTTAGCGTTCCGACTGAGCAGCATCTTCGTGTGCTGCAAAGTGCAGCCTACCTGGCCAGCATTGCGATTCGACGCCGAAGCGACGAACAACAGTTGCGGTTTACTCAATTTTCTGTCGACAAAAGTAGCACCCCGATCTTGAAGGCCGAAACAAACGGAAGAATTGCTTACGTAAATCAGGCGATTTGCGATTTGACCGGGTATTCGCACGATGAATTGCTAACCTTGGAGATGCAAGACATTCTGTTCAAGGTTGACTCGGACTATTGGACGACTGGCGTGGAGGCAATGCGGAGTGGTGAGCCCAAAATTATTGAGGCTTTTCATCGTCGGAAAGACGGTTCTGTATTGCCCGTCGAAGTGACGATGAATCAGTTTGAGTTCGAAGGTAAGCAATACTTTGTTGTTTATGTGCAAGACATCACCATCCGACGGGCTGCGGAAGAGGAATTCCGTCGACGTCGTGAGGGGTTTGCTCAAGCCGCGCAGTCCAATTTAATGGGGCAGATGGCGTCGAGTATTGCGCACGAGGTGAATCAGCCATTGTCAGCCGCTTCCAACTATGCGTTCGTGATTGAAAAACTGACTTCGGCTGATGAACCAATGATGGATCGTATCCGAGAGATGGCAGCGAGTCTTCGTGAACAGGTTGTCCGTGCGGCGCAGATTGTTGCCGGAGTAAGATCTTTGATCACAAAAACGCTTCTGAAGCGGGAAGAAAGCGACATTCATGATGTGATTAAGAAAGCGGTTAGTCTACTGGAACCGGATTTACTTCAATCTCAGATTGAGCTTGTAGAACAATTCGACAGGGGCTTGCCATTAATCCAAATTGACCCATTGCAGGTCGAACAGGTAGCCGTTAATTTGATCCGAAATGCGATGGAAGCATTGCAGGAACTCTATTCTGATGAAAAAGTGATCACCTTGAGCACACGGCGAATTGACGATCACAGCATTGAAGTCGTGGTCAGAGACAACGGCCCAGGCGTAACGGTCGGCAAAGAGGGATTCATTTTTGGAGCTTTCAATTCGGGCAAAGAAAACGGCATGGGGATGGGGCTTGCAATCAGTCGGTCAATTGTCGAATCTCATGGTGGCCACCTTGTCGCAGACTGCGTTGATTCCGGGGCCAGCTTGCGATTCTCGTTGCAGATCAAGAGCCGAGATATGCAGGCCGAATTCAACGATTGACATTCGGGCGACCTTTTGTTGTCTGCACCGGTGACTGCCAGGTACGCAGCTTTCCCTCCTGATGGAGATGCCGTGGATCCGACAAGCACGGGATGTGGACTGCCTGCATTGCGAGCAATGGGCTGCTCTATCCTCCGCAGCAGCGTCTGTACAACGATCCCATTTCTGAGAAGTTTCTGTCTGGCGGGAGTAAGTATTTCGTCAAGCTCAGGCACGTTTCGCCCGTGCAGATATCGGTTACCGCTTTTTGCGAAATTCTGTACTCGGGAATGTTGGGCTACTTGCTTTGCCGTTTTCGATACTACGATGAGGTCATTGAGGAGTGCCTTGCAACGGATGAGATCGACGCCATTGTCAACCTTGGGTCAGGAATGGATCCCAAGGCTTATTTCCTTCCAGGGATCGAGAAGATCCGCTACTTCGAGGTTGACCATCCTGGTGGGATCAAAAGAAAAAAGGAGACGATCAAGCGGGTTCTGGGGCGTTTGCCCGACCATGTGAGCTATATCGCAGTGGGTTTTCACATACGAGACATTAGAACCGAACTGCAGAAAGCAGGATGCGATCTGTCTTCAACCACGTTGTTTGTGTGGGAAAGCGTTTCGGCCTATCTCACTGGCAAAGCCAACGACGCTATCTTGAGTTTTGTTCCGAAGGCTGGATCAGCAAGCAAGATTATATTTTCGTATGTTTCGGAAGATCTGATAACAGGCGAGAATCTTGACAACAGGGGCCTCAGCAGGCTGTCTCGAAGTATGGAAAAGCATGGTTTGCTTGTTCTTGGATTCGACCCTGACACGATAGAAGATTACCTCGCGAAGTTC